>PLRZ01000742.1 GCA_003164075.1 Bryobacterales bacterium | reverse complement strand
GTCAACGAGCAGCTTCAGAATCGCAACTCCGAGCTGGGGCAGCTAAACGACGATCTCACCAACCTGCTCAGCAGCGTCAATATTCCCATCCTGATGTTGAGTGGCGACTGGCGCATCCGGCGTTTCACGCCGCAGGCCGAAAAGCTGCTGAACTTGCTGCCCGGCGATGTGGGGCGCCCCGTCGGTCACGTGCGGCCAAACATTGAGATCCCGGATATGACCAGCCTGGTCGCCGAAGTCGTCGATACCATTAGCGTGCGTGAGCGCGAGGTTCAGGACCGGGAAGGCCGCTGGTATTCCTTGCGGGTCCGGCCATACCGGACCATGGACAACAAGATTGACGGCGCGGTGATGATCTTCATCGACATCGATGCGGCCCGGAGAGTCCATCTCGAATTGCAGCGAGAACAGGGATTCACGGCAGCCGTGCTGGAATCGGCGGCCGCCCTGGTGATGGTGACCGACCTGGAGGGCCGCATCGTGCGCTTCAACCTCGCGTGCCAACGCCTCAGCGGGTACTCCTTCGAGGAGGTCAAAGGAAAGCCCGCCTGGGACGTGCTTGCGCCACCAGAAGAGATCGAGGCCGTGAAACAAATATACAAGGAACTGTCGGAGCGGCCCTCAGTCCGCGAACACGAGAGCCATTTGGTGGACCGGAACGGCCAGCGGCATCTCATCTCCTGGTCCAGCACCGCGGTGGCCGAGGTGCGGGACACCGCCCGACACATCGTTCGGGTGGGAGTGGACGTAACCGAGGCCAGACGGGCGGAGGGCGCGATCCAACAGACCCAGATCCTTCGGCAAAGTCAGGAAGAACTGCGGACGCTGACAGCCGGCCTGGTGGAGGCACAGGAGGAGGAGCGGCGGCGGGTTTCGCAGGAGCTTCACGATGACATCAGCCAGAGGCTGGCGGCGCTGTCCATCCAGGTGGCAGTATTGCATCAGGCGCACGGAATTTCGCCGGACGAACTACGCAGCAAACTGGGGGAATTGCAGAAGCAGATGGAAGTTCTATCGGAGGACCTCCGCCGCACTGCCCGCAACCTTCACCCGTTCACGTTGACGCATCTTGGCCTCGGAGAAGCCCTGCGATCCTACTGCGCGGAATTCTCCAACCTGCGGCAATTCAAGGTGCGGTTCACGACCCGTGCACTGCCCGACACAATCCCGCCAGGGGTGGCTCTGTGCGTGTATCGTGTAGTCCAGGAAGCCCTGGGGAACGTCAGCAAACACTCCGGGGCTGCGCGAGCAGAGGTATCGATTTCCGGCAACAACAATGCCCTGCGTGTCGCCATCCGAGACGACGGGCATGGATTCAACCTCGACGATGCCAAAGGAAAAGGGCTCGGGTTGATCAGCATGGAGGAACGGGTGCGGCACCTGGGCGGGACCTTTGCGATTTCGCCAAAACGCGGTGACGGTACGCGGATCGAAATCCGAATTCCTCTCGAAATAAATCCTGCAGCCGTCGCCACCGAATCGAGCACGCCATGAATAAGCCGCGGCTATTGATTGCCGACGACCATACCATTCTCCTGGAAGGACTGAAGGCTCTGCTGGCGCCGGAATTCGAGGTGGTGGCGACGGCCGGCGATGGCAGGGCGGTGCTGGAGGCCGCGGAAAAACACCGCCCCGACGTGATCCTGCTGGACATTTCCATGCCCGGCCTGAACGGCATCGAAGCCGCGCGCCGCCTGAAGCAATCGAATCCCGACTCGAAGCTGATTATCCTCACCATGCATGGGGACCTCAGTTTTGTGAGCGCGGCGTTCGAGGCGGGGGCATCCGGATACGTGTTGAAACAGTCGGCCGCGACCGAACTGGTCACAGCGCTTCATGATGTTGACAGTGGCCGGAGGTACATCAGTTCGGCTATCCAAGAACGTCTCGGCACGGAAACTGCGGCTTTCTTGCGACGGTCAAAAAAGCTCTCGGCGGATCTCACTTCCAGGCAACGTGAGGTCCTCCAGTTGGTTGCGGAAGGGCGGGCTCGCAAGGAAATCGCCCAGATTCTAGGCGTCTCCGTCAAGACGGTGGAATTCCACAAGCAGAAAATCACCGAAAAGCTGGGACTCCATACGGATGCCGCCCTGACAGCATATGCCATCCGGCATGGAATCGCGTCTTCCGAATAGCGACCCGCATTCCGCTGAACGAGTCTGCTGAAATTACTTTATTTCAATCTTGAGGAGCGCATCCGAATGCTCGTGGCGCCAGTTCCAGTAGTTCTGTTGCTCGTCCTCTTTGAGCTTGGAAAAATCGCCGTACTTGCGATGGTTTTGTTTCGCATAGATACGATACGCCTTATCTTCTTGGCCGTTCCATGCATGATCGTCATTGCGCTGTTTGTCGTGATACGTGCGAGCGGCTTTCTGATCCTGGGCTCGCAACGCCGTCGGGGTCATCGCAATTGGGGCCATCAAGGCGGCACTCAAAAACGCTACGTTCCAGAAACGGGACATGGTTATTTTCCTCTCAGCCAACAGAGCAATTGGCACGCCACATGCGTACGATGTGGTTGACTGTCGTTCCCCTTCGTAATGCGTCGAGCGGACGGCAGGTGCGGCGTTGTTGCGCGATATGCGAGTTGGGGGACGCACGGCGGACATACGGCCGCACAAAGTGCACAATCTGCACGCGGAAGTGCGAGATTCGTCCCTGGCCACAGATGCCCCGGATAACGTCTCCGCCCCGCCCACAGGAGCAACACCGCTGGGCAGTCGACCTGGGTACGTGTGGTGGCCCGGAACTTGCTCGCACTTCAGTGGGCATGCATGACCGGCTATCCTCGCCGGTAATGGTCGAGGTGCCTGGAGGGAGTCGATGGCTTGGACGCGATCCGAAGTTACAGGAATCACACTGCTGGACAGCAAAGGCCGCACACCGCGAGGCGGACGTGAAGAACGCCCGTAACGCTACATCGTCGAATTTAGATGGACCGGAGGCGCGGACAGATGCCTCGGTCAGCCGTCCGCTACGCGGCAAACTCGAGGGGACGGAAACAGGGGAACGCCGCTTCAAAGGCCGGTCCGGTGAAGCCAATGGATGGCGCTAACCCGGAGCCAATAGTCTCTGAAGCGATTGTAGCAACCGATCTCACAAAGTGGTTCGGCGAAGGAGAGACCAAAACGACAGCCGTGAACGCTGCAGGGCTTGTCGCTCACTTCGGCGAAATGCTGTTTATCGTCGGACCCTCAGGCAGCGGCAAAACCACGATGCTGAGCATGATCTCCGGGATCCTGCGGCCCAACGCCGGCAAGGTAATGGTTAAGGGCCTGGATATCTGGACTCTCACCAACGATGAGTTGGCGGATTTCCGCCTCAACACAGTCGGCTTTGTCTTTCAGGACTTCCATCTGTTTCCGCGGCTGACTACGGCCGAAAACGTCGCCATTCCGTTGATCTTGAAGCGGCACGACTGGAACGAGTCTATCGACGAGGCAAGAAAGTGCCTCGAAATCGTCGGGTTGAAGAACCGGACCGAGATTTTGCCCGTGAAACTATCGGGCGGTGAACAACAGCGCGTGGCGATCGCCCGCGCCATCGTCAGCAGCCCCGAAATCATGATTCTCGACGAACCGACCGCCTCTCTAGACGGCGACACTGGGAAAATGATCATCGCCTTTGTAAAAGAGAAGGTCCTCAATAAAGCCCGCTGTATCCTGATCGTCACCCATGACGCGCGCATCAATGAGTTCGCGGATCGGATCATCCATATGGAAGATGGCCGGATTACCGCGTCGGACAAAGGCACGCAATAAGAAACACGATTATCATTGCCATTTCAGTACTCGGTATTCTGGCCGGACTTACGGCCGCCTACCTCCTAGGCCGCGAGAGGAAAGCTCAGGCGCCCGTTTTTAAACCGACTGCCAGTCCTTATCAATGGGCAATCTACGCCAACGGCATTGTCGAAAGCGACCAGGCGAGCGGTTCAAATATCAACATCTACCCAGAAGTTGCCGGCCCGATCACGCAGATCCTAGTGCACGAGGGCCAGCGCGTGTCGGCCGGCAGTTCGCTGCTGACGATCGACGAGTCCGTACAGAACGCAAGCACGGAACAACTCCGATTGCAGGCTGAAGCTGCGCTCTCACTCTTGAACGAGCTGAAAGCGGAGCCGAGGAAAGAGACGCTGGAGATTGCCAAGGCGCAGGTAGAACTCGCCGAATCCAACTTGAAAGTGGCCCACGACCAATACGACAAGCGCGTCGCCTCATATGACCTGAACTCGAAGTCGATTAGTAAGGACGTACTCGATACCGCGAAAGATGCAGTCCGGCAGGCTGGATCGGCCCTGGATGTGGCCCGCAGACAGTGGGATCTCACGAAAGCGGGTGCGTGGAGTTATGACATTTATGGTGGACCCCATTGTCAAGACCATTTTTTGCCCGCAATAAGCTAATGTCCAGCGGGGTCGTGGGGTTGAGTTTTGGGGGCGGCTTTGCAAGCCCGCCCCGTTGCCATTCCGGCCCTGGAATCGGCGCTCGGGTCGCATCCCTGCGGAGCCCTATCCTCCGTTCCAGTGTCTCCAGTGTAATCCAACTATTCTGGCGCGAAAGCGGTAAATCCCAGGGGTTCGGGGACGGAGTCCCCGAGTCCGGCAACGCTCCGTTCCTTCTGGTCCGCCCAATCATCGCATACGCACTCACGCCAGGTACAACGCCGCCGGCGTCCGGTAGTCGAGGCTCTGGTGCAGGCGCTGGTGGTTATAGAACCGGAAGTAGCCGGCGATGCCGGCGCGCGCCTCCGTCACCGTCGCGTAATCCTTCAGGTACACCTCCTCGTATTTCAGCGAGCGCCACAACCGCTCGACGAAGATGTTATCCATGCAGCGGCCACGCCCGTCCATGCTGATGGCGATCTCGCGCTCCGCCAACTTCCCGGTGAACTTCTCGCTGGTGAACTGCGACCCCTGGTCGCTGTTGAATATCTCCGGCCGGCCGCGCCGCAACGCCCGCTGCAGCGCCTCCACGCAAAACTCCACATCCATCGTCACCGACAGCGACCAGCTCAGTACGAACCGGCTGAACCAGTCCATCACCGCGACCAGGTACAGGAAGCCCTGCGCCATCCGGATGTATGTGATGTCCGTGCTCCACACCTGGTTGACGCGTGCGATCGTCGTGTCTCTCAATAGGTACGGGTAGATCCGGTGGCCCTCTTCCGGCTGGCTCAGCTTCGGCTTCGGATAAACGGCTTCCACGCCCAGTAACTCCATCAGTCGCGAAACACGCTTGCGGTTCACGCGATAGCCTTCGCTCACCAGCCACTCCGTCATTTTCCGGCTCCCATAGAACGGCGTCCGCGTGTACTGCTCGTCCAGCAACCGCATGAGCCGGAGGTTCTCCTCGCTCTCGCCCACTGGCTCGTAGTACAACCCGGAGCGGTTGACGCCCAGCAACTCGCATTGGCGCCGCACACTGATCTCCGGGTTGTCCCGCTCCACCAGTGGCCGCATCTCCTCAATCGAGCACGCCGACTTTTTTTTTGAGCCAGTCCAATTCCACCTTCAGCCGCCCGATCTCCTGGTACAGCGTGTCGCTCTCGGCATCGGCGCCTGGCCCCTTGCGCCTCCGCCCGTCCACGAAGAGTTCCGGCATTTGCTCCAGGGCCAACTTCCGCCATTTCGCAATCTGGATGGGATGCAGCTTGAACTGCGATCCCAACTGACTGAGCGTCTTCTCGCCGCGGATCGCCTCGATCNNAGCGGGTGCGTGGAGTTATGACATTGTCAATCAGGAGCGGCAGTACGAGGCGCTGACACAGGGCTACAAGGCCGCGGATTTGCTCCGGAAGAAGTTTTCACTGAAAGCTCCAGTCAATGGAATCGTCCTCGCCGTCAACGCATCAGCGGGTAGTTATGTATCCACTCAGGGGGCCTATGACACCTACACAAATGGTTTTGACCCGTTAGTAGTGATGGGCGCGCCGCAGGACTATCTGCTTGTGCGCTGCTATGTAGATGAGATCTTAGTCTCGCGACTGCCGGCCGCGGACCATATCCTCGGCCAGTTATCGATCCGCGGTACGGACGTGAAGCTTCCTCTGACCTTTGTGCGCGTGCAGCCTTATGTTTCACCCAAAATCGAGCTGTCGAATGAGCGCCAGGAGAGGGTTGACCTCCGCGTACTGCCGGTAATCTTCAGGTTCGAGAAAAAGGACGCTTCGGTTTATCCGGGCCAACTGGTGGATGTCTTCATCGGAAAACAATAGCATCACCGCCTGGCGCACATCAGAGTGAACGCAATGCATAGTCTTCGAGCTCAAACCCCGGGCGACCTATTCCTTCCCGCCGCGACGGCGCCCGATATCGGCGCCGTACCGGGCCAGGCATCCGCCCGGCGCGCGCTTCCATGGGAACGCCTGGTCGCGCTCGGCGGCGAGGCGTCATGAGATACAACGGCATCCTGCGGATCGGATTTAAATTGCTGGTCAATGACAAGGCCAAGTTCTCGGCTCTGTTGATCGGAATCACCTTCGCCGTATTTCTGATGATGCAAATGACCGCGACCTTCGCTGGCGTCCTGAACCGCGCATATTCGACGGTCACGAATATCGGCGCCACGATGTGGATCATGGATCCCGCGGTCAACACGGCGACCAGCGCGATTCCCCTGCCCGATTATGTGCTCGACGCCGCCCGCAGCATGGACGGAGTCAGCTACGCGGTGCCGCTCTTTATGGGAGGTGCGCTGGTCAAGCTCGAAGATGGCACGTTTCAGGCCGTCACTGTTGTGGGCCTGGACGATGCGAGCTTATTCGGCCGTCCCGAACTCGAACAGGGCAATATACAGGACATCTACGCTGACAATTCGTTCCTTGTTGTCGATGATGCTGAAATCTCAAAGCTCGGCCACCCGAAAATCGGCACAACTTTCGAACTAAACGATTACCGCGGCGTGATCGTCGGAATCGCTAGAGTCGCCTCCAACGGACTGAACGGCGTGCCAACGTTGTATACACCTGGATTATGCACACGGCGGGCTTTCCGAACGCCGGCCGCGCTTGGTTGATGTCATCCAGAATCGAGTAGGTCAGTTCGATTTCCGCTAGTTCATCGTCCTCCCGAGAGTCCAGTCCCGCCAAGGTCCGCTCCGAAGTTACATGCTTCGTTGAGCTTGCCGCGAGTGCATAACTTTCTATGCACAGCGCGCGAAGACCTAGCGGCAAGCCTGTTCAGCGCAGGGCCGGCAGCATCACTGGGGCGTATCCCCCGGCGCGCGGCGCAATCTTTCGCAAACGATCCATCAACCGTTCGAACACGCTCTTCTCCTCGTAGTGATCGCTGTAGCTCACCCCAGTGCGGCCGGCGTGGCGCCAGATCTTGGCGGCCACGAACAGGAACCGAAGTCGCGCGGTCGCCAGTGTCGTGTGTCTCAGTTCAGTGGCGTCTGCGTGCGGCTCGCGGTTGAACAGCATCAGCCAGCAGTTCAGGTTGTACGCCAGCATGGCCAGTTGGAAGTGATTGCCGTTCACATCAAAGCGGCTGGACGGATGCGCCGCCAGCCCGGCATCGTTGTTTGCCTCTTTGATCAGGTTTTCGGCGCCACCGCGCTGGCCGTAAAACCAGGCCACAAAATAGATCGGATCGCTCATGTCGGTCACGAAGACTCGGTACTTGTACTGGCTGGTTTCGAACAGCTGGTATTGTTCGGTTTCCTCGGCTTCCAGTTCTTCGCGTGGCTTTTGCTTGCGTAGGGCCACGAACCGATACGGCTTGCTCCATCCGTCTGGCTGGTAACGGAATTCGCATTCCGCGTCGGCATCGGTCCTGGGCGAAGGTTTCCACTGGGCTTGGCGTAGTTCTTCGACCAACCGGGTCGTCTTGCGTGCACAAATCACAAACCGGGCGTCAATTCCTTCATACGCTTCGACGGCTTCCCGGCAGTAAAAGCCCGAATCTGCCCGGCCATAGACCTGCTTCACGCTGGGCGGCAGCGCCGCTCGGACATTCCGCAGATGATCGTGGATCTGTTTGCCGGTAGGGCGGTCTCCATTGCGCAATTCGCCCCACACGTATTCTCGCGTCTCGGCGAGGAATGTCAGAATTGGTTGATAGCTCTTCTTGCCTTTGTTCTTCGGGTTGTAGCCTTTGCGTCCGCCCATTTGTTGACCATACAGCGTGTGCACCGTCGTGTCGGTGTCGATGGTGACGACCTCGAGTTTCACGTTGGCCGCAGCCCAGACTCGTTCGCGCATGGTCCGCATGATGACCAGCATCTGCCGGGCTACATTGCAATGCAGCGCGTTGACGAATCTCCAGAAGGTGGACTGCACCGGCAACTTGGTGACTTTGAGAATGCCCGTCAGGATCGGGTCGCGGGCGATGAAACGCAATTGGTTCAGCCGCGCAAAGCCGATGTAGAGGCCGAGCACGATACCCAGCACGAAACGGTACAGGTCCATGGCACGGGGAATCCGTTTCGAGGTCACCGTCTGTTCCACCAGGGACTGGAATCCGAGTTTCTCCAGCATGGTGATCACCGGCAGTAGCCCGCCGTAGGGAGTCAGATTCTTGCCGTTGAAGTCATACGGCGTGGAAGCATTGATTTTATTGGGTTCCGGAATAACATCACGTACCCCTTGCTCGGAGGGCCTTCGGTCGCTATTCTGTTCTTGTTCGTTAACCATTTGGGTGGCTTCTGAGAATCGGTCCGCGAAGCTGCGAACTCCGCGGACCTACTGTTTTAACGCAGGATTCTCAGAGGGTCCCAAATGGCATCACGCCTCAGACGGGCAGTGCCGACTCAGGCGCTGTGCATAATCCAGGATACAACGTACTACCGTGCCATTCAATACCTCCCGACTACGCGTTTCACGATCTCCTACGTGCTGTTGCAGGCGAAGAACGATGCGGCTGTTGCGAGCATCAAGAAACAGGTGGCGGAGTTGGGTTATGTAGCCATGACCAAGGAGGAGTTCAAATCGAAGATCACCGATTTCTACGTCTATCAGACCAGCATCGGCACTACCATTCTCATGATGACGGCCATCAGTTTTATTGTCGGCCTGTCAATCTCCGGCCAGACCTTTTATACATTCATTTTAGAGAATCTGGACAAGTTTGGCGCCCTCAAGGCCATCGGCGCGAAGGGTCATGAGTTGGTGTACATGATCCTCTTCATGGCCACCTTTACGGCGCTGGTTGGCTACGGCCTGGGCATTGGCCTGGTGACGCTGGTGATTGCTGTCTCGCGCGCCCGGTTACCGAATTATGCGGCGATGATCACCTATTGGAATCTGGCGCTCGCTTTTGTGATGGTGATCGTCATTGCCGCAATATCAAGCTATGTGGGCATACGAAAGGTTCTTACAATCGAACCGTTCGACATCTTTAGGGGATAGCGGGTGCGGGCGCTGTGACGAAGGTGCATGGAACGGGGCAGGACCGAAGCGGAGCGTCTACTGGGCGAAACTGGGCAATACTATGAACAAGTCATTCGACGTCATATTTAGCCTGCTCGTTACGGTTAACCGGAAACTGGCATCGCCCCTCGCCGGCATGTTTATGTTGGCCGGATGCACGCTGGCCCCACACTATCAGCCGCCCGTAGTCCAGACGCCCCCGGCTTTTAAGGAACTGCCCCCGAAATCAGTTACAGAGCCGGATTCGGTTCAGATCGACGAACGTGGAGTCTGGAAAACAGCGGACCCTCGCGATAACCTGATTCGCGGCAAGTGGTGGGAGGTGTTCCAGGAGCCCGAATTGAATACCCTCGAGGAACAGGCGACGGTCTTCAACCAGAGCATCGCTGCGGCGCTCGCTAATTTCCTGGCCGCTCGATCCGTGGTGAAACAGGTTCGTTCCCAGTATTTCCCATTAATAACCGCCGGCCCTTCTGTCACTCGGGCGCGGCAATCTTCCGTGTTGACGGAGTCGGGTTCGTCGCCGGGTGCCTTCACGAGGACGGAGTATTCGTTGCCCTTTGACGCTTCCTGGGAGGTGGATCTTTGGGGTCGCGTTCGCAACTCCGTCAAGGCCAGCTCTTATGAAGCGCAAGCCACCCTCGGCGACTTCGAAAGCGCGCGCCTGACGGTTCAGGCGGAAGTGGCAGCCGACTATTTCCAGCTTCGCTTCCTGGATGAGCAGAAGCGCCTATTGGACGCGGCCGTGCTCGCGGATGGGGAGTCGGTCCAGTTGACACGGACCCAAGTCGACACGGGCCTCGCCTCCGGTCAGGACATTGAGTTGTCCGTAACTCAACTCGACCTCGCGCGCGCACAGGCCACTGACATCGGGATTCTTCGCGCACAACTCGAACACGCCATCGCGATGCTCCTCGGCAAACTGCCATCCTCGTTTTCCATGGCGCCGACAGCGCTGGCCGCGAAGACCATGACAATTCCAACTGGCGTTCCATCGCAGCTACTCGAACGCCGACCCGACGTCGCCGCCGCCGAACGCCGCGTTGCTGAGGCGAATGCGCAGATCGGTGTGGCGCGAGCTGCGTATTTTCCGACCATCGCCTTGGGCGCTTCGGCTGGCGCTGGGAGTACGTCCCTGGGGAGCCTGTTGTCGGGGCCAAGCCTCGTTTGGGCCGTGGGTTCGACACTCGCCCAAACACTCTTTGACGGCGGGAAACGCAAAGCCGTCAACGCCCAAGCCCAGGCGATCTACCAGGGCACCGTTGCCAACTACCGACAGACAGTGCTCGCAGCCTTTCAAGAAGTGGAAGATGGTCTGTCGACACTGCGAGTCCTCTCGCAGGAACTTCAAGAGCAGAACGCCGCCGTGGAATCGTCGCAGCACTACTTGGCACTCACCCGTGACCGCTACCAAGCAGGCCTGGACGATTACCTCACTTCGCTCGCTGCGCAGACGGCTCTTTTGGCCAATCAGCGGACGGCAACCAACCTCCGGATGCAGCAGATGACGGCGAGCGTTCAGTTAGTCAAAGCCCTCGGCGGCGGATGGGACGCGTCACAGCTGCCCTCTCCCCGCGACTTGCAACATTGAGCGGGCGCAGTGCGCTTTTCGACAGACCGAGGTCCTTCGCCAAAGTCAGGAGCAACTGCGGATTAGCTGAGTTCGCGCCAGTCTCGCTCATTCAACTCTACGTTGTGTTTCTTCGCGGCGGATTGGATCCGTTTCCAGGCGGCATCGCGTTCCGCATCCGTCACCCCTTGCACCTGCTTGAAGCGGGCGATCGCGTTGCGCACGTGAGCAGCGTCATGGATGGGTTCTTTGCGTTCGTCGGGGAATGCGAAGTTCTCGTCGGCGATATGATCGCGGGTAGCTTCAGTGATCTTGGACATGCTTCTCGACAAGCAAAGCAATGGCCGTTTTACTCGCGCCACCGAAGGAACCCGCCAACTCCACCGATCGATTCGAGCAAAGCCGTGTCTTCAATAAACGTCACCCTTGCGCCGGTTTGCTTGGCTTTGGTCACCAGCAGATCGGGCACGGACGCTTGCGTTGGCTCTTCGCTCTTCGTTCCCCCCTCTGAATCGGGAATCTCCGGCGCGAGAATGGCTTGCACCTCCTCCGGCCGGGGATGGCCCTTCTCGAGCCCGCCGCTGATAAGCAGTTCTTCCACTTGTCCCCTAGCCAGTGCCTCAAGCGTCTCCAGCGGCCCGGCTACGGCTAATCCGCGACCGCGGTATTGCCGCATCAGTCGCTCCACCTTTTCCGCGCCAGTACTGGCTTCCTGCCCTTGTAGCTTTGCTAGTGTGGCGGTCAGGACGTACTGTTCGGAGGCGTGAATATCGAGTTTGATTACCTGCACCATGGACACCAAATCCCGAGGCAGTTGATCTTCCAGGAGCGGGGTCACGACCGAATCTCCCGCGAGGATGATGTGGGTTATTTTGTCTTTGCGGACAATCTGAGCCAGGCGTTCAATGACGTCTTTGGTGTGCTCCAGGTGCGCGTTTCCCACACGCCGCTGGTAGCGGGTCTGCGACCATCCACCCACCTTGACTCGATGAACTTTTTTACCATTCACCTCCTCCGCTGCGATTACGTGGTCAAGCCCGAAGACGAAGATACGCGCCGTGTTCATGCTCGTAAGCACCGCGGCATACCGAGGATATCGTCCATCGAGATGTGCCAGGTGATACAGATGAGGCTGGTTGGTAGCATAGACGCGGTTATCGCTGATAGGGGTGCTTAATTGGATTGCCTCAAAAGAATTCTTGCGTGCCCCAACAGGCGAATATGGCGACCCCTTTGCCGCTGGGTCGAGTTGGGCTGCGACATAAGCAACAATTCGCTCTCCGTCTCGATCAAAGCTGTGACGCTCTATGGGTCGACCGCGCGCGCCTGTTGTGTTTGGCAACTGGCGCACAGATGGCGACGCATTCGTCGTGGGATTTGGGTGCTCTTCAGCCAGTCTTTCGGACTGGAAATGAACTTCGAAGCGCTGATCTGCGCATGTCGAAAGAGGTGGAATCCGGACCCGGATTCACGTTGGATAGATCATGGTTCGCAAATCCAGATAGAAACGAACACAATTCCAGATTGCCTAAAACAGAACCGCCCAGCGCGCCGTAGAATGTTGAATACTGGAACTAGAGAGAACCCGAAACGGAGTCATGGCCCATGAAAGGTAAGAGCGCTGCAAGAGCTTTTCCCGTCGTTTGCGTGGGAGGTTCTGCCGGTGGCCTCGACGCCTATACCCGTTTGCTACAGCATCTGCCGGCCGATATGGGTGTGGCTATTGTCATCGTTAATCACCTGAGGACCGTGGCCACCCTGCTTCACGAAATTCTCCCGCGCTACACCAAGATGCCGGTCGAACTGATCACGGAAAAACTACTCATTCAGCCCAACCGTGTGTTCGTCATCCCAGAACAGCGTGATCTGCACGTTCTTGCTGGAGAGTTCCGATTGAAACCGATATCAAAGCCGAGGGGATGGCCCGACGTCATTACGGTTTTTCTGCGTTCCCTAACGAAGCACTGGGGCGGCAAACTCATCGCTGTCATCGTCTCCGGATATGATGGCGATGGGGCAGCGGCGCTGTGCGGCATAAAGGAGGCAGGAGGCATCACAATGGCGCAGAAACTCGACACAGCGGCGCAACCAGATATGCCTGAGAGCGCAATAGCAAGCGGCTGTATCGACTTCGTTCTTTCCCCCGAAGGTATCGCCCAAGAGATTATGAGAATTGCCCACGCTGCGTCTTGAGCACGCCCATATGCGTTCGTCGCACTAACGACCAGGCCTCCCAGAGAACTTAAGCGTGACTAGCTGGGATACCCTCCGGGTGACGACCCGGCAGAAGTCCGACCGGGAGATCGAACTGGATTCCCGCTCCTCACGTCACTTTGCCATCGATCCGGCCCACCTTATTGTACGCATCGGGTGTCGGCGGGAGGCTTCGAAGCTTTCGTCACGACTTTCGAAACACAGAACAGCGGTCACGGCTCCGTGTGCGGAGCACCCCCGCGGTGTCATCTGGCCGCGTCCGGTCAGTCGAAGTGTAGTGAACTGCCGGACGCGCTCGCAAACAACTATTCCGTCTGCCACACTCCTATGGCTTCGGCGCTTTGTCCTTCGTAGAGTCGATGACCGTTTGCGCGCCACCTGATTTGATGACGACCTTCACCGCGCCCTCCATCGGATCTTTGAGGGGCACCTCGATTCGGAGCAGGCCATGCTCATAGGTTGCTTCGGCTTTGCCAGGTTTAACCGGCCAGCCCAAAGCCAGCGCCGCGGCATATTCAATTTCTCTTGCCGGCGCTGTCAGGTAGACACTGTCTTCCAGCATCTTCACATCGATGGTCTCTGTTGGAGCGCCCGGGATCGCAAACTCCACTACGAGCTTATGATTCTCTACGTACGCCACGGTATTGGGCGCCACACGAATCCGATCGATCGGCGCCTTAGCAGCTTCGTGCTCTTTNNTCTTCGATTCCGGTCCGTCGCCAACCGTCACCAGAGGAGGCCGCGCTCGCAATTCCATGACTAAAGTTCGTGGATCCGCGTCAACCCGCTAGACAGGGGGGAGTGGCCGAAACCGGCTAGCCATGATAAGAGCAACTGAAGGTCCAAGGGTCCACCGCACAGTGTCACTAGCGATGCGTTTGCGCGGCGACTCCTTTGCGCCGGTGGTTCGGCCGAGGGTGCCCCTGCGCTGCAGGCAAAACGGGGGGCGCAGAACACTGCCAGCATCGGCATTGGCCGAGAAATAGGACCGTTCCGTGGATTCCATCCAGTCGGGCGTGCATTCACTTCTGGAGAGCTTCGCTGCGGACCNNCCGAGGATCGCGATGCCGTGTTCATTCACGACACTCCGATGACCCTGGCCAGTCTGCTCAAAGGCCGGTCGGGAGTGCTCCAGAGCTTACCTGGATAGATCTTGTCGAGTTTGGTGATCTTGCTGTTCCTGGGCCCCCGCGGCACTAGTTTGATTGATCACCGAGATCCGCCCTGTACCTGTCAACGCAGCTCGCATGAGGGCGAACTTGAGGAAACGGACAGGTGTAGAACCGGCATTCTCCAGCCGCGCCAGCAAATCCCGCATTTTCAGGTGCATAAATTGCCGCCCGAACTCGGTTGTGGTGTGCCAATCGCTGTCTCAGCAATGGCTCGCAACGTGCACTGCCCGATGCCTGAAAGAGCCACAGACAATGTCCAAAGTCATCATCGAGAGACCCGAGACCGCCAGCGAAATTGGCGTTCTGACCGACGAAGCGAATACCATCAGCGGCCGGATACGCGACCGAGCATTCCAGCTGTTCGAGCAAAGCGGCGAGGTTCGTGGAAACGATTCGGAAAACTGGATTCATGCCGAGGAGGAACTGCTGCAGATTCCGGAATCGAAAATGGAGGAGCGGGATGGATCCATCTCACTTCATGTAACGATACTGGGTTACCACGAGGAACAGCTGAAGGTCATAGCAACGCCGGATGGCTTGATTGTCAGCGCCGAACCGAAGCATAGACATTCCAAGAATCATTTAGCCGCCATCGGCGCCAAAAGGATATTTCA
>PLRZ01000174.1:10947-12260 GCA_003164075.1 Bryobacterales bacterium | reverse complement strand
GAACGCGGCGGAACCGGTGGTAGGATCAAAGTGTCCACGTTTGTCGGGGCGTAGCGCAGCCTGGTAGCGCACCTGCCTTGGGCGCAGGGGGTCGGGCGTTCAAATCGCCCCGCCCCGACCATAAAATCAATTGGTTACGGCGATTCCCCGCGAGAAGCCGGCTGTAGATGAATTTGTAGCTGTGGTTTCCTCCAAGATCCGACTGCCTGATGCGCGCGATAGCGCACCTGTCATCCCGCTACAATGGCGGAACCTCGGCTCCATCGCGAAATTCGTCTGAGTGATCACCGATCCACTGCGCCCAAGGCAGATAGGCCGGGGTTTGCATGTAGAAAACAACTTTTTTACAATCAATGTATTAGGAGCCACCATCTACACTCCAGAAAACGGCCTGTAGATAATTCTGTAGCTGCTGATACCTCACTCATCCACCGATCTCAACAACAGCCTGCCGCCGTTGACAGGCACTCCGAGAGCTTTGGCAGCAGCTAGTCCTGTCTCCGTGTCGGGCTCAGAGACGCTTCAGTACGTGTGCATCGGCACGGGAGGGAATTCGCTGAAAAATTTACGCGGTGTTTTCGTCTGATCCAGCAGAGGAGATCCGCCATGGACAATATCTTCGGCAGCCAGCGCTTCCCTGGAAGGCCTGTCAATAGGCGGTTTCAGCTTGGACGACCCCTGCAAATACGGCAGGCGGTCGCCGGGTAGAATCCTGATGCGGAACCAGGGGGTAGGATTTCCCGCATAGAACTTCCTGCACCCTCCCCGATGCTTTAGTGGCCGGAGACGTAGTGCCCCCTGTACGAAGCGAGTCGGGTTTCAATGTTGGGAATGCGCCTGCGACCAGCCTTCCAGCTTTCGGGCCGAGCCTCTATACGAGATTGGGTGTTGACTGGGTGAACCACAACGGCCCCGACCCCGACAGAGATCGAGCAAGGCATTGACGGTCACAAGCACCGAGTTTCGCTGCTGAAACGAGTGCATCTGAGGAATGTTCCGGAACTGGCGGGCGAGTTGAACCCCTCGGTGAATGTCCCCGATCCGTGGGCGCGGGCGCGTGAGGAAATTACACAGTAGAGGGGGGACCGCGGCCTGGAGCCGAATCCGATCCCACACCAAGTAGTAAAACGCTCTAGTAGAGCGACGGCTGGGATACTCCTCCGATGAGGGCGGGATTAATGGTGGCGATTGTGTGGGTCCCCTCGTGACCGCCCCAAGCGAAAAGAAGCTGCACCATGGGGTAGCCGCCGGCGCGAATTGTCAAACCCACCGCGTAGCTGTGCAGCAAGTGCTGGAAGCCGAGATCGCCGCGC
>PLRZ01000174.1:2021-10856 GCA_003164075.1 Bryobacterales bacterium | reverse complement strand
GCGGGCTTGGGCGGCGGCGCCGACTTTTCCCACCTGTACAGCGGGATAGTATGCGAGAAATCCAGGCTCAACCGCTCAAAGGAATCCGATGAGGCGCCCGCGAACTCCTGCAGGGTCGCGGAGTAGTTCAAAATGAAATAGCTAGACAGATCGCGGTCGAACCGGATTCCCTCACTCGGTTGGAAGAAACCTTTTTGCTGGTCCAGGCCTGGGGCGGTAACGCTCGTATACAGTTGTTCGATGGAGGGATTGGTGTCCCCTTCGCGTCCACGCAACGAGAACAACCGGACGCCGAGATCGCCGGATACTGCAAACCCCGAATTCTTGATGGGATGATTGACGTTTCCCCCAATCGTCATTTCGCGCATGCCATATAGGGCCAGGCTCTGGCGGGAGGTGGACGGGCCGATACCGTAGTAACTGAGTTTGTTCAGCGAAATCACCTCGGCATGAAGATTCCATTCCGGATCGTGCTGCAGTTCCACTTTCTGGGCGGTTCCTTTGACTGGACGATGGAAGATCGGCTTTAGAGGATCATCGGACACTTTAATCGCGCGGAAGTTGAAACCAGCCATCCATGATTGGTTAGAGGATGCCATGGCCTCCACGTTGGTGGCAGACCGCCAGGACTCGTTGAGGTTGTGCTCCCATCCAAACGCGGGCCCGGCGCCAAAACCATTACCCGGCGGGAAATTGCCGCCAGTGAGGTGGAAGGGGCTCCCGTGCACAAGGTCCGTAAGACAACTGAAAAGCTTCTTGTCCGCGGAGATACAGTCTTCGTGGAATTGCTGGCCTTCCTTGCGGAGATCCGACTGCAGGCTGCCCTCGGAGCTGTTGGGGACTTCCTGGGTGAGGGCCGCCGCCGCGCACGCGACCAAAAGGAACGAAATCGGGTAGATTCGTGGCACGCTTTTTCTCCTTATTTGTCCGCAGCCTTGGGCAGCAACCTCGCCATGACCTGTGCCACATAGTCGCTAGCCTTGGCCTCAGTCCCGATCAGTGAGACGTTGATGCCAGTCTGCTGGTCCGGGGGCAGTGTGAGTTCCACTTCGCGCATGGCTTTGACATGGTCCTGAAGTAACAGGGACAACTCTCGGTCTGGATTGGCGGCGCCGTCCGGGGTCTTCATTGTGGGAACGACGTTGATGTCGCGGCTATCGTCCACCGACGCCGCTCCGCCAAAGGTGTTGGGCTGGAATCCGATGTAGTCCGTGCGGGGTTGGTCGAGCGTCAGGAACTCAAGGAAAGTGGCGGCAGCAGCCTCGCGCGGAGAGCGATGCGTGGTATCGAGGCCGAAGCGCGCGGTCACGGTGGCCGGAATCGAGGCATGATCGAAAACCATAGGCGCGGCATCCACAGCGGGGTCGGGTACCACCCGGCCTTTTGGAATCCAGGGTGAGATCAGGATGGCGGGAACACGAATCCCGAGGCGGTCGAATTTGAACCCGGTTTGCGCATCCGTGAATTCATCCGGCGTGCAGGGCGGCGGCTTGACGTGATCGTAAATGCCGCCGTGCTCGTCGTAAACGATCAGCAGCAAGGTGCTGTTCCAAAGGTCCTGATTGTTGAGGATGGACATGTAGACCGAGGCGATGAACTCTTCTCCGGCCAGTACATTGTGATCGGGATGCTGGTCGGCGGCCGGCACAGTGCCGGCGCCGACGCTATGGTCAGTGTAGTTCGGTTCGATGAAGCTGTAGTCGGGAAGGTTGCCCGAGGCGCAGTCGGCCTGGAACTGGTCGAACTGGCCGAAAAGCGCCGGCTGGTCCTTGAGTATGAAAGCCATGCCAAGGGTGGCGCTGGGCGGATCGTAATAATAGATCTTGGCGGTGTGGTTCTCGGCGACCATGCGCTCGTAAATCGTCTTATATTTTTGGCCGAGATAGAACAAGTCCATGTCGGTCTTCCCGAACGAGGTGCCGAAATGCGCGAAGGCGCGGTTGGGAATCGTCGGTCCAGGAAGCGAGGAGAACCAGCGGTTGAATACCAGGAAATTCGAGGCGAGCGTAGTAATCACCGGGACCTTCTCCGGAGGGAAGCAGTTCATAATGTTGTGCGAATGCGGAACGTCCTTCTGCTTCTGGTAGTAGGCCTTGATGAAGCCTTGCATGTTGGGATCGGCAGCGCGGGGATCGCCGAAAATCTGCAGGTCCACGTCCGGATAGTGGTGCCCCGGATCGGGCTGGAGTTGGCTTTGATATTGCGCCAAGGGTTGTACCGGTACCAGCGCGCCGGTGGTGTCGGGGTTCGTTTGGGTGCCGTCCACTCCGTCGATCCGGTCATCTTGCGCCATCATGTACCCGAGCATATGGTCGAAGGAACGGTTCTCCATCATCAACACCACGATGTGCTTGAGCCGGTCGATTCCGGGTTGGGGCATTAAGTGGCTCCTTTGCTGGACAATTCTATATCAAAGTTGCATTTATACAGTGATACAGCAGCGCCGGAAGTTTCATCCCGGAGAAAAGAGCGCAGCCTCAGGCCGCGTCCGGAGTGGCCAACGCCACTGCCACGGCATACGCCACCTGCGGCTTCACGATGTCGGAGTGGCCTGCAATGAACGCGTCGGCGAGCAGGTTGTAGGGTCGGCTGGAGGTCGCGCCACCGGCGAACGGATAGCTGCCACCCACATCGAGCAAGGTTCCCACCACACGCTCCGGCGTGGTGGTCTGGTTCTGCGCGCCGTTGCTTCCCAGCCCTCCGTAGATATCGTTTTCGTCGCCCAATGCGGCCGCTGTTTGCCCGGCAATGCGCGAAGCGATGGGATAGGCAACTCCCACAGCCTTGTCGTTGCGGGTGTGGGTGATCAGAATCGGCCCGCGCACCTTTTTCCGCGCCACCACCGGCCGGAAGGCGCCGTCATTCACGTCATCGAACTTTTCCGCGAACCCGTTATGAGAGAAAGCTCCCTGCAACAGAGTCATGGTGTTGGGACGCAGTTGGCCGCTGTCCGGCAGCGCGTTGACGGCCGCGGTGGCCAAACGGCAGCCGAAGCTGTGGCCAATCAGGTGCATCCTCAAGCCGGGATGCGCGCCGCGCACAGCCTGGATCAGCGGCGCAACGCCTTTAACGCCCACGTCTCCGGCGCGCGCTTTCATCAGGTAGTACGTCGTGAAATTCAGGAAGTGAAGCAAGGACGCTTGCACGCCGCCCAGCACGTCGCGAAAGCTAGCCGCGCCGCCTAGGCCGCTCGCCGAACCGCCGGCATATGGATCGACGGAGGACGCGTTAGTTCCGGAAGTCAGGTTCAGCGGCGGATTCAGGGTGCGCGAGAGATTCTCCAGCAGCAATTCCGGCGTCAGGGCGAAGAACCGGCCCGAGGCGTCCTCGGCATCGGCGCTACTCTGCGGCAGGAGTTCGCGGATGCTGGTGACCACGAAGTTGCGGACGCCCGGGTCGTCCGCCCAGTCGTCAACCGATTGCATCACGGCATCGAGCTTGCTCTGAGCCGCGTTGTCGGGCGCTTCCATCGGCCAGCCCCGGGCCTGGATCAGGTCCGCCAGACTGCTCACCCGCGCGCGCATCCCGTCTTCGGTCACGGCATCGTTCAAGGATGCGGCGCCGCCCGGGATCAGGTCGCGCTCGTCAAACTGCTTGGAGGGCCACAGCACGCCGCAGATCGCAAAAGTCCGACCTTTGAGCGGAGCGGCGGCCGCAATCTGCGCGGCCAATTGCGTGGACAGGCCGCTATACAGGCCCTGCGCATCATCCATGTTGTTGTTCCATCCGTGCGACATCACAAACAGATCGGTCACACCGGCCTGGATGCCGCGCATGAGCGCGTCGGAATCCGACTGCTGAAACAGGAAACCGTCCTTGGTGAATTGAACCGGAAAGAACGGAAAAGGAAAAGAAAAGCCGTTCATGGCACCTCTCAAATGGCTTGAATGGCGCGCAGCATGTCCACCAAGCCGCGCCCCTGAGCCGCGCCATCCCGGCCCAGGTCAATGGCGTTTTCCATCAACAACTTCTTGATCTCCTGCGGCCGCCCGATGAATTCGGCTCTCACCGAGAGGATCCCCGCGATAACGCCGGAGACGTGGGGCGTAGCCTGGCTGGTTCCACTGCGCTCGATGTAGTATGCACCGCCGTCACCATCGAGGCCTGCCTTGATTTTATGTGTATTGAGGTCGGGCCCCGCGCCGCAGGAAACGATCCTTTCTCCAGGAGCCAGCAGGTCGGGCTTCCGGCGCCCGTCCCCCGTGGGACCCTTCGATGAGAAGTAGGAGACGCCATAGGTGTGCGGCATGTCCCGGTGGGTGGCGCCGACCGTGATGGCCTCTTCCGCGTTGCCCGGATCGTTTATGGTAAGGGCGAACCCACGTCCAGTGTTTCCGGCGGCAATCACCACGCAGACGCCGGACTTCACCAGCCTATTCACTTCAATGCAAACGGGGCTCTGCCCACAGGCGAACCACTCGGCGTCGAAATCGTATCCTACGCTCAAGTTCACACCGTGGATGACGATCTCCCGGCCAAATCCGTTAATCTCCTGAATCTTGTCGAGGGCAGCGATGACGTTGCTGATGGGCCCCTGTCCGGTGCGATCCAGCACCTTGAAGCTTACCAGTTTGCACTCCGGAGCGAGGGCGACGACGCTGCCGACGGTCTTATCCTGCAGGTAAGTGATCTTGCCGGTCTCGTCGCGCTCGCGGACGATGGCAATCGGCGGGGTGGGCGAAGTGGCTTCCAGTTCGCCGGCGATGATGCCAGCCACGTGCGTGCCGTGCCCGTAATCGTCCATAGGCACATCCTGCCGCGCCGGCGGGTCTGCCGTGAAATCCATGTGCGTCACCGGCGCCGGCAGGTCTCTCAAATTCGCATGCTTGTCAAAGTGCGGGTGTTTGCCGTCGATGCCGGAATCGAGCACCGCCCAGACAATTCCCTTGCCGGTGGTGGCGAAGGCCCGGCGACAAGCGTCGGCCTTGACTGTGGCCACGGATTTCCAGATTTGCGCACTTACAATAAAGTCGGGCCAGATGTGAAAGATCGCGCGAGTGGAATTCCGTTGGTCGCGCGCGACTATGCTGCGAATGATGTTTCCCTGTAAGCGGGCGTAGACGTATTGCTGGCTGGCATCGCTCTTGGAGCGGTTCACCTTCTGATCGGAGTTGGCATCGCCGGCCTCGCGAAGGGCATCTTCCACCAGTTTGTATATCGTATTCTTGGCGCCCTGCCTGCCTTCGCTGTGCCGCAGGTTGACGTCGATGATGACCCAACGCAATTCCGCCGGCGCCATTTCAATGTCCCGCAGCAGGGGCGTGGCGATGACCGACCTGACTAGGTTCTCCGGGTCGAAACGCCGCCTTTCGTAGGGCTTCGCATCGGGTGCGCGCCGGTCTGGTGGCTGATCGTCATCCATGGTGGTAAGATTATACTCGTTTTAGAACCAACATCGTCTGCTCCAGGCACAGGTCACAGCGGTCAACGCGAGTCCGGCGGGTTCGAACGAAAAACAACAAAGCGTCACAAAGCNNTGCCGATGCAGCCCTCGCCGGTACACAATCCGCCCTCAAAAAGCTCGTCGCGCCCCACCGGGCACTATTCCAGGTACAAACTGCTCCGGCCGGTTTCAAAACTGAGGTAGCTGCTCTCCTTGCTCAGGCCAAGCAGGCGCAGGACTTTTATGCAAAGCTACCGGCCAAATAAGAGCAGGTGATTTCGATGCCTTCGCAAGATGATCTCTCAGCCCTTCGGAAAATGTTCTATACGCTTTACAACAGCCTCAAGGACGCCTACTGGGCTGCGTCGACCGTCGAATCGAAGGACCAAATCCACGGTGCCGAGGACCTTGTCAACCAGATACTCGACACCCTCGACCGCAAGAACCTCGAGTCCGACAATGACGCGATGGCGGATCTCACCAGATGGCGTCGAGTTTGTTTTGAAGATCGCTGAGATCCTTAATGGAATCCTTCAAGGTCCCGGCGGCCGTTCCGAAATCAGAGATCGCACCGGCGTACTGGGTACCGCAAGCCGCTGAGAAGACGAGCGGCACCACCACGAGGATCCGGAACATCGGCATCACGGTCCAAGCACCATTACGCCGTTGGATCTAGCACTCGCCTATCGCGCAGGACCACGCTGAAGGGCGGCAGCCTTTGTGCACTCATTAGCTGCTTGCCGATCGTATGACCATCTCGACGTGCACCAGTTGGGGACGCCTTCGCAAATTCCACTTGCGCGGCCTGCGGGGCAGGGAACCCGCTGCTGGCCCAGCGCACCTTCCGGGGCTTGCACGCCGAGCCAGTGGCATTTGCGGAGCGCCCCTAATGAACTCGCGCGGTAGAACATCAACGCATACAGCCGCACACGCATCGCTCTCATGATCGATCCGGTTTCATGGATGTCGTCGATCAGCGCACCAGCGCGTTGAACAGCAGTTTGTAAGTACCGTGCGTTTGGGCCCGGTGCTGAGCGGGGAATCCGATCAGGATCACTCTGCCCTGTCCCAACTTGGCGGACACCACGGCAGCCTTGCGCGCCAGACTCTCTTCACCCACCAGCCACCCGCTTTCGAGCAACTCGCGGTCCTCGTAACGAACAACGGTTTCGTAGTTCTCGGCGCTGGGCGCCGTAATTTCAAACGCGGGACTGTCTAAGTAAACCGCGAGCCCGCGAGACGGCATTCCGTACGCCAGCGGGTTGGTGTTGTCGAACGTCACTTTGAGGGTGGAACCGGGACACCAGAACTCCTTGGTGGTCTTGCCCGTGAGCACGTTGCGAACGCCGATACCAAGGCGATCCACCGGGAAGGCCGTGGCGCCGTTCAGCGTGACCAGAGTGCCGCCTCTCTGGACGAAATCGCGGATAGCGTTGACTCCTTCCGCGCCGAGTCCCGTCCGGTATTCGGGCGGCGTGTTTCCGCCACGGCCGCCGCCTCCTTCGCCGCCTGCTCCCCTGCCTCCGCCCGCCGCGGCAGGTGCGGCAGGCGCTCCGGCCTCGCCACGGCCACCGCGGCCGGCTGGAGTAGCTCCCGCGCCAGGCGCTTCGCCGGTGATGGTCGCGGTACTGTCACTGGGAATCACCAGAACGTCGTACTTGTCGATCAGGTTCCCCGCCTTGATTTCGGGATCGAAAATCGATTTGTACGGGAAATTGAACTGCTCCAGGACGAGGCGGCTCCAGCCCTCATCAATGTTGCCGCCTCCGAAGCGCTGGTACATGGCGACTCGTTGGCGTTTCATGTCGTGCACGCCGGTGGAGACCGTACCGCGAAGCGGTGTGAAATCGACGCCCGTCTGCCTGGCTACCGTTTCCAGTACCGTTTCAGACCCGGAGCCGATCAGGAAATCGCCGGGGCGAAGGCCGGCCGATGGCTGGTCCACGCGGCGAACCGCGATGCCCTTGTCGAACAGCAGATTCAACGCGCGGAAACTGTCGTTGAGCCGGCCGTCCATCGAGTAGCCATTCGGGCCGCGCGTCACTTTTCCGGCCGGCTCGATGGAACCAGCGATCTTTTCGAGTGCAACCTCGCCCAATTCATCTACCGGGTCCACGCGAACTCCCATGTATTCAAACATGGTGTCCGTAGCCATGTCATAGGGGCGGATNNAGGGAGATCACGAAGGAACCCGCCGGATACATCATGCCGGTGCCGGTAGTAAAAGCTTTGGAGGCCCGCTGGATTTCGATGCCTTGCACCAGCAGCTTGTCGATCATCTTGATGGACGTCAGCGGATCGTGCTGCAGCGTGGAGATGAGGTACGCGGCCGGCTTGCCGGAGGCGCCCCGTTCGGTCTGGCGCTTGCCCTTCAGATAGGCGTTCCACAGGACCGTCTCGCGGTTCCGCGCGGCCAGATCCAGCGTGGCCCAGGCCGAGACCTTTTGCCGCTCCACGATGTCGCGCATATGCCACCATCCGCCCGGCCAGGGGTTGGGAAATATAGTCTCGGGTTCATACACAGGGAGATTGCGGGCATTGCCGCGTAATTCGTCGGGATGTACAAATTGTGGCGTGGCCAGGCGCGCCGCGGCGGACTCGGTGAGCATGCCGGCGATGTTGTGGAACGGCGTGATCCAGTGAAAACCGAAGTGGCCCCAGCCGGAATAGATGGCGTCATTGATGGCGCCGGACAGGCCGGCCTCTTCCTCTTTATATGCCATGTGGGCGCCGTACCAGCTCAGCTCCCGCCACAGTATCGGGTCGGCGAAGGGCCGCATCGGTTCGGCGTACGGCGGCAGGAAAATACGAGCGCCGTTGGCCCCCATGCCGTGGTGGTCCACGTAAGCCTCGGGCCTCCAGTCGGTGAACAGAATCTTGGCCATGTACTGGGAGTCGGGTATGTTGGTCTGGAACGCGTCCCGGTTGTTGTCGTGGCCGGCGTACTTTTGATAGAGCCACGGCGGATTGGTGCCCTCGTAGGGCGTGCCGAGTTGCTTGTTGTACCAGTCGGCGACCATGATTTCACCGTCCGGATTGAAGCAGGGTACCTCGATGAAGATGACGTTGTCGAGAATGCGCCGGGTCTCCTCGTCCTTCCGCGCAAGCAAGTCGTAGGCCAACTCCGGGGCCATTTGAGTGCCGCCAATTTCGGTTGCGTGCATGCTCATGGACTGCACCACCACCGCTTTGCCTTCGTCCACCAGAGCGTGGGCCTGCGCTTCCGTCAGACCGCGCGGGTCGCTGATGCGGAGATTGACTTCGCGGAGCCGGTCGAGTTTGGCGAAATTGGCAGGCGATGTGACGATCACCATGAGGAATGGATTGCCCTCGGACGTCGGTCCCATGTTGATGACTTTCATCCGGCCGGCGCTCTGTTTTTCGAGGACACCGTAGTATTCGACGATCTTGTCCCATCGCGCCATTTTCTTGTCGGCGCCGAGTTGGAAGCC
>PLRZ01000174.1:0-1892 GCA_003164075.1 Bryobacterales bacterium | reverse complement strand
CTGCGCCACGAAAACGGGCTCATCTCAAATTCCACGACGTCAGGAGTTCTGATTGTACAGGATCTGCGGACGGAACGTTCACGAACTATCGTTGGTAGTTGTGTACAGTAGCAGTTATGTTGCTCATGGAGGAACCGAAACGAATGGGACAGATGAATCGGCGCAGTGTGATTCGAAGGGCAGGACTGGCGCTGCTGGCCACGGGCGCCGCCGTCCGGTCGGAGCCCCAGGCATTGGCCCAGCGCCCGGGGTCGAAGGCGCCAGCGCCATCGAATTCCAAGCCGGACGATTGTAACTGCCGGCTCGCCAGCGACGGCTCTCCGCTAGATACCGGAACCAGCGAGGTCCGGCCCGTGATCGAACGGTATGAAGTGGAACTGCGCGATTTGAACCGCGTGTACGCGCTCCGCGGTTCCACCCTGCGACAGTCGAAGCTGGAAGAGTTCTACACCGGTCAGTTGCAGTTGTTGGAGCGAATCAACTTCGATGCACTTAGCCAGCCAGGCAAGGTGGACTACTTGCTGATCCGCGACCGGCTGCTGCGCGAGCAGAAGCAAGTGGCGGATGAAGGACGGCAGGACGCGGAAGTCGCGGCGCTGATTCCGTTCCAACAGGTAATTATCGGCTTCGAACAGGCCCGCCGGCGCATGGAAACCGTCGATCCTCAGAAATGCGCCGCGGCGCTGGCGCAGCTTAGCGCAGATATCGCCGCCGCGCGGAGTTCCGCATCGTCCTCCAAGGCGAATCCGGCAATCCTCAACCGCGCCGCCGTGCGTCTTAGCCAACTGCGCACCGCTCTGCGGACCTGGTTCAACTTCTACGATCTCTACGATCCTAAGTTCTCCTGGTGGGTGGACGGCGAGTATAAGAAGGCGGACGCGGCGCTCGACGCCCATGCCCAGTTCCTCCATACCGCGTCGGGAGTCCCGGGCCCGCTCGATACGGGAACTGGCGGCGGGCGTGGTGGACGCGGAGGCGGGCAGGAGACGGGGGGTGGGAACGCGCCGCGCACCAACGGTCCGCTCGGAAGCAACGAAGAATTGTCGGGCGCCGGGCCTGCCGGCAACGATGCGCTTCTCGATGCGCTGCGGGCCGCGATGATCCCCTATACTCCGGATGAACTGATCCTCCTGGCGAACCGCGAGTTCGCATGGTGCGACAAAGAGATGCTTCGCGCATCCGGCGAAATGGGTTTTGGCAGCGATTGGAAGAAGGCTCTCGAAGCCGTCAAGAATAAGTACGTAGAACCCGGGCAAATGATCTATCTGGTGCGGGATCTGTCCCGTGAGGCAATCGAGTTTGTCGAGAAGCACGACCTTGTGACGCTGCCGCCGTTCCTCAAAGAGGACTACTGGGAAGAGGCGCTGACGCCACAGCAGCAGCTAACCTCCCCCTTTTTCCTGGGAGGGCCGACGATTCAGGTATCCTCGCCAGCNNAGCAGCATGACGCTTGAGGAACGGATGGAAAGCATGCGCGGAAACAACATCTATTTCGCCCGCGCCACGGTCTTCCACGAGCTGATTCCCGGGCATCACATGCAGGGATACATGACGCAGCGGTACCGAACCTACCGCAGCCTTTTCAGCACACCATTTTGGACCGAGGGAATGGCCTTCTATTGGGAAATGTTGATGTGGGATTTGGGCTTCACGCACACGCCCGAACAGCGCATCGGGGCGCTGGTCTGGAGGATGCACCGGTGCGCCCGCATCATTTTTTCGTTGAGCTTCCACCTGCGCAAGATGACCGCGCTCGAATGTGTCCAATTCCTGGTGGATCGCGTGGGATTCGAACACGCCAATGCGGAGGGCGAAGTGCGGCGCTCGTTCAATGGCTCCTACCCGCCAATCTATCAATGCGCCTATAGTTAGGCACGTGGCTCGAGACTCCG
>PLRZ01000640.1:19897-23511 GCA_003164075.1 Bryobacterales bacterium | reverse complement strand
AAAACGGTGACCGTGAATTAGTTCCCGTTCCGGCGCCGGGCCACGCGCGCGGCTCGGAAAACGCCGCGATGATTCCACGGGACTTGTTACGCCGGTGGATCGACATTACGAACTCCCGACGTGTTTTCGTGGCGCAGGCACTCCTGCCTGCTGGGTCGAGACTCATCTCGACCCTCTTCGCGAGCTGCATCCACCGTCCCGGAGCGCCGAGATGAGTCTCCGGCCCAGAGGGCACCCCGCAGACACGAGTGTCTGCGCCGTCATGGCTCAGGTTAATTTCCCCAACTATCCGAAATCCCCGGCCGACATCAGGAGTTCTGACCCGCGGGCTCACTGCAAATTCCACGGCATCGGGAGTTCTGAGTCTGGGCTCCGCCGGCCGCGGAGAAGCCGCGGCTTGTCGCGCGGGATGCCGGGGACGTTGCGTGCCGGATCTACTACCGACTGTCGTATATGATACAGTTACGTTGATCCGAAAAAGTTGCGTCACAAGTGTCACGGCGATTGGAGAGGACAAGTCTATGCGTGTAAAGTGTTGGTCCCATGGCGGGCCAAGATTACTAATTCTGGCAGTGGCCTGCCTGGGATTTACCGGCCTGCTGACGGCCCAGGGACGGCGCGGCGCGGCCGCTGCTCCGCCCATTAACCTGAGCAAGGATCCGCTCTTGCGGGGGTTCGAATTCCGCTCTATCGGGCCCGCGGTAATGATGGGCCGGGTGGACGATATCGTGGGTTCGGAGCAGGATCCCATGACCATGTACATCGGTTTCGCCACCGGCGGACTGTGGCGAACCACCGACGGCGGCATTCATTGGAAATCGATGTTCGACGAGATGGAGAACGAGTCTATCGGCTCGGTGGCCATCGCTCCAACCGACAAGAACGTGGTATANNACGCAGTCGATTCAGCGCGTGGTAGTGGATCCGAAGGATCCCAGGATCTGCTTCGTGGCAGCCGTGGGACACCTGTTCGGCCCCAATGAGGAGCGCGGCCTGTACCGCACTCAGGACGGCGGCAAGACCTGGAAAAAGGTCAAATATATCGACGCCGATACGGGCTTCACGGATGTGGCCATCGATCCTTCCAACGGGAAGACGATCTACGCGGCTTCCTACCAGCGCCGGCGCACTTGGTGGGGATTCAACGGCGGCGGTCCGGGCAGCGCACTTTGGAAGTCGACCGACGGCGGCGATACCTGGACCAAGCTGGATGGAGCGGGCTGGCCGAAACCGAAGGACGGGATCTACGGCCGTATCGCGATTTCCATTTTCCGGGCCAAGCCCTCGACTATCTACGCACAGGTCGAAGCCGGCGCCAGCGGTGGCACCGGTGCGGGTACGGCGGCTGACGGCGGACCGGCACGCGGTGGACGCGGCGGCTCGGCGACTGAATCCGGCGGCGAAACCCAGGCGACCGGCGCGGCGGCGGCTCCGGGCGCGGCTGTCGGCGCGGCGCTGGGCGCTGCGCGTGGCGGCGGCGGCGGCGGCGCGGAGTCCGGCAGCGGAACCTGCACCGCGGCTGCCGGCACCGTTCCCGACTTCGGCGGCGGGGGCGGAGGTGGCGGCCGTGGCCGCGGAACGCCTCCTCCTCCCAATCCCAACGCCAGCGGCGTATTCCGCTCCGATGACGGCGGCAAGACGTGGAATTTCATCGGCAATTGCGACGAGCGCGCTATGTACTTCAGCCAGATCCGCGTGGATCCCGAGGACGTCAACAAGATTTTCACGGGCGGCAACCCCGGCCGTCTGTCGCGTGACGGCGGCAAGACGTGGACCGGCCTGACCGGCTCGCACACCGATTACCATGCCTTCTGGATCAACCCCAAGGATCCTCGCCAGGTGTGGGTCGGGCACGACGGCGGCTTCGATAGCAGCAACGACGGCGGCGTAACCTGGGATTATCACAACGACATCGCCGTGGGCCAGTTCTACCAAGTCTCGGCGGACATGCGGCGGCCCTACTGGGTCTGCGGCGGGTTGCAGGATAACAACGCCTGGTGCGGCCCCAGCGCGCTACGCTCCAACGGCGGCGGCGGCGGTGGCGGCGGCGGTCCCACCGGTTACAACGGCGGCCCGGTGAACGGCGACTGGTACACGGTGGCCGGCGGCGACGGCTTCTATACCCGCCAGGATCCCACCGATTGGGCCATTGTCTACGGCGAATCGCAGGACGGCAATATGACCCGGCACGATCTGCGCAATGGCACCCAAAAGAGCATTCGTCCCACGGTCGGACGCGGCGGGCAGGCGGCCCAATCGGCCAATGAAATCCAAAGGGCCAACGTTCAGGCCAACACTCCGCCGGCGGATGCCCCGGCAACCCCGGCAGCCCCGGCAGTCGATGCCGCTCCGGCTGGACGCGGCGGCGGCGGCGGCCGCGGAGGGACGCCCAACGTCCTCAACGCGCCTCCGAACACCGATCCTCTGCGTTTCTACTGGAACGCTCCCATCGAGATCTCGCCGCACAATCCGGCCAAGATCTACATGGCGGCGCAATACTTCTTCAAGTCCACCAACCGCGGCGACACTTGGAGCATGAACCCCACCGACCTCAGCAAGAACGTTCCGCGCTGGGCCCCGGAACAGTCCATCATGGGCGTTTCCGGCGAGAAGCCCATGGCGGAAAAGCACGACGGGTATGCCGCCAGCTCCCTGTCCACACAGATTCGCGAGTCTCCTTCCCGCCCCGGCGTGATCTGGATCGGCACCGACGACGGCAATCTGCAGGTCAGCAAAGACGACGGCGACACCTTTACCAACGTCGTCGGCAACATTCACGGCGGCCCGAAGGCGCCTCATGGGTACGTGCAGATCTCGCGCATCGAACCGTCGCATTTCGACCCGGGAACGGCCTACGTGGCGTTGGACAACCATCGCTACGACGATTGGAAACCGTACCTGTTCAAGACTACCGATTACGGCCAGACATGGACCAACGTCACAGGCAATCTGCCGGCCGAGGGCAACATCAACGCTTTGCGCGAGGATTACGACAACCCCAATCTGCTCTTCGTGGGCACCGAGTTTGGCTTGTACGTAACGCTCGACGGCGGCAAGGAATTCAAGAAGTTCATGAATAACATGCCCAACGTGCGGGTGGACGACATCCTGATCCATCCGCGCGACCGGGACCTGATTGTGGCTACTCACGGACGCTCGTTCTGGATCGCCGACGATATTACGCCGCTGGAACAGATGACCAAACCGATCACGGACCAGACCAGCGTGCTGCTGTTCGATCCGCGGCCGGCAGTCCAGTGGAAGAACGATCTGTCGGCCTCCCGGTCCGTTGCCAATCGCGATTTCAAGGGCCAGAACCCGCAAGGCGGCACGGCCATCAATGTGTGGGCAAAGACCGATATTCCGGGCGCCAAGCTGGAGTTTCTGACAGGGACCACGGTGGTCGGCGTCATGGAGAGTTGCACCGCGACGGTGACGACGAATTGCGTCGACATCAAGGCCGGCATGAATCGCTTCCAATGGAACATGCAGAAGCCGCAGGCCGCGGGCAACGCTGCCGGTGGTGGAGGCCGGGGCGGACGCGGAGCCGCGGCAGCCGGTGACACGGCGGCAACTCCTCCGGCGGCAGGCGCGGCGGCGCCTGATGCGGCCGC
>PLRZ01000640.1:0-19892 GCA_003164075.1 Bryobacterales bacterium | reverse complement strand
GGGTTCGGCGGTGGCAACGCCGGCGGTGGCCCGGTGGACCCCGGCAGCTATCTCGTCCGGCTGACCATCGGCGACAAGACGTTCACCTCTTCGGTTGTGGTGCTCGAAGATATCTGGATGCGGCCGCAGTAGACCGCCATCTTCAGAAGGAATAACTGGCCCGGGGCGCGTGAGCGCTCCGGGCGTTTTTGTTGGGACCCGTGAGAAGATCGACCTGCAGACCTCCTGATCTCGCCCGGCAANNGGGCTGAGCCATCCCTTTCGATGGCCAGAGCTTCGCAGGGCTCACTGCAAATTCCACGACTTCAGGAGTTCTGACCTTATGGCGACTGTGCAGATCTTCGGGGTGAAAAACTCGCCGGCGACGCGCGCCGCGGAACGGTTTTTCAAAGAGCGGCGGGCCACGATTCAGATGGTCGATCTCAAGAAGAAAGCCATCGCCGCGGGCGAGATCAAACGATTTGTAGAACGCTACGGCTGGAGCGGACTGCTGGATACCGGGGGTAAGGCTTATATCGAAGGCGGGCTCAAGTACCTCAAGCTCTCGGAATCGGAACTGATGCAACGGATCGAACGGGAGCCGGGGTTGCTGCTGCTCCCGCTGGTCCGCGGCGGCAAACTGGTGAGCATCGGGCAGGACGAGGAGTCCTGGAAAGCCATGCTAACGGTTGGCGGATGATATCGTAAAAGTATGCCGGCGCCGCGGTCGCAAGCCCGTCAGTGGAGCAGAACCGCATGGGCGGTGGGGCTGCTGTTCGGCAGTTTACCGGTAGCCGGCAGGATCGTTCTGGGCACTTGGGAATTCTCCGGCGCGGCGGAAATCGCCTGTCTTTTGTTGATGCTGGGCGCCTATTTCCACATTCGCAGCCGCCTCTATGCAGCCAAACCCGATCCGGCGACGCTGCTCGATCAGGCCGGTCAACTCGCCTCCGACGGCCGGATCGAGCGTGCCATTGCGTTATTGACCAGGACCATCCGCCAGAGCCCCAAATTGTGGCAAGCCTACCAATATCGAGGTGAACTGCGCCTCCGGCTCGGAAACGTTGCCCTGGCGGCTCAGGACTTTTCGGAAGCCATCCGGTTGGCTCCGAATGAGCCGCATCTGTATGTTTTGCGCGAGCAGGCGTCAACTCCGAACCTTCAGCCGTCAGCCATCGGCGGTCAGCCAGACGAGAAGTAGCGCGTCAACCGCGGCGCGGACAGCTTATCGCGGACCGCTCTTAGGGGCCGCGAAACAATAAGCTGACCAAATGTCTCGAACGCGCGCAATCGCTCCCTCACGGGGTGCCCTCTGGGCCCAGCTCCGTCAAAAGCGCATGCCGAGCCGCGTGCGGGAGCAAGCGGTTGGATCTGAGTGCACGGGATATTTCTTCGCGGCTACTTAGCCTCAGCGCCTACTAGCACGCTCAATGCCTTGATCGAGTCCATCAGGTGCTCGGACTGGGCGTTTAACTGGGTGGCTGCCGCGGCGCTCTGCTCTGCGTTGGCAGCGACGCCCTGGGTTGCCTGGCTTAGTTCCGCCACCGAACTGGTGACCCGCTCAATATTGGCCCGCTGCTCGCCAGCCGCGGACGCAATGGCGCCCACTGCCTGGTTCAGAGGCTTGCCGCGGTCTTCGATCTCTTTCAACCGCGCCACTACCTCGCTACAGATGGCCGCACCACGGGTAGTCCGCTCCAGAGCATTGCCCACCAGAGTAGTTGTCTCCCGGGCAGCTTCCGCGCTCCGTTGAGCCAGACTGCGCACCTCATCGGCCACCGCCGCAAACCCCGATCCCGCCTGGCCTGCGCGCGCGGCTTCCACCGCCGCGTTCAGTGCCAGGATGTTGGTTTGGAAGGCGACCTCATCGATTGTCTTGATGATTCGGGAGACGCTCTGGGTAGCCGTCCGGATCTCGCTCATGGCTTCGTCCATGCGCTTCATGTCCTCGGTTCCCCGCACCGCGGCGTCATTGGTCTGATCCGCCAGCGACTTGGCTTGGTGCGCTCCGTCAGCCGAACTTCGGGTCTGCTCGGTAACGCTCGAGAGGGAATCGCTGATCTCTTCCAGGGACGCGGCTTGTTCCGTGGCGCTTTCCGCCAGGCTCTGGGATGCGCTGGCGATCTGCCGGGACGCGTCCGCGGTTTCGAGGCTCGACCGCCGGGTGGATTTGACCACCATCAGAAGCGGTTTCACGATCGACTTGCGGCCATACCAGAAAAAGGCCAGCCCGATGATCAGACCGGTGGGCAGCATCCACAGCATAGTGGTTTGGATAGCATCGGATTGGGCGCGCGCCGAAGCTACATGGTCCACCTGGTCCAGGTGTGCCGTGAGCACGAATGCGCCGTGTACCTCGCCTTCGCGCCAGCCTTCCATGGAAAACCCCAGCACATCCTTGCCGTCGTGCGTGGGGCTGTTGGCCGGGTCACCGTGGCAAGTGAGGCAATCGGTGGTGAGTCGAATGGGCCGTGCATAGACAATCAGATTGGCCACCCGGTCCGCCTTGAAATACTCCGGCTGGCCGGACTTTTCCAGGTAGTCCAGAATCGCGCCTTCGGAGGCGTTGGGCTCATTCCGCGGATTGCGGGCGTGACGCTTGGGCAGACGAAACTCGAAGCCCTCCTGGCGCGCCACTTGTTCAATGGACTTCCAGGCCGCTACCACCGGAACCGTGTCGTAGAGCCGTGTCTGCCGAAAGTCGGCAGCGCTTTTGGCCTCCTGCATGATGGCCGCATCGTCAAACGCATTTCGCGCCCGCAGAGAGGATATGGACGTGCGCATGCTCTCCGCGGCCACCACCGCCGCCCGCATGGTATTGCGTGTCAACTCGGTACCTTGCGAACGAATCGTCATGCCCTGCACGACCAACGCTACAGCGGTGCTGAGCAGCACGCTAGCGCTCGAAACAAAAACGATCTTCTTGCCAACCGTCATCTCCACAGGGAACTCCTGAACTTGTGCAATAGGCCGGGCGATTGCAGAAAACCCTCACACCCTTATATCGGCGGGGCGCGGAAAAACATTACTCCACGCAAGGAACTCTTAACGCCCCCGAAGATTTTCTCTAGTATGCAGAAATCATGCCAAAAGGGGAGGCGCTCGGAGAATTCGAATACCTGGTGATATTGGCCGTCCTGCGCTGATCCGGAACCTACCGTTGCCAGGCAATCGCAAGTTGTTATATGCTGATTGCATATTGCGATATTAGGGCCGGATATTCTGAAAGCGCCATTCGGGAGGACCATATGCACCGTGTCCGGGCGATGTTCTTCGCGGCGTTCATCGCCCTTGCCGCCATCGCGCTGAGCGCGACCGCCCCGGTAATCCGCGGGGTAGTCATGCAACCGGGCGTCAATCTGACGATCGAAGTTGGCGAGTGGCAGTAGCCGCGATTCCTGCATCGCGCTGAAGAAACTCAGCGCGATATCGCCCTGTTGGAGCACGCGCGTCCGCCGCAGATTGCCATACGCATCCGCCAGCGCCAGCCCTACCGACAGAACTCCTGATGTCGTGGAATTTGCAGTGAGCCCGCAGGTGGGGCAGGCGGTGCTCGCTTGCCCTGGATCTATTCGAGCAGCGGGCCTGATTCAGCGCGGGCGGGCAGGCGGCACCGCCTGCCCCACCTGCGAAGCTCTCGCCATCGAAAGGAATGGCTTAGCCCATTTTCCCCGCCAGGCAGCGCCAGCGCGCCGCGCCCGCTCACACGCTCGGCGGGGGGATGACTTCGGGCGGTTCCCGGTAGGCCGGCGGCACGGCCGTGATCAGCCGTTGTTGCACATGGCGGCACAAGGGATACACATACAACTCTTTGGGCGTGCCCTGCGCCTGATGATACCGATCCATGCGGCCACGTCCTTGCGTGCGTCCCAGATGGATCCAATTGCTCGCCTGATAACAGGTTCCCCGAAACCGCTCGCCATCCACCAAGGTCTCCAGCAGCAGGGGACGGTAGCCGTACCGCTTCTCCCAGTCCGCGGGAACCCGGCGGATGCAGTGCGACAAGATCTTGCTCGCCAAGCCCTTCACTCGCACCCAGGGCAAAATCAAGAAACGGCCGTGATTGACGATGAACTGCAGATTCCCTGCCCGTTGCGCAGCGCTCCACCCGATCCACCGGTCGCGCTCCGCCAGTTTCCAGGCGGGCGAGGTCCACAGCAGACAAGCCAGCACCTGCTCGGGGCAGCGCTCGGAACGCACCAGATAGCGCAAGTGGGCGCCGAAGGGAACGCGGTAATGCTGGTAGTGATATCGGTCGAGGTACTCCCGGAACAGCGCGCCGTCCCCCGCGTCCTCACCCGTCAGAAGCTGCAACCGTAGGGGCTCGTATTGTCCAGCCGAGCGTCCCATCTCCGGTTGGGGATCGCTGCGCACGGTCTGGCGCACCGGTTGCGGCCCGCGTGGCTTGGTGGTTCGCAACTCCGGCAAACTCAGCAGCCCCCGTGCACACAAACGTTCCAGCAACTGGCGGCATTCCAGATTCTTCAATCCGCCGTTGGGACGTTTCCATTCCAGCAGTTCGCAAACCGTGCGCGAGATCTCCGTGAGTCCCAGGGCGGCGAACTCGCTGGCTACCCCGCGCATCAACTCCAGTTCCGCCGCTGAAAACGTGCGGCCGCCAAATACCAGCGGCTCCTCTTCTATCGGCTGATTCACCATCTCGGCCAACGTCTCCTTACAATCAGACTACCCCGGAGAGGAACAAAAGTCCAGCGAAAATGACGCCGCTCGCTTCACCCTGCATCGCCTGCCTTACTGGCCGGCATCTCGTGGCGCCGCGCTGAAGATACTCAGCGCGTTATCGCCCTGTTTGACCACGCGCGTGCGCCGCAGATTGCCGTACGCTTCCGCCAGCGCCAGCCGTACCGAATGCTGCACCACAGTGATCGGCGGCGGCGCCTCCCCCAGCAATTCCAGCGCAGCTTTGTACTCGCGCTCCAGGCCGTAAGGCGGATCGAGAAAGACAATCTCCGCCTCAGGCCGCCCCAGTGTCAGCAGCACCGCGCCCTTCACCACCGTGGCGCGCCGCTCCACTTGGAGCATCGCCAGATTGTCGCGAATGGTCTCGATGGCCGCTCGGTCTTTCTCCAGAAAGATGGCGTGCCGGGCCCCGCGGCTGAGCGCCTCGATCCCCACCGCTCCCGTCCCCGCGTAAGCATCCAGGAAAACGGCGCCAGGGACGCGCGCCGCCAGAATGTCGAACAGCGTTTCGCGCAAACGGTCGGGCGTGGGCCTGGTGGCGTCGCCGGGGATGCTCTTCAGGCGCCGCGAACGGAACTCTCCCGCGATCACGCGCATCAGACGGTCACCAGCCCGTAGCGCCGCTGCCAATGATCGCGAATGTAGGCCACGGCTTGCCGCAGCGCGTCCTCCGTGGGCGGCCGCGCGATGAAGTCCACCGCCTCACGGCGCGCGATTTCCAGAATCTCGGCGTCCCTCAGAATGTTGGCCACGCGCAGCGCCGGCAGCCCCGCCTGCTTGGTGCCGAAGAACTCACCCGGACCGCGCAGCTTCAGGTCCATCTCGGAAATGTAGAAGCCGTCGGTGGATTCCACCAGGGTGCGGATGCGCTGGCGCGCGGCGTCGTTCATTTTTTCGGTCACCAGGATACAGTAACTCTGCGCGCCGCCGCGGCCCACCCGGCCGCGAAGCTGGTGTAATTGCGCCAGCCCGAAACGCTCGGCCTGCTCCACCAGCATCACCGTGGCATTCGGCACGTCCACGCCCACTTCAATCACCGTGGTCGACACCAGAATCTGCACTTGTCCCTCTTTGAAGCGCTGCATGGCCGCTTCTTTCTCGGCGGGGGCCAGTTTGCCGTGCATCAGCCCCACCGACAGCATCGGGAAGACCTCGCGCGACAGGTGCTCGTACATCTTCTGCGCCGCTTTCATGGCCTGCGTTTCGGACTCCTCGATCACGGGATAGACCACGTACGCCTGCCGCCCTTCGTCGATCTGGCTCTTCACGAAGCTGTACGCCTGCTCGATGCCGTCGGCGGTATAGTGTTTGGTCTTGATGGGCTTGCGGCCGGGCGGCAACTGGTCGATCACGGAGACGTCCAGGTCGCCATAGAGGGTCATCGCCAAGGTCCGCGGAATGGGGGTCGCGGTCATCACCAGCACGTCGGGGTGTACGCCCTTCTGCACCAGCCCGAGCCGCTGCAGCACGCCGAAACGGTGCTGCTCGTCGATGATCGCCAGCCCCAGCTTCTGAAACTCGACATCCTTTTCCAGGATCGCGTGGGTGCCGATCACCACCTGCACCAGTCCCTCGGCCACCAGTTTCTTGAGCTGAGCCTTCTCGCGCGCGGTGAACGACCCGGTGAGCAGCGCGGTGACGTACCCCAGCTTGGAAAGGATCTGCTTGAAGTAGAGCCCGTGCTGGGTGGCCAGAATCTCCGTCGGCGCGAGCACCGCCACCTGGTAGCCGTTCTCGATGGCGATGACCGCCGCCTCAGCCGCCACGATGGTCTTGCCGCTGCCCACGTCGCCCTGCAGCATCCGGTTCATGGGGCGCGGCTCTTTCATGTCGCCGGCAATCTCACGGAGGACGCGCTTCTGCGCCTCGGTGGGCTTGAACGGCAGCATGGCCTTCACCTTTTCGCGCACGCGCTCATTCAGTTCGAAGGCGATGCCGGGCAGCGTGCGGGCCTTGCTGCGCTTCAACGCCACCCCGCACTCCAGCCAGAAGAATTCCTCGAAGATCAGGCGGAACTGCCCCGGAGAGCGGAACGCGTTCCACAGGCGGAGGTCGGAATCGGGCGGGGGAAAGTGCGTGTCGCGCAGGGCGGTCCAGCGGTCGGGCATTTTGAGCTGGCGGCGGATGTGCTCGGGCAGGCAATCCTCTTCCGGCGTGAGCGATTCCAGCACGCGATGGGTGATGCTGCGCAGCACCCGCGTGGTCATCTTAGCGACGGCCTCATAGACCGGCACGATGCGGCCCACATGGAGGGAGCCTTCGCCATCGTCGTCGTCGCCGGCCAGGATTTCGAACTCCGGGTGCATCATGGTGAGTTCGCCGGAGTAGCTGTCGAATTCCACTTTGCCGAAGAGCGCCACCTTCATGCCTTCGGCCAGCACATTGGCCAGATACCCGCCGTGGAACCACTTGCCCAGCAGGATGGCGCGCGAGGCATCGGTGAAGCGCGCCTCGAACATCCCCAGGTTGCGCCGCTTGAAACCGGAGAGCTTCACGGAGCGCACTTCGGCGATCACGGTGGCCATTTCGCCCGGTGCAAGCTGCGCCACGGTCTTCATATTGCTGCGGTCCTCGTAGCGGAACGGGACGTACGCCAGCAGGTCTTCGACGGTGGACAAGCCCTTTGCTTCCAGCATGGCGGCGCGCGCCGGGCCGACTCCTTTGACGTAGGTAAGTGGGGTATTCAGGTCCATGATCGGGCACACGCCTCAGCTTGTGCCTGCAATGCCAGTGTACAATGCAAAAACATGTCCAATTTACTTGAGGGCAAACTGGCCCTGGTCCTGGGGATCGCCAATCGATGGAGCCTGGCATACGCCGTGGCCCAGGCATACGCGCGCGAAGGGGCGACTCTGGTGCTGACGTACCTGGGAGATCGCCAGAAGGATTCCATTGCCGATCTCTCCAAGGGACTGAACGTGGCGGCGATTCTGCCGTGCGACGTTACCAGAGACGAGGAACTGGCGGAACTCACCGAATCGTTGCGGGCGCTCGGCCGTCCGCTGCACACCGTGATGCACAGCCTGGCCTTCGCCAACCGGGAAGACCTGACGAGGCCGTTCCTGGAGACGGGCCGCAGCGGTTTTCTGCTGGCGCAGGACGTGAGCGCGTACTCGCTGGTGGCGGTCGCTCGCGCCGCCGCGCCGGTGATGACCGAAGGCGGGTCGCTGGCCACGCTGACGTACCTGGGCTCCACGCGGGTGATGCCCAATTACAACGTGATGGGCGTCGCCAAGGCGTCGCTGGAGGCCGCGATGCGGTATCTGGCGAGCGACTTGGGACCGCGGAAGATCCGCGTGAACGCTATTTCCGCAGGCCCCATCAAGACAGCTTCGGCGCGCGCCGTCAAAGATTTTTCGAGCATTCTCGATACCGTGCCGGAGCGCGCTCCATTGCGGCGCAATACCGACCCGGCGGAAGTGGCCGATGCCGCCGTCTTTCTGGCCAGCGATCTGGGCCGCGGAGTGACGGGCAACATCCTGTTCGTCGACGCGGGGATGCAGGTCATGGCGTATTGATTTTTCACCGCGGAGGCGCTGAGACGCGGAGGATACACTCGCCGAGGCAGCCGTCCGACGAGTCAAGAGGGGGAAAAGGGCGTCTGCGCAGGTTGCGGATGACTCGTCTTCCCGGGGTTCGCGCGCAGAGGGAGCAGAGAAGAGCGATTCGAGAGGGGCGCTATTCCGGGCTGTGTCAAAAGCGCCGCCTCACCCGCCTGACGAAGGCTTTCAGCAAAAAGCGGAGAACCTGTGGCCCGCATACTGTCTACACTTCGCTTGGTACAACTTCTGCCGCGTCCCCATCAAGTTGCGCGTTACGTCTGCGATGGAGGCGGGGATCGCGGCGCGGGTCCGGGAACCTGCGGATCTCCTAGCGGCGTAATCCACGTCCGGTATCTTTGTGATAGCGTAAAAGCGGATGGCGCTCTTCTTTTTAGTTGCACTGCAAGACTCGGCTCCAGGAATCCAAATGGCGCTCACCGCCAAAATTGCCCCAGGAAGTCTTTACGTAATTGAAAGCGGCAAGTGGATTGTCGATTCCCCCGCCACAACATCCAAAGACTTGTCCGATTCCCTTGGAATCACAGACACTTTGTCATTTTTTGTCGTTTCGGTGAGGGGGTACTTCGGTCGCGCTCAACCAGATCTTTGGGAGTGGCTCGCGGCAAAAACCGCTGCCAAAGCCACGTGATGCCCGAATCCGGAAAGAGTTCGCGAGGACCGAAGGTCCCAAACCTAACGACTCCAGAGGCATTTCCTACAACTGCGCCACAGTTCCCGTCCGGCGACTACAGCTACACTGTTGAACTGGTAAGTTCAATACAGCACCAACTTGGGAGGTTAACGGAAGCGGTTGAATCCTTGAAGGACCAGACTAAAGAACAAGGCGCGAAATTGGGAAAGATCAGTCAGGACGTTCATGCGGCGAAAGTGGTAATCGGCATAGTAGGGGGATTCATCGGTTTGGTCGGGATCTTTCTTGGGATCGTGCTAAAAGCGGCGTTCGACTACTTAATCCGATCCCACTTCAAATAAAAACCCGCCGGTGCATTGCAATCCGCAGTCACCGCAGCTTTAACGGACCTTACCTCTGCTCCCTCTGCGCGCCAACCCGTGGGAGACGAGTCAGGCGTTGCGCGTGCGAGACGCCCATTCCCTCTTGCGTTCTCAGCGTCTCCGCGGTGAAATCCCCGCTCCCACCCCCCGCCCAACCGCTACCTGCGATAATAGAGCTTCCATATGAAAGTCGAAGTAGTACTTACCGAGGCGGATATCGCCCAAGAGTTCGTGGAGGCGATCGAGGCGCGCGACCTGCCTGAGAAATTCTTCTATTGGTTTCCCCGGTCCGCGGTGGAGTGGTCCGCGCTCATCGGCCATGCCGAGTTATACGGCGGTCTATGGGAGACCTGGAAAGAACTCGCCGCCAACAGCGCCGACCTCTCCCAGCACTTCAAAGCCAAAGTTCCGGTGATCAGCTTCGGCGCCGGCGACGGCGCGCGCGACCGCCTGATGATGGATGCCCTTAAGAAGGGCGGCCACGAGTGCTTTTACTTCCCCGTGGATGCCAGCCAGGCGATGCTCGAAATGGCCTGCGCGGGCGCCGACGACGAAGACATCGAAACCGTCGGTATCAAGGCCGACATTTCCAGCCCGGTACACTTGGTGTACGCCGCCGATGCCGCCGACCCGCCGCGCCTGTTCATTCTCAGCGGCAATACCATGGGATCCTTCGACCCCCTGGCGGAAATCCGCTATCTGGCGCAATGCATGAAGCCCGAAGACCGGCTGATCATCGACGGCGAGATCCACGACGCACAGCAACCCCTGGCCCGGCGCGATAATCCGGCGGCGCGCAAATTCCTCTCCACCTTGCTGGCCAACGTCGGTATCGGCGAGAGCGACGGCGAAATCCGTTTCAACTTGAAGCGCGACGACCGGCACGACGGCCTGCACCTCATCACCCGGTCGTTCCGCGCGGGACGCGACCTTTCGGCCACCGTCGCCGGACAGGAGATTTCGCTCCAGCGCGGCGAACGCATCGGCATGAATTTTCAATACACTTACACACCCGAGGCATTCCGCTGGCTGCTCTGCGAACAGGGTGGCTTGCGGATTCTGAAGGAACATCTCAGCCCGGATGGGCGATTCCTCACAGCCGTGTGCAGAAAATAAGACAGGCATCTTGGTCCGGGTGTCCGGCGCGGCCTTTGGCGAAGCCGAACCGGAACCCGGTTGTTCGCACCTCGACGCGTGAGGTACGTTCTCTTTCCGGCGAACTATGCGCAGCCCGGCAGTTCCACCGAAAACTCAAGGACGTTTTTCCGCCTGCACTTACTATAAGTTTCCGCCCTGCCGAACACAACCCTGGAAATGGGTTATAGTACGCCAATAACAATCGTTAGTTAGGTGATTGGACCTTCCGGAGTGAGAGGTGCGCTCCCTCACACTTACTCCGGCCGGCGGGCTGAAGCCTAATGCCGCTCGTTTTGCATTAGTTGTGGGGCAGGCAATCCTGCCTGCAGCCGCCTTTCCAGGCGGCTCTTCACGCCGTCGACGACTGTCCGCACCTCGAAAAAGCCGGCTAAAAGCCGGCTGCAGCCTGGATTGGCTGCCCCACGGTTCTCCGCATTCATTTCTCCGAACGCCGGCCTTAGGGCCTGTGTGGAAATAACCTCAGAACTCCTGATGTCGTGGAATTTGCAATGAGCCATCGAAGGGAATGGCTCAGGTCAATTTCCCCAACTATCCGAAATCCCCGGCCGAGATCAGGAGGTCTGACCTTAGGCAAGTTTATTTCTTAGCAGCTCCCTACCGCGCGGCCACGGAGTTTTCACCCAATAGTCGCTCCAACAACGCTGTCGTTTCCTTTTCCAAATCGGCGTGGAAGACGCCGCTGGCGGGCGCGGCGAAGCCTGCGTGGGCCTCGCGCACCCGGCCGTCGCGACCCAGGAAAAAGGTCGTCGGCCAGCAATCCAGATTCACGGCTTGCGGCAGCTTGGCGTGCAGTTCGCCAGTCTCGCCGGCTAACAGCACCGGGTACTCCAGCCCATACTGGCGGATGAATGCCCGGACGCGCGCCGGATCTTTCAACTGGTCCGCTTCCTCGAAGAAGAGCCCCACCACTTCCAAACCGCGAGCGTGGTATTTCTCGTACAACGCTTCCAGGAACGGCGCCTCGTCGTGACAGTTGGGGCACCAGCTCCCGCCGATCGCGACAATCACAACCTTGTCGCGGAAACGCGCGTCCGTGTCGGCAACCGTCTTGCCCGAAAGGTCCGGGAAACTGAAATGGAACGGCTCGGCGAGATCTTTGACTGAGGTGTGCGCCGCGGGGTCGGTGGGCTCGGGCAAGCCTTTGGCGCGGGCCTCCGCCGTTCGCACCGCGGTCAGTTTCTGCCGGCCATTCTGCACGAGTTCCAGAGTGCCATCGGCCGCCGGAGTGACCTCCAGCAGCAGCGGTCGCGCGCCCGAAAAGTGGCTCAGCACGAACTTGCCGTCGCGATACGTGCCCTGCAGGGTTCCGGTATCGCCATCCACTCTCAAAATGGCGGCCGACACCTGCGCACCTGTCTGCCGCACCACAAAGCGCCACGCCGCTTCACCCTTGGCGCTCCTGGTTTCGATCTCCCACAGGCCCCCGATGGAGGGCACATCCCCCTGAGGGGCCGCCGTTGCCGGCGCGGCCGCCCGCGTGGCGCGGAAGGCATAGCCGCGATTAGCCCGGCCGTACTGGCCTTCCAGCACGCCGTCTTTCCATGTGGCATCGAGCTTGGACGCGTACTGGTCGAAGTTCAGCACCAGCGCGCCATTCTCGAATCGCCCGCCGGTGGAGGGCACTTTCTCGTCGCCATTGAAGAAGGCGCCCTTGAGATTCGGCGCCTGGCCGGAAAGCTCGAAGCGAAACGGAATCGCGACGTTGTTCACCGTGACGGTGGCGTCCCACAAGCCCGCCGGCGGCTGGGCCATGGCGGCGGAGACCATCAACAAACTGCCTGCGGTGAAAGCCAAACGCGTCTTCATAAGAGAGCTCCTAGCGGACCGCAATGTGCCCGTTGGACTGCGTACGGACCGCTGATGTCGAATAGCCAGAACTGCTCCGAATCGGCCTTGCCGTACTCAATTTGAAACAGACCCTGCGATTTATGCTCGGCGATGACCCAGTTCACTACGATCTGGTAGTTCAGCGCGTTGCGATATCCGAAGGCCGCCGTCCGGTCGAAGACCAGCAGCGGATCGGCGCCGCGGAATGTGGCAGGCCCCGCGGCCTTGGCTCGCGCGTCCACGCCGAGGACCAGCGGCCGGCGGTCTTCCGGCATGGCGGACACTGCTTCCATGGCCAGCAGCGTGGCGGCGCGATGATGGCCGTGGGTCTCGGCCGTGGGAAGCAGCGTGAACACGGCATCGTAGCGTTCCCCCGCCAGAAGATCGTCGAGAAACGCGCGCAGCCGCGGACGGTCCCAATTGCGGCTGTCGGCCGACGAGGCATCGGTGGCGAAACCGGCGTCCTTCTGGTCCAGGAAGTAATGTTGCCGGATTCCCAGCACCTTGCCGGCGCGCACGGCTTCCTGCTTTCGAATGGCCGCCAGACGGGCGCGGCCGTCGCCCTCATGCGTGAGGCCGGTGCCGTAGAAGACTTCGGCCAGCGTGGCATATCGATAGCCCGACTCGCCGTCGGTCAGGATCGCCTGGTCGGCGGTCCAGCCCAACTCTCGCACCAGCCGGTAGGTGGTCGCGGCGCAGGCGTACTCGTCATCGGGGTGAGCCACCACAATCAGCAGCTTGCCGGGACCGGTCTGCGCGGGAAGCGTGTGCGGCAGGAGCGCCGCGCCGGCCATGGCGAGCAGGAAGTCCTTGCGGGTAGGGAGACCTTCATTGGCCATGCGGCAGCGCCTCTCCACCGGCCTCGATCACTTCGCGCGCAATGTCGCGCATCGGTATCCGGCTTTGCCGGCTGAGGCGGCGAATGTGCAGGTAGGCATCTTCTTCGCTCCACCCCAGGTTGGCTTGCAGCAGACCTTTGGCGCGTTCCAGAACTTTGCGGTCGGCCAGCAATTGCGTGGCGCGCTCCAGGCGCTCGCGCACCGCCTCGCCGTTCAGCAGCGCGCCCAGCGGCAGGCTCAAACTGAGCAGGAACGACAATTCCCGCGGCGGCAGCGCCATGGCACGGGCGCGGCAGAAATTGGCGATGCCCACAACTTCTCCGCCATCCTGCAGGGGAATCGAGACCACGCCCGGGAAGCGGTTCTTGCGGAATTCCGGCAGGTTTTCGAAGCGCCAATCGCCGAAGGCCTGCTCATAGAGGACTACGGCGGTGGTGCGTTGCAGAATGTGGCCGGGGGTTTTCAGATTCTGCCAATCGCTTTCCGCTGGCGTCAGTCCCGCCCAGGTCGCCAGGGTGGCAAACGGTTCATTCGGTTCGAAACGGTAGATGTAGGCGCCTTGTCCGTTGGTCTGCGCCAGGGCCAGTTCCAGAAGGGGCACGATGGCGTGGGAACCGGCGAAAGGAAGTGTCGTCGCTTGCATATAAATCCTCCTCAAATTTCTAAAACTCCGGACCGCTCTGCGAAAACGGTCCGGGTTCAGGCAAAAGGATTGGAGATCAACAACAGCGACAACAACAAGGCCGGGCCATCACTGCCAGAGAGGGAACGTCCGGGTACATGCGATGTGCGTCAACCTTGAAACGTACCATACTATATCGAGATTAGGAGATTGGCGGGATTCTGTCAAGTGGGTCAGGGTGAGAACTCCTGATGTCGCCACGCAATTTCAGCCCGGCGGGGAAAATGGGCTGAGCCATGACGTGGCGCAGACACTCGTNNGCAGGAGTGCCTGCGCCACGAAAGCAGGCTTATCCCAAGTTCCACGACATCAGGAGTTCTGAAATTATGCGGGAAATGGGTTAAACCGGGCGCGGCCCTTGGTTACTGGTCCTTTATCATTTTGGTCAAGCGGCCCAGGTTGCTCTTGATTTCCTCGGTAGCTTCCAGCACCTGGTTGGTATCGAATAGCACTTTGGGCGTGATGAAGACGATCAGCTCGGTGCGCCCTTTGTTCGACGCCTTGGCTCCGAACAGACCGCCGATGAGGGGGATGCGGGACAAGAGCGGCACGCCGTCGGTGGAATTGCCCGATTGGTCCTGAATGAAGCCGCCGATGGCCACCGTATCGCCGTCCTGCACGGTGAGCTGCGTCGAGAAACTGCGCCGCGAGAACGATGGCGAATTAATCCCGCCGGCGGAAGGCGCCTGCGGTGCGCTGACATCCTGGTTTATGACCATGGTCACCACCCCGGCCGAGCTTACCCTGGCCACGATATTGAGAGTTACGCCGGAGCTCTGGTTACTCACCGTATTGGAGAATACGCTGCTGCCACTGGACTGAACCCCTCCCACCACGGCTTGCGAGGTCAGCACCGGCACGTCCTCGCCGACGTTCATCACCGCCGGGATGCTGTCGGTGGCGATGATGCTGGGGGCCGAGATGATGCGCGACTGGTCGTGGTGTTCCTGAGCCTGGAGGACGCCCAGCACTTGCTTGGCATTTCCCACCATGGCCCCCAACGACAGGTTCAGGCCACCCGAACTGGTGACGACATTGAGCGCATTGCTCAGTCCGGTGCTGTTGGCGCTCTGCTGCTGCATGTAGGCAGTGATTCCCTGGCTGAAGGCGCCGTTCAGGTCCAACTCGTAGATCTTCACCTCAATGAGCACTTGCCGGGGAGCCACGTCGATCTGCCGCAAGAGGTTGTTGATTTGTAGCCACTCCTGCGGTGTGCCCTGAATCAGCAGGGTGTTGTCGAACGGATTGGGGATGATGTGCGGGATTCGCTGTCCGTTCGCGCCCCCTCCCATCGTGGCCGTTCCCAGTAGCGAGCCGGTCAAATCCGGGGTATTCGGTCCCGCCGCCACGCTGGGGAGGGCACTGCCGGCCTGGGGAGTGGTGATGGGCGCGATCATCCCGCCGGTATTCTGGCCATAGCCCCCTCCATAGCCGCTGTTATAGCCACCTCCATTGCCGCTGTTATAGCCGCCGGTGTTCTGGAAGCTGTTCATGCCGCCCCCGTAGCCCCCGCCGGAACCGCCGGTGTAGTTCATGCCGCCGAAGCCCTGGCTCCCCTGCTGGTTGCCGTTGGACATGGCGGCCAGGCTCATCAGCGCGTTGATGTTTCCGGTGTAAAGCGCGGTGATGGCCATGGCGGTGGTGGCGGCGCGGCTGTACTTCAGCCGGTACACATAAGTGCTCACCTCGCCGGCCTGTACGTTCACCGCGAGGTCGAGCTTATCGATCCAGTTCTGGACTTGCGGAAACACCCCCGGATTCGGAGCCACCGCGATGATGACGTTGATGCGGTCCACGGGGATAAACTTCACCGGCGACTCTTTGTCCGAAAGAGCGTAGGCTTTGAAGACTCTTTCCAGTTCTTTCGCCAAGTCGCTAGGGCGGCTGTTGTCCACGTTGAAGAGCTTCACGCGCTGTCCCGCGAAGGTTTCCGAGTCGAACATGTCGACCAGTTGCAGGGTGCGTTTCATGTTGCGGGCGTTGTCCTGCAGGATCAGCAGATTGGCCGGTTCATAAACGGAATGACTGGCGCCTTCCCCCAGAAAGGGCGTGATCAGCGACTCGATTTCCTTGGCGGTGGAGTACTTCAAAAAGATCAGGTCCAGAATCATGCGCTCGTCCTGGGGAAGCGTTTTCTGGTCCATGTTCACCATCGGCTCGATNNGTCATCAGGTCGGTCGGCTTGGCCTCGCCGTAGGTGAACAGCGATACCGAGCCCGTTTTCCCGACGGCGGGATCGAGAATGTAGCTGAACCCCACCCGCTTGGCCACGAGATCGATGAAGTCGGTCAGCGACCCGTTGGGAATATAGGCATCGAGACCCGCTGACACGGTGGCCGGGGACTGCGCCGGCGTGGCCGGCGTAGTCGTTGGCGCCGCCGGCGTGGTTGTTGGCGCGGTTGGCGCCGCTTGGCCGGGAATCACCGGTGGAAGCGGCGGCGGCGTTTGCTGCTGCTGCGCAAGCGCCGCGGTGAGCACCGCGACGGCTAGGCCAGCGGTCAAAATTGGACGAAGCAAATTCGTACGCATCGATAGTTTCCTGTCCGGCGATTTCATTTGGTTACTTTCCGACTGCCGTCCAAAAGCACTGCGAAGAGCCCAGCGCGGTCATGCGCACCACCTTCCGGTATCCGTCCGCCACCGCGCCACTGGGAGTGCTGTCGTTGGGTTGGCATGATCTGGTGGTCTCGGTCACTTCCGTGCCGGGTCCTAATTGCACGGTCTGTGGCTTGGGCGCTTCCGCAGTTTGGTCCGAGGCCCTCCCGGGGACGATCCCCAGGGTGGGCGTGGGTGTCCCTCCAGCCGGTGGTGCGGCGCTCGGGGCCGCCCGCGCACTGCCGCCTTCATTCAAGCGCTTGTGAATGACCTTGCCATTCCAGTCCAGGGTCATCTCCTGCCGGTCGAACGACACCAGCTTGAAGGCGCCGATCATTTCGCCGGCATGGAATTCCTCATGCCGCTCCGCGCCGTTCTCGGTGATGAGGGCGATGGGGCCTTGCGGGTCGCCGAAGTCCATCATCCCGTGGAACGAGGGCAGCGGCGGCGGTACCGGCGGCGGCGCCGGCGGCGGCGGTGGGTCCACCGGAATATTGGGATTACGCGAAGCATCGAACAGCATGTCGATGGCGATATCTTTGTAGCCGCTAGGCAGCACCGCCTGCTGCTGCGGAAGCGGCGCTACTTTCGGTATGGGACCGGCCTTCGGCGCCGGACCGGGCATTGCGGCCTGGCGCGCCTTGGCCGCCACCCACTGGCTGCGCAACTGGAATCCGCCGTAGATCACGCCGGCTGCCAGCACTATATCGAGGATGAGGAGTTTGCGATTCAAAAGTTGACTCCTTGCTTCTTCTCCGGGACCAGCTTCCTGGGGATCACGCCGGAAAAAGTCAACCGCACGGTGATGTCCTTGTTTTTATTGCGAACCGGCGCTACCACAATGGTGTCGGTGGCCAGGATCTCGGGTTGGTCGGCAATCCCCGAGAGAAAATTCACGAATTGATCGATCCCGCAGGTGAAGTTCTGTCCCACGGAAACCTGCCCGTACTCTTTGTCTTTGCCAAGCGCCTTGGGCTCGGGCAATTGGGACGCGCCGGTAGAATCGAACCCATTGGCCACCGCCGCCCTGTGGAGCACGTCCATCAGGTGGGTGCGCGCCTGCTCGGCGGTGTCCGCCTGCACGATGCCTTTTTCCCGCGCCTGCAGTTCCGCCGTCACTTGCTTCAAGACGGCCTCCTTGCCGGGAACCGTGGCGGCCTTTCGGCGCAGAATCTCAAGCCGCTGTTTGGCCACGGGGATGGTATCGTGCGATGCCACTACCGAGCCCTGGTCGTTGGCGAACGGGCCGTAGCGGACCAGTACCGACGCCAGCATCACCCCGAGGGTGCCAAAGAGCGTGATTTTGCGACTCCGCGAGAGGTGGTTCATTGGGCGGGATACTTCCGGGTGGAGCGGATCTGGAAGGATTCACCGCCGCTTTGGGTTTTGCCGGTCTGCTGCATGGCGGAATTTTCAAACAGCGGAGAGGAATCCAGGATTTTGATGAGCGGTCCGGCTTGCGGCGCTTCTCCGGAGATCAGCACGGAGTCGCGCGTCAGAGCGGTGCTGTTGACCCAGGCCGGGGGCTCAATCAGGCGGGTCAGTTCATTCAGAGCGTCCAGATCCTGGCGTGTCAGATTGCGGAACTGGTCCAGCAACACGGCGTGTTGGCGGGCCTGCTGAATCTGGAGGTCCAGGTCATCGGCATGCTTCGCCACGGGGGCCACTTTGGCGATCTCGGCTTCGATGGAAGCGAGGTATTTCCGGTCGGCGTAAGAATTGTAAGCCACCACGGCGCCGGCCACCAGGAGAAGGATGGCGGCCAGCACCACTGTGGGTATAAAAACCGCTCGCGAACTCGCCTGCCGCTGGCCGGGAGCCAGCAAATTAGCCGACGGCGCCAGCCAGGGACAAGCCCCGGCCAACGCCGTAGCATACGGCCGTGCGTTGCGGGCGAGATCGTTCTCCACTGGATTGACGGCTGGCTTGGGAAGCACGTCTTCCAGCTTCAAAGGAGCGGTTTCAGGGGCCAGCCGCAGCTCGGCCAGCCCCAGTAAAGCGGCACGTTCCGGAGGTAACTGAAATTCCGCGGTAAACACCGGGCGGGACTGGCTCTCGCCGTATACTTCCACCCCCCCGTTGGCCGCGGGGCCGAGCGCCAGAAATCCATCGCCGCGGTTGGCGCCGTTCAAACGGACCGCCGAGTGAACCGCCGCCGCGGAAAAAGTAAAGCAGGCCGCCTTGATGCCGGCGGCCAGAAACAGATCGAGATAGCGTTGCACCGTGGATTGCCGGGTAACGCCCACCAGCACGGCGCCATAGGCCAGCGGCGACCAGCCCCAGGACACTTCGTCGTCACCGTAGGGGTGCATCGAATCCAGTTGAAAGCGGACCGCGCCATCCACGTCTCTGCCTTTGACGCCGGGCAGCGACAAGTGGCGCACAATCACCTCGCGCCGCGGCAGCAGAACCGTGGCGCTCACATGGCTCAAACCCAGGGGACTCAGAAAGCGCGCATACTCCGCGCCCCATTCGGCGGCGGGGCGTGAGGCGAAATCCGCGATGACCAAACGGCCCAACACGTTGACGCCGGTGGGTCGCACGCGCGCCGCCACTACTTCCAGATCGCGCGGGCCGATCTCAATGCCCACGCCCAAGCCGAACTGCAACAGCTTGCGCAAGTCTTTGGAGATGGGGTTTTTCACGGGCATGGCCGGGTTAATAGCTCCAGGCGGTGTCGTACCACCGCAGAGTGTAATAGGGGCTCTCGGAACGGGTAGACATGTATTTCACCTGTACGCCCACGGTGCGCCGCATGTCCGAAAGTTGTCCGTTGGGCAGCCGGAGGCGCGCGGTGGAACGGAACGTGACGATGGGGTTCGGCTGATTCCAAAAACTCCCGCCCGCGCCCACGGCTGGAGCAGCCTCCAGCGGGTTCTGGCCGCCCGGCCCTCCGGCGCGCTGCGCCACGATAGCCGCGACGGCGTCCGGGTCCATCCCGATGGCTGCCAGAACGGCCGGCTCCGCGGCGTTGACGTCCACCACGCCGGGCGGCCCGTAAACCGTAAGGCAATCGTTCAGGCCGGCGTGCCGCACCAGCGCCCGCGTGGCAGGATCGCCGTTGCCGGCCGGGGCCCAGGTTCCGTAAAAGATATCCGGAGTAACGCCTCTCACCGAAAGTAATTCCTCAATCTCTTGAAAAGACGTATGTGGCGCTTGAAAAGACGGCGTCATGGAAAGATAATAGGCGTCGAAAGAGCTGCCGGGGGCGCCGCTCCGCCAGTCGACGATGCCGGCCGCAATGGTGTCGGCACGCACGGGATCCGCGCCCAGGGCCGAGACGAGCTTGAAAAGATCGTCCCCGGAGACTCGATTGACGTTCAGTTTGGCGGTTTCGGGGATGATCTCGACGTGGNNCGGATGCCAGGTAGTAGCTGCGCAAGTCGTCCATGGAGGTCGCGGCGCGGTCGGTTTCCCCGCGGACGGTGATGGACATGGCGAGGGCGATGGCGGAAAGCGCCGCGGACAGCCACAGAACGGCCAGAAGCGCGCTGCCACGCTGGTGGGTCGAGGCTCCGGCCTGCTTTCCGGGCAAAGACATTATTGGCCACGGAT
>PLRZ01000483.1 GCA_003164075.1 Bryobacterales bacterium | reverse complement strand
CCTGAAGTTACGCGCTCCGGCCGGGAAGAAAGAATCCTGCGCGCGAACGTGTTGCCATGAAATATAGCCGTCAACGCCGGCATGCGCATTTGACAGAGCCGGGCCGAGAGGGCACCCCGTTAGGGAGCGATTGCGCACGTTCGAAACATTTGGTCAGCTTATTGTTTCGCGGCCCCTGACACCTCCTTCACCCGGGTGAAGCCGGTACAAATAACCGGGATGCCCCCGTAGCGGTACAACTGCCTCAGTTCCTGGCCGCGGCCCGTTGGCCGGTTTTCAGTTGGCCGCCGGCGATTTCCTCACGAGTTTGATTTCGAAGACTTTTGGCCAGCACTTTCCAGTGACGAACAGACGACCGCGCGCGGCATCGTAGGCGATGCCGTTCAGCACGTTGGCGTCGGCGTGTTCGGGGTCGATGTCTCCGGGTTTCAGCAACCCGCTGAGGTCGATCCATCCCACTACCTTGCCGGTTTTCGGGTCGATGCGCGCGATGCGGTTGGTCTCCCAGATGTTGGCGAAGATCTCGCCTTTCACCCACTCCAGTTCGTTGAGCTGGTCCACGGCCCGGCCTTCGTCGGTGACCGTGATACGGCCGGTCTCCTGGAGCGTCTCCGGATCCCAGATGCGAATCTGAGCCGTGCCGTCATCCATGTAAATCCGCTTGCCGTCGGTGGTGAAGGCCCAACCTTCTCCCTTGTAATGAAACTGCCCCTTCACCGCGAATGTGTTGAAGTCGTAAATGAAGCCCAGTTCGGTCTGCCAGGTGAGCTGGTACAGCTTGTCGTTCCATTTCACGATTCCCTCGCCGAAATACTCGTCGGGCAGTTGGTGCAGTTGCAGCACCTCGCCGGTCTCCAGCTTCACTTTGCGGACGGAAGACTCCCTGGTTCGCCCGGTGCTCTCATAGAGGAAGCCGTTCATGTAAAAAAGCCCCTCGGTGAAAGCGCCGCGATCGTGAGGATAGGCGTGCACCACTTCATAGCCATACTGGGGAGTGTGCGTCGCGTATATCTGGCCGGCGGCGCACTCCGCCAGCACCGCCGCTACCATCAGCGCGCGCATAAGCAGTGTTAGCGAGTCCCCTTCTTCACCAGTTTGATTTCGAAAAGCTTCGGCCAGAGTTTGCCCGTGACGAAGAGGCGATCGTGTTCCGAGTCGTAGGCAATGCCGTTGAGTACGTCGACGCCCTGCCTTTCGTCGGGACTCAGCAGGCCCGTGAGATCGATCCAGCCGACCACTTTGCCGGTCTTGGGGTCGATGCGTGCGATCCGGTTGGTCTGCCAGATGTTGGCGTAGATTTCGCCTTTGACCCATTCGAGTTCGTTCAAATTCTCCACCGGCTGGCCCTCGTCCGTCACTTTGATTACGCCGGTTTCCTTGAGAGTCTCGGGGTCCCAGATACGGATTTCCGGGTTGCTCGCTTCGGCGTTGACGTCGCGCGACCCGTCCATATAGATCTGCTTGCCGTCGGTAGTGAAGGACCATCCCTGACCGGAATAATGGAACTCGGCGGTCTTTTGGAAGGTGTTGAAGTCGTAAATGAAGCCGACTTCGGTTTTGTAAGTCATCTGATACAGCTTGTCCTTCCACTTAATGATGCCTTCGCCAAAGTAAGCGTCGGGAAGCTCCTGTTGCTGCAGCACCTCGCCGGTTTCGAGCTTCACCTTACGAACCGAGGAATTTCCTTCCAACCCGGTGGCTTCGTAGAGGAATCCGTTGAGGTAGAACAGCCCTTCGGTGAAAGCTGTGCGGTCGTGGGGATACACGTGGACCACATCGTAGCCGTACTCCGGGACGCTGGCTTGGGAGGCCGGTCCGCAGGCGCATGCCGTCAGCGCCGCCACCACAATCAAAGTGCGCATTCTTGTGATAGAGTACCGCGAAACGGGGCAGGAAAGGATGCTGGGGTGCTTAAGCGATCTGGGGAAGGTCCATCACGCGGGCACTCGTTACAGAGCGATTCCGCCCCTGAGCCACGAAATCCCCAGATCGGTTACGCACCCGGGGGTCTATCTATTGGAGTCTTGCAGATTTACGTGACAGCCCTGGGTGGGGCAGGCTTCAGCCTGCGCGGGGCTTCAGCCCCGCCATACCGTAACTGTATTATGCGACGCTAGGCGCGCCGACGTGCTATCTGGAGAGCCGGACCTTCACTCGGCTAGCGAATCTCGGAAAAGCCACCTGGAAAGCGGCTGGACGCAGAATTGCCAGCCCCACCCCCGCTAGAAAGCGAATTCGCTCTTGGCCGCCTGACGGAGCACGCTGGCGTTGGCCAAATATTGATATGGGTTCATCGGCCGTCCGTTCACGTGGACTTCGTAGTGCAGGTGCGGGGCGGTAACCCGGCCGGACATCCCCACCGCACCGAGCAGCTCGCCACGACGCACTTCCTGGCCGGTATGCACGTACAGCTTCGACATGTGGGCATACCAGGTCTCGATTCCGCCGCCGTGGTCGACTACCACCAGCCGGCCGTAGCCGCTTTCCATTTCCGCGAATCGCACGATGCCGTCCGCCGTCACGTGGACGGGAGTGCCTACCACGCCGCTGATATCCACGCCCTTGTGAATCTCCTGGCCTTCACCCGAGAAGGGATCCTGCCGCGGCCCGAAGCTTCCGATCAACCGGCCGTCTACCGGCCACAGATTGGGAATGGACGCCACCGAACGGATTCGCCGCGCGGGGCTGCTGAGCAGCGTGAGAGCGTTGGCGCTGCGCAAAAAATCGTAGTCCTGAACCGACTCGGCGAACGAGGGAATCAGCTTGCCCTGAGCCGTAATATCCGACGGCCCTTCGAGCTTCTGCTTGATGCCGTAAGCGATCGACACCTCATTGGCATACGTTTCCAGACTGGCAAGCTGCTTGTCGGTCTGGCTAACCACCTTTTGCAAATTCTGGTAGCGCACGCGAAGCGCGTCGGCTTCGCGTTTCAAGGCATTGTAGTTGGCCACTTTCCAGGCCATCCGGGCGTAGCTGGCCACAAAACCAAATACCGAAATACTGCCTAAAAGAGCCAACGCCAGAACCACATACACTGCCTGATGCGGTATATGAATGCGTCTCAGACGGCCGCGTAGCGAATGCGCCAACACGACCACGAAATACTCTTGCTTCACTGTCTCCTCCGGCCGAGCCCTTTGAGATTCGGAACAAACGGCGGTCCCGGGGCCGGCCCGATGGGGCTATTTCAGACAAATCCGAAACTGACGAACTTCAAACTGTAACAGCATCGGCGCATTGCTGTCAACCCCAAGGGTCGCTTGCAAGTAATTGATAAAATTGATATTGTTCAATCTGAAGTATAAAAATGCGGGTTCCTGGAACATTATTTCTCCGTAATTTGGTAGAACGACGTAGTCTCCTGTTCCAATTGGTGCGACGCGATTTTCAACAACGTTTCATCGGTTCGGCCGTGGGCTGGATCTGGGGCCTCATCCATCCGCTCGTCCTTCTGGTGTGCTGGTGGTTCGTTTTTGGACGCCTGATGCAGTTCAAGCTGCATGACAACCCGTTCACCACCAACTACCCCCTTTTCCTGTTCGCCGGCATGCTCCCCTGGCTGCTGTTCAGCGACACGGTGCAGCGCTCCGCTACCAGTCTGCTGGACCAGTCCAACCTGATTACCAAGACGGTATTTCCGTCGGAAATCGTGCCGGTCTCGGTCTTCCTCTCCTCCCTGGTGAGCCATGGTCTGGCCCTCGCCCTGGTGATTGCGGCCACCGGCGTGATGCTCAACCAAATCAGCATTTTCCTGTTGTTGTTGCCGATTTACATCTTCATCGTCGGACTCTTGGCAGTGGGGGTGGGATGGGTGGTAGCCAGCCTTCACGTATTTCAGCGGGATACCGCGCAGGTCCTCAGCGTGATCCTGCAATTCTGGTTTTGGCTGACTCCGATTTTCGTCACCGAGGACCTTTATAAGGGTAAGGCGCATTGGCTGCTGGTGGCGAATCCGCTATATCACATCGTACGGTCGTACCGCTTCCTCCTGCTTACGCACAGTCTGCCGGACCTGGGGGATTTGCTGGCAGCCGCGGCCTTCGGCGCGACGGCATTTCTCCTGGGCGGTCTCTTCTTTCGCTACATGAAGCGCGGTTTCGCAGACGTGCTCTAGGGCCGCGCCTAACTGCCGCCGGCGACGGTGGCGGCATTCGCTATTTGGTTGTTGGCGCCGGTCCAGACGGTATTAACGGCTGGCCGTCCAGCCCCGACAATGGCGGCGCAGGCAATCGCAATAAAGGTGATGAGAAGGGAGTACTCGATCAGATCCTGACCGTCCTCCTCCTGCCAGAAATCATGTAGATATGCTGCCATGGATGACCTCCATAAAGTAATTACAACCGATGCCGCCGTTTCAGGCAAGAAAAACCTGGCCGATTTAGTACCGATTAGCCAGGCGTGGGGAGGGCTATATTGACTTTGTATAACTGCCAGGCGAGGATCCGGCCATGGTTGTCGACTTTAGATAACAGCCGGCGCCAACCGACGGCATTATGATGTGAGAACGGAAGTTGAAACGGCGGCGGAAGAAAAGTATTGGAGCGTACCACTCGGCTGTGCCGACCCCCGTGATTGACCCACGTTTGTCAACGGGGTGGGTGTCCCCCGAGCGCCTTCAGGCTTCTCCCTTGCGGCGAACCGCCAGGAGCTTGCTCACCAGCGCGTGTCGAGCAGGACCCCCTATTTTGAGGTGTTGGATCAAAATAGGTGGACCGGCACGTGCATTGCAGACACGCTCCGTAATTATTCTAACCCAGGAAGCCGCCGCGCAAGCGTCTATTTTGAGGGGGCCCGATCGCCGCCCCATTCTGTTCAGCGACGAACTCCCAGGTGGGGCAGGCGGTGCTCGCCTGCCCTCCTTCGCGTTCACGACGGCCTTCTGCAAGCGCTCCTCGTGGAACGGGCAGCGTCCTGCCAGGTTGGCGCCGCTGGGCTTGAGCTTTGTCGCTGGAGCACGCTCCCTAACGGGGTGTCCTCTGGGCCCGGCTCTGTAACTACCTGCAAACACGCGGGTACTCGTTACCGAGCCGCGACCGTGAGGGAGCGTATTCCGCGCCTGTGTCACGAAATCCCCAGCTCGGTTAGCACCCACCTGTCAAGATCCGTACATGGTATCTTTTGTAGCACCGCACAGAGGCTGATATGGTCGGCGGGTTGGTACATGGCGGCGCCGGCTGGAGCGGATCGAGACGCTACCGCCTGTCAAACAGACCGCGCTCCTTCGCACCATCGACGCGTTTCTCAAGGGCGCGGCGGTTCGCTGAACGGCTAAAGGAGAACTAGGAACGGAGCTACGGAGAAACATCACGCGCACGAGCTCATCGAAAGGCTGCCGGACTCGCAGATCGCGACAGCGATCCGCTTCCTGGAGTTCATGCTCTTCGATCCCCTGGCCCGCGCCGTGGCCGCGGCATCGCCCGACGATGAGCCCGTGACAGAACAGGATCGCCGACGCTTTCACGCTGGCTAAGCCGGGTTTGCTCAGCGCGGTGGCAAGGGGATCCCGATGGAAGATGTGCTTGCCCAGCTATCATCTTAGTTCCCTCTTAGTTCCCTTTGACAAGATAGGCTCTTGGAACCCCTGATAAATGCACGGCCAGCACGCTCGCCAGCCTCGATATCCGGCATTCCTGTATGATCCCATGGGTCGCTCTTGGCCGTCGTTTCGCCGACCAAGTGAAGGAAAACTCCGACATCTTCAACGGCGTTCCGCCCAACGTTTGGCTGCAAGGGTATGGTTGCAGCGCCACAGATTGGTGGCCGGGGTGACGATGAGCGAGGGCCTGGTCCTCGTGGAACGGGCAGTGTCCGGCCAGGTTGGCGCCGGTGGGTTTGAGCTCGACGCCGAAGCCTTTCACCAGGCGCTCGATGGGGATTTCTTTCTTGAGTCGCTCGATCTCGTCGTCCGGTATGCGCGCCATGAAAAAAACCTACTCAAAAGGGGGACCGCATAAGCGGAACCTGTCAAGTAGCGCATATGCTAGACTGATAGTCGCCTTTGGAGTTGCTTGAGGCAAGCATGAATGCGCCACCCTCTACGCTGGTATTCGTGAAGAAGCGGATTCCAGCGGAGCTGAACTTCCACGAACGCCTGGTCTCGTTGCGCAAAGAGCGCGGCCTGACGCAACAGGTTCTCGCCGAGATGGTCAGTATGCACATCTCGCAGATCCGGCGTTACGAGAGTGGCCAATCGCAACCGACCCTGGACGCGATCCGCAAGCTTGCTGTTGCGCTCAGCGTGAGCGCGGATATGCTGCTTTTCGAGAAGGACGAGCGCGGCCCGGACGAAGATCTGAAACTTCAGTTCGAAGCGGTGTCCCGGCTGGACGAGGAAGAGAAGAAGGTAATCCGTTCGGTGATCGAGAGCATCATTCTGCGCAACACCATGAAGGAAGCCGCGCGCCGCTTCGCCGGATCCGATACCGGAGGTTCGCGATGACCGATGCCCGCGAGCAGGCTCACCAGTTAATTGATCGGCTGCCGGAGACGCAAGTCTCGGCGTTGGTTGGTCTGTTGGAAACCATCGTTGATCCGGTGGCCGCCGCTCTGCGCAACGCGCCTATCGACGACGAACTGCTCACCGCCGAAGAGGACCGGGCGCTGTCCCGGGCGGACGCCTGGCTCGAACAGAGAGGCGGCCGCGGGATTCCGCACGAAGAGGTCCTAGCCGAATTCGGGCTGACCATGAAGGATTTCCCGCTCAAAGAGAATGGCTCTTAGCATCGAGTGGACCGATGAGGCGCGCGCCGATATTCGCGCTCTCGATCGAACCACGGCCATGCACATCTTCGATGGCCTGTATCATTACGCGACCACTGGAGTGGGCGACGTGAAAGCGCTTCAGGGCAAGCACGCCGGCAAACTCAGGTTGCGTCTCGGCGGCTATCGGGTTTTCTTCACCTCCGGCGGGAAGCTCCTTCGCATCCTGGCCGTCAAGAAACGTGGTGAGGCTTATCGCTGAGGTGGCGTGTCACCCCTTCTGCCGATGCGTAGAATCGTCTTTCTCTTCGGGCTTTCGATGCTGACCGGTGAGGCGCCGATCTCCGCGAGCGGGCTGTGGCGCGACGGCGCCGCTCCGCTCGCCCCGATGCTGCTGTGGTTCCCATGGGAACGGGATTCGACCAGTACGGGCTAACGTTTGGGCTGCTGATCTACCTCAGACACCTTGTACACGACCAGCCTGGTTTTGTTCCTGCCGTAATAGCCGAACGCCTTGCCGTGCTTGGCGTATTGCAACTCGCCCGTAAAGGAGGCAGTAAACTTGGGGGCCTCTGGTCGATAGTCTGAGCGAGCACGCTCGAACGCCTTGAAGTTGGAATCCCGTTCGACTTCTGGACCACCTTTACGGTTAGGAATCTCCGCCGGCAAGGCCATGAATAGCACCTCGTCGCAACCGCCCTGGCTGAGATACGTGCCGTGCATTGACGACTGGATCGTCGCGTGTACCGTAATTTCCGTCCCGGCATATTTGGCGGGCGTTGCGAGCACTTTGCAAAGATCGACCACTGCCGGCCCGTCCGCGGCCATTGCTGGTCCAAGAATGATTAAGCAAAGCACAAGAGACCTGATCATATAGGCCCACTTCTTCTTCCCCCAATTCAAGTCAACATCCTTTTGGGCTTGATCCTTGACCGCATTTTGCCGGAATGTCTCCCGATCAGCCTCTGCCCAACTCGGGTTCCACAGACCCCAGAAGGAATACCGGTTCGTCGCCTTCGGCACGAAGGATTGCGTGTCGAAGGCATTCGTTTCGGTGCGCCGGGCGCCACTCCGATTTACCGGGTTGCCGAACGTGAACCGATCCAACATGTGGGCACCCTCGTGGGCAACTACCTCGCCCCATCCGATCGCGGGCTTGTAATCCGGATTGATGCTGTTGCTGTTTTTGAAGCTATCGTTCAGCATCTTCATGTCGAACGTGACCGTGATCTTCCCGAACAAGCTCGTACTCTCATCTGCAGGAAAACCGCCGGCCGAGCCGAATTTGATGTGGATTGATCCACTAATGGGGTGCGCCGTCGTAGTCATGGCAAATTGCGGAGCCGGACTGGATGTCGATAGACTTCAACCTACGGTCTGAGTCCGACCACTGTATCAACATCCCAAGCGCCTGTTTCTGATGTTCCTTGCACTTCGAATAATCAAAACGAGATAGCAGGACACCTGAAGGTTCTCGTTGCTCCGGGAGCTTGCCGTAAAGTCGCTCAATATCCGCTAGGGCCGAGTCAAGGCCCAAACCCGCTCCAGTTCTTAATGCAGCGCACTCCTTCGTTTTGCTATCTGCCCTCGCTTCAAGAAGAATATGTTCAATGCGGCTGTGGGTTGTATAGGGACTTGCCTCCAAATCGACCTGCATCGAGAGACGGCAACCGCTCAGAGAAACGTCGGCCTCGCCATCGGGGACGTTCACCCGAATCGCGGCCCCAAAGAGTCGCTTCGCGTCCTCCAGCGTAGATACTCCAACCGTTAAACCGGCGAGGCGGTTTTCGATGACCCCATCGGATTTTCTTTCCTGTCCGTGAGCCAAGCAGACGGCAAGGATCGCAGCGAAAAGCCAGAGCGTCTGGGCCTTCAATAGTGAGGCCCGGTGAATCGTCATGGCGGACGCCGGACGGCACGCCCTGAGAATCACTAGCTAGACGCCGAAGCCTTTCACCAGGCGCTCGATGGGGATCTCTTTCTTGAGCCGCTCGATCTCGTCGTCCGGTACACGCGCCATGAAAAAAGGGCCTCCGTAGAAAAAGTTGTCAAGTGGGGGGTTAGACGTTTCTGGAAACCCTGCTTGACCTTGTGATACCGTCTCTGAGAGCATACGTAATGCGGAAGTCGTGTCACCTCACTCACCGATAGGATTTTGCGGATGCCCTTTACAATCGCGGATGCGATGCCTGGAAAGAAGTATGGAGCGACGGGTTTTGGAGAACGGCTTCAGGTCATCCGCAGAGCGCGGGGGCTGACTCAAGTCCAGCTCGCGGAAGCCGCTGAAACCACCCAGCGGGCCGTGTTTCCGCCTGCGCCCGCCGTGATCGCCCTGGCGAGAGCGCTCCAGGTAAACACCGGCGAACTGCTGGGAGTGAAGCCGCCCGGAGTCGAACGGGCCAAGGACGATCCCGAAGCCCGCAGGCAGTGGAAGAAATTCCAGATGATCTCGACCCTGCCGGAGCGAGATCGGAAGGCCGTCGTCAGGCTGATAAATTCTTTAATCGCCGCCGGCGCATCGCGCCAGAGCGGCTCCATGGGGGAACACAATGTCCGCTGATGCACAGCATGCCCATCACCTGCTCGACCAGCTCAGCACCGGCCAGCTCGCCGCCGTGGTTCATCTGCTCGAAACCATGGTCTCGCCCGAGGAAGATAGAGACACCCTGAGCAATGCCGAGCGCAAGGCCGTCGCCGAAGCCGATGAATGGCTCAAGCACAACCAGCCGGTTCCGCATGAGGAAGTGCTCGCAGAGTTCGGCTTGACCATGGCCGATTGGGACAGGATGGGTAAGGAGCCGCTACCGGAAGAGACAACCCGCCACAATGGCTAAGCGCATCGTCTGGACCGATCAGGCCAAGGTCGACATTCGCGGCATTGAGCAGCCCATCGCGCTGCAAATACTCAAAACGCTGGCCCGCTACGCCCAGTCAGGCGAGGGGAATACCAGGCAACTTCGCGACATCGAGCCGCCCCTGATCCGCCTCCGCGCCCAGGACCACCGGGTATTCTTCCGCGACAAGGGCGAGTATCTGGAAATCTCCCGCGTGCTGGATCGCAAGGAGGCTTATCGCTGAGCGGCTACGAAGCCATTCTGAGGTGACGTGTCATACCTTTAGCCGATGCCGCCATTATAAAGACTAAAGACCAACCGTCCTAGCCACCTGAAG
>PLRZ01000578.1:11453-12038 GCA_003164075.1 Bryobacterales bacterium | reverse complement strand
CCTCTATGGGCTTTCGCTCGACGCGGAAGCGCTGCCCAGCGAGCGCGATCAAAACTTCCTCCTGCGCGACGCCGGCAGCCCGCGCTACGTTCTCAAGATCGCCAATCGCGACGAGGCGCTGGAAGTTTTGGACCTGCAGAACAAGCTGCTGCAGTTCCTGGCCGCGCGCGACATCGGCCTGGCGTTTCCGCGACTGGTAGCCGCCCGGTCGGGCCTGGAGGTCACGCCGGTGGCCGACGTGGACGGCGCCGCTTACTTCGTCCGCCTGCTTACCTGGGTGGATGGCGTTTGCCTGGCAACGGTCCAGCGGCACTCCGCGGCGCTGCTCGGCTCCCTGGGCTCTGCGCTCGCACGGCTGGACAACGCGCTCGCCGGCTTCTCCCATGCCGCGGCGCAGCGCGTGCTGTATTGGGACTTGCGCCACGCGTCCATGGCTTGGCGGCATCTCGATCTGCTGCCCGAGTCTCGCCGCCCGATGCTCCAGCCTTTCGTCGACGCCTGGGAAGCGCTCGATTGGGACCGCTTGCCCGCCGGCGTCATCCATAATGACGCCAACGATTACAACGTCCTGGTGGACCCCGCCGG
>PLRZ01000578.1:10327-11448 GCA_003164075.1 Bryobacterales bacterium | reverse complement strand
AGCGAAGCGGAGACCGGCGCGCTCTACACGCTGGCCAGCGCGCGCCTCTGCGCCAGCGTCTGTTACGCCGCCGACCAGGCACGCCACGCGCCGCGGAACGATTACCTGAACATCAGCAACCGGCCGGCTTGGGCGCTGCTCGAAAAATTGGCTTCGTTCCCCGCGGATTGGCCGCGCGAAGTTTTCCGCCGCGTCTGCGGGCACTCCGCCGGCGCGCGCACCGCCGCTTCGCTGGTGGAATCCCGCCGGCGCGCGCTGGGTCCGTCGCTGAGCCTTTCCTACAGCCAGCCGCTGCACATCATCCGCGGATGGCGGCAACATCTTTACGATGCCGGCGGGCGCCAGTACCTCGATTGCGTCAACAACGTGGCGCACGTGGGCCACGCCCATCCACGCGTGAACGCGGCCGCCGTTCGCCAGATGGCGCTGCTCCACACCAATACCCGCTATCTGCATGAGAACCTGGCGGAATACACGGAGCGGCTCACCGCCATGCTGCCCCCGCCCTTGAGCGTGGCGTTTCTGGTCTGCAGCGGCAGCGAGGCCAATGAGCTGGCGTTACGGCTGGCCCGCGCCCATACGGGCCGCGACCGCATATTTGTGCTGGACGCCGCCTACCACGGCAATACCAGCGCGCTGGTGGACATCAGCCCGTACAAGTTCAACGGCAAGGGCGGCCGCGGCAAGCCCGCGCATGTGGAGATCATGCCGCTGCCGGATGTCTATCGCGGGCCCTATAGCGGACCCGAGGCGGGCACGCGCTACGCCGCCCACGTGGCCGAAGCTGCCCGGAATTCGAGCGAGCTTGCCGCGTTCTTCGCCGAATCGGCGTCGGGCTGTGGAGGGCAGGTTTTTCTGCCGCCGGGATATCTTGCCGAGTCCTTCGCCGCGGTCCGCGCGGCCGGGGGAGTTTGCGTGGCGGACGAAGTGCAAACCGGCTTCGGCCGCGCCGGCTCGCATTTCTGGATGTTCGAAACGCAGGGCGTGGTTCCCGACATTGTCACTATGGGAAAGCCCATCGCTAACGGCCACCCCATGGGCGCGGTGGTCACCACCCGCGAAATCGCCGACTCTTTCGCCAATGGGATGGAATATTTCAACACCTTCGGCGGCAATCCGGT
>PLRZ01000578.1:0-10237 GCA_003164075.1 Bryobacterales bacterium | reverse complement strand
GACGGTCCGCTGCACAACGTGATCAAGATCAAACCGCCGCTGGTTTTCTCCCGCCCGGACGCGGACCTGCTGTTGGCCCGGTTGGAGATAGCGCTATCTTCGTTTTTATAGATTTCCGCTTGGATTTCCTACCATAAATGGTATACTCTTGGCGCGACGGTAATCGTTGCAATTTAAGTGTCGGATGTCGGTTTTTTCACCGGATCTTATATTTAATCTTACGGGGGTACAATCTTGCTGGACCTGGTTCTGGTACGTGCTGTTTTGGTTGTCGTTTTTGCGGTTGCTGCTTATTTCCTGCATCCCATGGGAGTTACCCCGTGGGTTTCGGCCGGCGGCGGAGGTGTCGTCGGAGCCCTCATCATTCTCTTCGAAATCCGCCTGGAACAAATCAGTCTGAAACGTCTGATCGGCGCGGCCACCGGATCTGTCCTGGGAATCGCCGGCGCGTTCCTGATGTCGCTGGTACTCAGTAAGGCGGACGCTCCTGCTTACCTGCAAGTGGCCCTGCTCCTCCTGATGACGTACGTCGGACTGATTGTCGGCGCCAAGAAGGGGGACATGTTGAATCTGGCCGCTCTGGGCGGAATTTTCGGCGTGGAAAAGTCTTCCAAGAAGTCGCACAAAATCCTGGACACCAGTGTGATCATCGATGGCCGCATCGCCGATATCGCCGAGACGGGATTTCTGGACGGAGTGCTGGTGATTCCCCAGTTTGTCCTGCGCGAGTTGCAACTGGTGGCCGATTCGGCCGATTCCATGAAGCGCAATCGCGGACGCCGCGGCCTGGACATCCTGCAACGCGTGCAGAAAATGGCTCACCTCACGGTGCAGATTGTGGAAGAGGATTTTCCGCAGGTGCGCGAGGTGGACATGAAGCTCATCGAGCTGGCCAAATTGTTCGACTGCAAGGTGATCACCAACGACTTCAACCTCAACAAGGTGGCCCAACTGCACGGCGTGGAAGTGTTGAACATCAACGAACTGGCGAACTCCCTGAAACCCATCGTGCTGCCCGGCGAGTCCATGCGGGTCTTCATCCTGAAGGAAGGCAAGGAGTACAACCAGGGCGTGGCCTACCTCGACGACGGCACCATGGTGGTGGTGGACAACGCTAAGAAGATGATCTCGAAGACCATCGACATCTCCGTGACGAGCGTGCTGCAGACCACCGCCGGGAAGATGATTTTCGGCAAATTCGACGAGCGCATGCATGCCGCGCCGCCGGCGGAACGGCACGACCGCCCGGTGCGCAAGAGCGATCCGCAACCGATTGGTAATCTTCCGCCCGAGAAAACCACGATAGAATCGTAATACACATGAAAGTCGCAGTGATACTGCCCGCGGCAGGCCTCGGCACCCGTATGGGTAAAGGCGCCGCCGAGAAGACCGGCACCAGCCGCAAGCAATTTATGTTGCTTGAGGGGTCGCCCATTCTGATGCACACCGTGCGTAAGTTCACGGCTTCGGCGCGCGTCAGCGAGATCGTGGTGGCGGTTCGCGCCGAGGATGTGGAATGGGTGGGCGGCATGCTGTCGCGCGGCTTCCCGGGAAGCCCGGTGCGCGCCGTGGAAGGCGGGAACAGCCGCCAGCAGTCGGTGGACAACGCGCTGAATAGCCTCGCTCCCGATACCGACCTGGTGGCGGTACACGACGCCGTGCGGCCTTTCATCGACATGGAGACTATCGACAAAGTGCTGGACGAGGCGACCGAGACCGGTGCGGCCATCGTGGGGCTTCCGGCGGTGGATACGGTGAAGCAGGTGAGCCGCGGAACCGGACGGGTGCTCATTCGCGCCACTCTGCCGCGCGAAAAACTGGTGATGGCGCAGACGCCGCAGGTATTCCGCTACGACCTGTTGCGGCGCGCCTTCGAAATGGCGCGGGAGGACGGCTTCATCGGCACCGACGAGGCCAGCCTGGTGGAGCGGCTGGATGTGGAGGTGACCGTGGTGATGGGCAGCGACCGGAACATCAAGATCACCAAGCCGGGCGACATGGATCTGGCGCACCTCTTCTTTCGCGAGGAAATCACCAAGGACGCGCAGTGAGCGAATATCGCGCGGGCATTGGTTGGGACGTACATCGTCTGGTGGCGGGCCGTCCGTTGATTTTGGGCGGCGTGACGGTTCCCAGCGAACTCGGGCTGGAAGGCCACTCGGACGCCGACGTACTGTCGCACGCCATCACGGACGCCATTCTGGGGGCGGCGGCGCTGGGGGACATCGGGATGCATTTCCCCGATACGGACCCGCGCTGGAAGGGCAGCGACAGCCTGGTGTTTCTGCGGCATGTCCAAAAGCTGGCGGAAGCCTTGGGATTCCGGGTCACCAACGTGGATTCCACGGTGATTCTGGAGCGGCCCAAGTTGAAGGACTACCGGGATGCCATCCGCCAAAAGCTGGCTGACGCGCTGGGGCTGGAGTTGGACCGGGTTTCGGTGAAATTCAAGACGGCTGAGAAGGTGGGTCCGGTGGGCGAAGGCCGGTCGGCGGAGGCGCAGGCGGTGGTGAGTTTGCTGAAGCTGGGTACCGGCCCGTTTCACGAACGCGGTCCGCACGCGGACGCGGGATGAGGCATCCCAGGCCGGACCAAAGAGTCAAGAACTTGCCAGCGCCCCTTGCGCTCCGCGGCGCTATCCGTGGCGGGTGGAGAGCTTTTGTATTAACGCGAGAATGGCGGTCCCGGATAGCCGCTGACTGACGGCCAGCCGGAGCTCGTGAGTGGGATGGGGCGCCCCAGTTTCAGAACTCCTGACGTCGTGGAATTTGGGATGAGCCGGTTTTCGTGGCGCAGGCACTACTGCCTGCTGGGTCGAGACTCTGGGCTCCTGAGGTAGTGGAATTTGCAGTGAGCCCGCAGGTGGGGCAGGCGGTGCTCGCCTGCCCGCCCGCGCTGATTTAGGCCCACTGCTCGAATAGGATCGAGGGCAGGCGAGCACCGCCTGCCCCACCTGCGAAGATCTCGCCATCGAAACCAATGGCTCAGCCCGTTTTCCCCCGCCAAGGCAGAAATTGCGGGGCGACATCAGGAGTTCTGAGTTTGCTCACCGGGCGATTTCCTTGGGGAAACGGTCCGATGACTGGGTGATTTCGCGCACGTCTCCGCCACACACAACAAGCGCGGCAGGAAGATCAACGTTCAGTTGCGGGTGCGAAGGCCGCCGCTAGAGCGCCATTGGCCGACTGAGGGCTAGCAGGCCTTCAGCAAGCACATGCGCCGGGCAGCCCTGCGGGCCTTCAGACGCTCATTGGCTTTCTTTTGTTTTTCCGCGGAAACCACGGTCTGACAGATGTCACAGCGCTTCCGGATCCGGGACCGTGTGACAAATTCTGCGCCACAGCGGCGGCACTGTTTCGTCATCGTCTCCTCAAGCGGGAGAATACCCGGCTTTTTGGGCAGAAGATGAGAATAATGGAAATCGCAATGATTCACGTCAGGCACCTCGTGTGTGTGGGCGTCCACTCAGTTCCGGGTGCGCAGAGATCCCAGTAGGGTGAATTGGCGCATGAGCGGGTTCTCATGCTTAAAAAAACCATACCCAAGGGCAATCGATCAGCTCTGACAGGCTCGGGCAAATAGCCCGGATCTTGTTCAGCGCGTACTGCTTCCGCGTTATGAGCGGGTTTCCGAAAACTACCCGGCAACCCACCCGGTCCAGGAACTGTCATGGTTCGCTCGTTGTAGTAGCACGCTGCTGACCGAACTCAAGCAGCGCTAGGGGAAACTGGGCGATACAGTTCGGTGGCTCCCAGTAGTTCCCACCTCAAATGATTCACATAAAAAAGGAGAAGCGGCTCAGGAAAGCGCTCCCGAAAACTCTGATATACCCGGTCTTCCCAACCTTCGGTTAGAAACGGTTTCGGGTCCATGTCTTTCGCGAAGAACCCGTTTTCATGCGGCGCGCCCAGGAAATCCAGGATCGCGGTGATCATTTCCAGATGCGATACGAGGATGGCCTGCGCCAGATCCCGGCCGAAATCTTCATCGCGCTCCGCGACCCGGGCCCAAAACCTGGGAACCGACTTACGGAGCAACTCGGTATTTACTTTTTGCAGATGGGCCCGGACCTTGAAGCCTTCGTACATCTGGTAGGTCTTCAATTTCCCAATGGATACACTACGCACCAGCCGCTCAAACGCATCCTGGCCCATGCCAAGGTACAGGTCGGATATTTCCATAGAAAGTGTAAGCTTATCACGGCCGGGCCGGTCTGCGGAGGTGGGGGTCCGGTTATCCGCAGCCATGCGTCTCGGAGCCGGACCGCCCAGTCCCCCTTCGGGATTATCGGTGTCTGCGAACATCCGGTTTGCGATGCGTCCAGTTGTAGACTGCGAGGCCGATACTACCCAGCAATCCCAGAATGATGAGCACTTCGGGAACATCGAGAGGGCGCATGACAACTCTCCTGCTTCGAATTATAGTCCTCCTGTCATCGAAAGGAAATGAAATTCGGGCTAAAACATCCAAATAGGCGCTTTCGCCGGCGGATTAGGGCATATACTCCGAAATTGTCGCTTCTTCCGGTTTTCGGGTCGCCTGCGGACATTTTTGGCTCAGCTTGAATTTTGGCTCAGCTCATTGAGAAAGACCGCTCCCTTGCGGTCGCGGCTCGGTAAGGGGCAGGGAGGAGTCCTGCGCTCGCCTGGCGGGCGGACTGAAGTCCGCCGCAGGGTTGAACCCTGCCCCACCGAAGCTCGCCGCCTGGCTTAGCAGGAATGTCCCAACCCGAAGCCGGGACGTGGCGGCACAAGGTTAAGGGCAGGCACGTGGAAGTGGTCGTTGAGCCTCACCTGGCAGAACGTACCACCCACGTAGTCATACAGCGTTGGCCCTGCACCACCGTCGTCTTGAGCGGGTCCACCAACTGGCCACCCAGTTCCGCGGTGAGCCTCAGCAGGAGCGCCTCATCCACCAGATAGCGCTCCGATCCGTCGAGCAAACGGAATCGGCGGCCTTCGATCGGCTGGAAACGGCCCTCCATTCCGATGGAGGACGCCAGCCGGCAGAAGAGCAGTCCGCCGGGTTTGAGGGTTCGCCAGGCGCCGTGCAGCATGGCTCGAAACTGGTCGTCGTGGCGAGCGAAGTGGAGCACCGCGCTCGCGAGCACCACATCGGCGAAGGCTTCGGGGAAGGACATCCGCTCGATACTTTCCACGCGAAAGTTCTCCGCGGGCAGGCGCGGGGCGAGAGCCGCCGCCAGCCGGCGTGCTTCGGCGATCGCCCGCGGATCGGAGTCCGCGCCGAAGACTTCGTAGCCCTCTCGCAGAAGATAGACGAGATTGCGGCCCGAGCCGCACCCCGCGTCGAGCACGCGCATGCCGGGCCGGATGCGGCCGCGCAGGAGCTGGTCGAACAGGTAGATATCGATGGGGCCGAATTGGTCGTGAAGGCCGGGCATAAGAGAGATATACAATAAGAGTGTATATCTTATGCGCGTGGCAAAATGGGGAAACAGTTTGGCGGTGAGACTTCCTTCCGCGGTAGTCGAAAGCCTGGCCCTCAAAGAGGGTGACCAGATCGAGATTCGGGTCCTCGACAGACGGGAATTTGGCGTGGTTCGCGACCGCAGCGGCGAGAAGGCGATAGAGCGCATGCGGCGTTTGCGGCGTCCATTGCCCCCGGGATTCCGGTGGGACCGTCGGGAAGCGAATGAAAGGTGACACGTGGTTCTTCGACACCAACGTGCTCCTCTATGCGTTTGCCAAGGACGATCCGAGGGCAGAGATCGCCGAGCGGTTGCTCGCGCGGGGCGGCGCCGTCGGCGTGCAGAACCTCAACGAGTTCGTCAATGTAGCGGTGCGTAAGCTGGCCATGCCCTGGAGGGAAGTTCTGGAGGCGCTGAGCGTGATTCGCGCGCTATGCCCGTCTCCGGTTCCGCTGACCGTGCAAACGCACGAGGCAGCGCTACGGATTGCAGGCCGCTACGGATATCGCATTTACGATTCGTTGGCGATTGCTGCCGCGCTGGAAGCGCATTGCGGTACGCTTTACTCGGAAGACATGAAGGACGGCCAGGTAATAGAGGGCCTGACAATTCGCAATCCTTTCGTGTAGGCGCCACGGGTAGCCGGTGCGACCATTGTTTGTGTGCCTCGCTTCGGGGGCGGATTCGGGTTGCTTCCACCAGCAATTCAGCGTCGTCGATCACGAATGCGCCACTCGCCATCGCCACTCCTGAGTTTCTTCGCGCCAGGCGAACAAGGGTCGGATGCGAGGTTTTCCAGGTGCGGAATGAGGCGCGCGATAGATCGGGCTCGCGACTCTCGGCGATCAGTTGAGACGGAATTTCACGCGCGAGCGTCTCATCGCGCGGCTGGCGCAGATTTTCGGCATCCTGGCGTTGGCGCTGGCGTGTCTGGGATTGTATGCCGTCACGACGTACGCGGTAGCGCAGCGGACCGGCGAGATCGGCATTCATGCGGCGCTGGGAGTTTCGCGAGGCAAGGTGGTGGCGATGGTGCTTCGCGGCGCGTTGCTGCAAATCGGGGTCGCGGTGGCCATTGGCGTTCCCGCGGCACTGATGGCGGCGCGACTGTTGGAGAGCCAGGTGTACGGAGTGAAGATCAGCGATCCGGTGGTACTTGGCGGGGCGATCGCGCTGCTGTTGGGCTGTGCGCTGATTGCCGGGCTGATTCCGGCCAATCGCGCTTCCCGAGTGGATCCCATGCGGGCGTTGCGGTCGGAGTGAGGTGCATTGCATCAGCCTGAGGCATTATGATGAGGTATGCCTCATCGCGAGACGACTACCAAACGGGCGCTGCAAGGGGGGGCGGGATCCAAGAAGAAAACCCGTGGCAAACTCGAATCCCGGTACACAGTCGGACTGGCTCCGAGCCTCGCCAGTCAAGTGGAGCGTTACGCTCGCACCGTCGACGCCAGCATGAGTAAAGCGATCGCCGCATTGGTACGCCTGGGTCTCGATGGCCACGAGGCTCGCAAGCGCGAGTTCTTCGGGAAGCTGAAAGATAATTTGGCAAACGACGACCCCGGCCAACAGGATCGTCTGGTGGATGAATTCCGCACATTGATTCTGGGGCGCTGATGCCCAAGATTCAATGGGAGCGGCTGCCGAGACAAAAGTGGGCTCATCTGCGCGATCGCGCGCGCGAGCGGCAGGTTTCCGAGCAGGATTTATTCGAACTCGCCGAGTGGAAAAGCCACGACCCTGACGTGCCGGACGGAGATTGGTACAAGGATTTCGGCACTTTCAAGCTCTGTGGCGCCGGCCAGTATCCAAGCACGTTTCTGCTGGCTGGCCAGCCGGCGCGAGGAAAGCGGTTGTGACGGAAGCGGAGAAGGCGGTCTCAGTATTTGTGCCCGATATGCGCCAGTTCCCGGATGGACATACCTTGACGATCGAGCCAAACACCCTTACGGAGTCCACGAATCCGGGTGACTGCCTGGCGGCCCTTTTCCGCATCGAATTCACCTTCCCGCCGGGGCAACGTTCCAATCGCCCTCTCAGTGAATTCGTCCGCTGACCGCACCAGACCGGCACGAATAGCCCCCTGGACAGCTCGTTGCTGGTCGGGTGTAAGCGTGATGGTCAGAGCCTTCTCCATCATGGTATCGCGGTCACGCGGCCCGATGTGGCCTGATTCGATCGGCGATTTCGCGGCCGCGGGCATCCTCCGCCAATTCGAGTTCGTAATTCGCCTGAAGATTCATCCAGAATTGTGGTGTGGTGCCGAAGTAGCGGGCTAAACGCAGAGCGGTGTCGGCGGTAATCGCACGCTTGCCGCGAGCAATATCGTTTACCCGAGTTACCGGCACCATCAATTCCATCGCCAGCCTGTTAGCCGTCAGTCCAAGCGGCTTCAGAAAATCTTCGCGGAGGGTTTCCCCCGGATGAATCGGGCCCATGATCTTGTTTCTCTTAGCCATTAGAACGCATCCTCAATGATAGTCCGCAATCCCGACAGCAAAGGCATCCGGTTCTCTCCAGATGAAACAGATCCTCCACTGATCGTTGACCCGAATGCTGTGTTGTCCCAACCGATTCCCTGCCAGAGCCTCCAGACGATTCCCCGGAATGGCCTTCAGATCGGAAAGTGACGACGCCGCATGAACTTGATCCAGCTTTCGCTTTGCCACCGTGGCAATCCGATGGAATTTGCGGCTGAACTCGCGCCGGAAGACCTTCTCGGTCTCCTTTTCCAGGAACGTTCGGATCACCATTCAAGCATACTACCGCCGCCCATTTAACGCAAAGCGGCAAACGCTAGCAGCTAGGAATGAAGGGAGGCGGTACCGTAGAGCTTTGGAGGGTGCTCCTGACAGTCACTGTTGACGTCCGGCTGCAAGTTGAGGCAGAAATCGCCCGTCGGGTGGCTTTGCGTGGGAGGCCAATTCAGCCGAATGCCGCGACATTACTTGAAGAGGCGGTAGATCTTCCGTCCGCGCATTCTGCGCCTGCCGCCAGAAACATGGTTGAACTCTTCGCTCCGCTACGCGGCCACGCGGACAATTCGATACCCCGTCCGGCGTCTCTGTCGCGGTCAAGATTCAGGTTGAGGCCGATCCTCGCCCCAGTTCAAGCCCGGAAATTTCTCGCGCAAGTCCTCAATCACGTCTTTGGAAATGTAGTTGGGGCACTCGGACGGCTTTCGGCGGGCGAAGACGCCGAGTTCTTCCTATCATTCTCTCTCTTTGCGGGTGTGTCTCGCAGTGGATAGGTGCCCGGTAGAGTGTCGCGCGGCCCGATAACGAGCACGAACCGCGGTACGCCTTCACTACGAAGAGGCCCGGGGAGTAAAAGGCGCCGGGGCAAGGCGTAGCTTGCGGGCACAGAATATGGAATCATAGTGGCAGGGAGGACCGCCAATGGCCATCAACGAAAGTATCGACTGGTCGGAATGCCCGCTCGTCGAAGTCAAGCCCGGAGTCCAAAGCGGCGCTCCTGTGCTGCGCGCCACACGGATGCCGGTCAGCGCGATTGTCGATAACTTCGACTACGGCCTGAGCGTCGCCGAAATCGTAGAGCAGTTCGAGATTCCGCCGGATCTTATCGACGCGATTTTGACATACGCCAAGAGCCACCGCATTGCGCATCATATTTGACAAGAACGTCCCGGTCGGCGTACGGCGCTTCCTGTCCAAACATGAGGTGCGCACCTTCATCGAGATGCAGTGGCATCCTCAGCTTGAAAACGGCGAACTCCTCAAGGCGGCGGAAGAGTCGGGGTTCGACGTGATGATCACGTCCGATCAGAACATCCGGCACCAGCAGAATCTGACGGGCCGCAAGCTAGCCTTGGTCGTGCTCGGGTCCAATATCTGGCCCGTGGTGCGCGATCACGGAGCGGCGATTGCGGCCACAGTCGACGCGGCAACACCGGGAAGTTATGAGTTCATCGAAATCCCGCTGCCGCCGAAACGCCGAAGGGACGCCCTCTGAACCCGGCCCCCCGATCCCCCTCCCACCCCCCGCCTGCGCTACTGTAAGAATTCGATGAGCCCCGTGGACCCAATCCAGCAGCTTCTCGCCCGGAAGCCGGGACTAAAAGCGCAGCAGATCGCCGACGAGCTGGGGCTCGAACGTTCGCAGGTGGTCGCCGCGCTCCATAGCCTGCAAAGCGGCGAAGTCACTCAGGACAACTCCTACCGCTGGTGGGCCCGAACTCCCTCGCCCGCGGCTTCCGCTGCCGCGCCCGCGCCGCGCACCTTCCTGGCCAGCCTCTGCCGCTATTACCTGGAGTGTCTGTCGCGCGAGAGCGGTTCCGGCATCAGCATCCCCGCCGCGTCTACCGGCGACTATGTGGCGCTGAGCGAGCTTCCCTTCGCCCGCCCGGGCCACGACCTCTGGGTCACCGATCGCGCCGTCAAGAAGCTCGTCCAGAAGGTGCGCCGCGAGCAGACCCAGCTCACTCTCTACATCGGCTACGCCGTTCGCCTCCGCTCCCTCTTCGTGCGCAATCAGGACGAGATGCGCATCGAACCCGTCCTGCTCTATCCCATCGAAGAGCGTCCCGAAGAGCCCGGCGCGCCGNNCGGCCGACAGCGGGAACGTCATCGACGAGGCCATCCATCTCTCCGAAGAACTCGGCCTCGCCAATCCCGAGGACGAGCTGCCCGAATGGGACGAGATCGTCCTGCGCCTCCAGCGCTGCCGGCCCGACTGGAACTGGCGCGAGAACCTCGACCCGTACGCACTCTCGAAAACCGTTCCGCTCGCCGAGCTCACCGCCCCCGGCATCTACAACCGCGCGGTGCTCTTCGCCGGAACCCGCTCGCC
>PLRZ01000292.1 GCA_003164075.1 Bryobacterales bacterium | reverse complement strand
CATCGAAAGGAATGGCTCAGCCCATTTTCCCCGCCAGGCAGAAACTGCGGGGCGAGATCAGGAGGTCTAAGTCTCGACCCAGCAGGCAGGAGTGCCTGCGCCTCGAAAACGGGCTCATCCCAAATTCCACGACGTCAGGAGTTCTGCCCCTCATCGTTCCCCTCCGGCAGGGTCGACGACCCAGGCTACCAGTCGCTCGAAAATCTCCGCCCCCACGCCAACCTCACGGATCTCCTCCGCCGCTCCAACTGCTCCAGCGGTTTTTTCCCAGGCCGCCCGAAATTCCTATATAATAAACTCGCTTTGTCAGGCTCCCGAGGGGATAGGCTTGACGGGAGTCAAGTTCGCGGTTTCACAAAAAAGCGGGTGATGATGCACCAGCATAAGACGGAGGGGAATTGTGGAGACCCGTACCGAACCCTGTAAGGATTACCAGTTTGCCGCTCGAATTGTCGGCCACGCGCCGGCGCTCTTACGGGCCATCGAGAAACTACCGGCGATCGCCCACAGCGGAGCCGCAGTCTTCATTTTCGGCGAGTCGGGAACGGGAAAAGAGCTGGTTGCGCGGGCGATTCACTACCTCAGCGACCGGGCGCCATTCGCCTTTGTGGCGGTAAACTGCGGTTCCTTCACCGATACGCTTCTTGAATCCGAATTCTTCGGTCACGAGCGCGGCGCGTTCACCAACGCCCACAGCGGGCGCGACGGCTTGATTGCGCAAGCCGATGGCGGGACCCTGTTTCTGGATGAAATCGACCACTTACCGGCCAAGGCCCAGGTAGGCCTGCTGCGGGTGTTGCAGGAGCGGAAGTTCCGCACCCTTGGCTCCAGCGGCGAGCGGGAATCGAATGTGCGGCTTGTGGCCGCCACTAACTCCGGCATCGAGCCTCTGATGGAAGCGGGCGGTTTCCGCATGGATCTGTTTTACCGGTTGTGCGTATTTACCATTCACCTGCCTCCGCTGCGGGATCGCCGGGAAGACATCTTACTCCTGGCGGATCATTTTCTCCGTAAGCATTCCCCGCCCAATCGCCCGCAGCCGGTGTTGACAAGAGAACCCTTAGACGCCCTGATGGCCTATCATTGGCCTGGTAACATCCGTGAACTGGAGAATGCGATTATTCGGGGAATCTTCCTGTGCCAAAGAGAGGAGATCGCGGTAGAAGACCTGGGGTTGGGCCTCCGGACGCCTGGCACTGCCAATACCCCAAGTCCGGGTCCATTCAAGGCCGCCAAGCAGGAGGCCCTGGTAGCGTTCGAGAGGAGTTATCTGGACCGCCTGATGGTGGAGCACCAGGGCAACGTGACCAACGCCGCGCGCGCGGCGGGCAAGGATCGCCGCGATTTGGGTAAGCTGTTGAAGAAGCATAGCGTCGATCCCAAGCATTTCTATATCGGCCGGGAACGCACGGCGTAGGCGGGGGAGGCGGATGACGCACAGGGTAATAGCAGGCCCCAACGATCTTCAGGCCGGCGCTTCCGGGATGCCGGGGGACCTCGCAAGCTGGCGCGGCTACCACGACGGCGAATCCATCCTGGTGTGCGGTTGCGGGCCATCTCTCAATCAAGTGGTGGCTCCGGAGCGGCTCCTCACCATCGGGGTCAACGATGTCGGCCGGCTGTTCGATCCGGACTACCTGATGGTATTAAATCCACGCCACCAGTTTTCGCCGGGGCGTTTTGTGCATGTCGAAAACAGCCGCTCAAAGGCCATCTTCACCCAATTGGACCTGGGAATCGCCCATCCTCACCAGGTCCGCGTCCATCTCTCCGGCCGGGGGAGCAGCGATCTCTCCAACGCCCACGCCCTTCCTTATACGCGCAATTCGCCGTATCCGGCGGTATGTCTGGCGGCGCACATGGGAGCGCGCCGGATTGGATTGATCGGAGTCGACTTTACCGATCATCACTTCTTCGGCCCTACCGGCCCTCACTCGCTTGCCAACGAGGTGGAGCGGATTGACCAGGAGTACCGGCAGCTTTACGAAAACGCCTCGCGGAGGGGAATCGAGATTTGGAATCTGAGCGCCGAGAGCCGGCTCACCGGGATCCCCAAGATCTCGCCGGGCGAATTCCTGCGGGGAGCATTTCCCACGCCGCGTTTTACCGGCCGCAAGGTCTTCTTCGTCAACTACAAATTCCTGAGCTGCGGGACGGTTTTTCGAGACGGTTTGGCGCACGCCGCCGAAGCGCTCGGTCTCGACTGGCGCGACGCTTACTGGGACGACCCCAACCTGGACGGTAAAATCGCCGCCTTTCAGCCGGAGCTTGTGCTGGTGGTTCACGGCAGAAAGTTCGCCGCCCGCTGGCCATCGATTCCGCAACAGTATCCCAGCGCCGTGTGGCTGCTCGACGAGCCCTACGAAGTGGACGACACCGGCCGGTTCTCGGGCCTCTTCCGTTGGGTCTTCGTCAACGACCCGGGCACGCTCGCTCGCCACGGTAATGCGCACTACATTCCCGTGTGCTACGATCCCGACGCGCATACCTACCGTCCCGGCGAAGATCGCTGGCACGGCGTCGGATTCATCGGCGGGTATAATCCGAGGCGCGAAGAAGCGCTGGCACGGCTGGCCAGCCGCGGACTGCTCTCCTACGTGGTGGGGGGTCCGTGGCGCGATCCCGCGGTGCAGGCGCTGTGCTTGTCGGCCAACATTCCGGCGGAGGACACGGCGGAGCTCTACCGGCGCACGCGGATCGTGGTGAACTTGTTCCGCAGCAGGCATCACTACAACGCTTCGGGAATCCCGGCGACGTCGCTCAACCCGCGGGTCTATGAGGCTTTGGCGTGCGGCGCCCT
>PLRZ01000284.1 GCA_003164075.1 Bryobacterales bacterium | reverse complement strand
TTGTCGCGCTGCGCTTGGGTGGCGCGGGCGCCGTCGAACAGGTATTCCAGATATTCGCCCGATGAAAATTCGCGCGCCTGTTTGGCCATCTGGTCCACCGGTAGCTTCTGCAGATCGGGCGGCAGTTTTTTGTGGAAATGCGCGGTCATGATCTCGGTGGGCAGCGTGGCCAACTGGCGCTGCTCGCCGGCGTTGGCGTTGACATCGATAATCGCCGAGAGCAACATCACTCCGTTGATGGGAATATCGTGGTCGGTCAGATAGCCCGCCAGGCCGGCCGCGCGCGTGGTGCCATAGCTCTCGCCGCCCACAAAAAGCGGCGATCCCCACAGGTTGTATTCGTTCAGGAAGCCGCGGATGAACTCGCCGAAAGCCGCCAGATCGTTCTCCACGCCGCCGAAATCGGGACCGAAATGGGGCTGCTCCGGCCGGCTGAAGCCGGTNNACCAGGTCGCCGGTATCCAGCAGGCAGTTGGGATTGTCGACGTAGGTGTATGGCGGCGGCGTTGCCAGGCCGTTCGATTCGAGCTTGACCATCTTGGGACCGAAGGCGCCCATGTGCAGCCAGACGGTGGCCGCGCCGGGTCCGCCATTGAACAGAAACCAGACCGGCCGCTTGGACTTATCGCTGACGCCGTTTTTCGAATAATAGATGTAGAACAAGTGCCCCTCGGTGACGCCGCTGGTGGCCTGGTGGATGGGCAGAAACCCGACATGGGCGGTGTACTGAATGGTCTCGCCGTGCAGCGTGATCTGGTGCTGCGTGGCGACCGGTTCCGCCGGGTAATGGATGGGCTGCATCTCTTCGGCGGTGTAGTTGAAGCGGTAGAAATCGTTGGTGGCAGCGGCGGCGCCGGCCCGTCCCTGTGCGCAAGCTCCCACACCCGTGGCAGCGATGAGAATGAGGATGGTCGAAAGTTTCTTCATGGCATGGCTCCTTAGTCGGCGCTTACTTATGCGGTGCGGTTGCTTCGCTGACGAACCTGGCCAGTTCGCCCTGTAGTTTGACCAGCGACTTACTGTCGACATAGGCCATCTGCCCGGCCTCGAAATGGCTGACGGTGATATTGTGGGCGCGGACTTCGGGTGAGACGTTCAGGTGCGCCAGGGTGTACTCGGCGGCATAGAAGGGCGCATTGAGACTGAAGTAGTTCACGCCCACGAAGAGATGCAGCTTGGGATTGCGGGCGAAGGCGACGGCAAGGCTCTGGTCATCGTTGCCGGTGGATGTGAAGGTTCCGATTCCGCCGCTCGACAAGTAAAAAATTCCGTTATTGTTGCCGCCGAAAGTAAGTTCGCGCCGCAGATAGGCATCGTAGGCTGCCGCGAAGCCGCCCGAGAGATTGCTCTCATGGAAGTCGATGGGCGGCGCGGCGGCAAAACCACCGCGTCCACCGCCGCCGCCTCCTCCTCCTCCGCGTCCGCCGGCCGCGGGTGGGACGAAGCCCGTCACCCTTGCATCCGAACTGGACAATCCCAGGTGCTGGTCGCGCATCAGTTCGGCGTTGAAGCGCTCGAGCGTTACGCGCAGGTCGTTATTGGCGAGGAATGCTTTGGAAAGTCCGGTGAGCCGCGAGAGGTCGGCGATCGCCTTGGTGCGCTCCTCCGCCGTCATGCGGTCGCCTTTGTACAGGGCGTGCAAATAGGGGCGGGAGGCGAACTGGCGCGCCTGTCCGGAGATCTGTTCCGCGCTCATGGCGTTCAATTCCGGGGCGAGCTTCTTGTGGTACCAGGCGGACATGATCAGGCTCGGCAGAAGCGTGATGTACTGCGTATCTCCGGCGATGGCGTCGGCGTTCGGGGCCATGGAGAGCAGCACCACGCCGTCGACCGGGATCTGGTGTTCATGGAGAAAGGCGGCCAAACCCGCGACGCGCCCCGTGCCGAAGTCCTCGCCGGCCAGAAAGAGCGGCGAATTGCGGCGATTGGCGGTATTGAGGAAACTCCGCACGAACTCGGCCAGAGACGCAATATCGCCGGCAGTGCTCCAGAAACTGGGGCCGCGCGACGGCTGGTCGGGCCGGCTGAACGCCGTGCCCACGGGATTCACGAAGACCAGGTCGGCCTGTCCCAGCAGCGTGCCGGGATTGTCGACCCACCCGTAGGGAGGCTCTCCCGCGGCGCCATCGCCGGCCCACCGCATGCGCTTCGGGCCGAAACCGCCAAACTCCTGCCAGGCGGCCGACACACCCGGTGCGCCGCCCAGAAAAAACAGGAGCGGGCGCGCCGAAGCGTCGCTGACGCCGTCCTTGAAGTAGCTGGTGTAAAACAGATGGGCTTCCGATTGTCCCGTGGTGGCGTTGTGCAGGGGAAGGTAGCCCGTGCGCGCGGTGTAGGCGAGGGTGTCCCCGTTGACGGAGATCTTCTGGTGCGTTTCGGCGGGCGGAGAGTCGGGAATCGCGGGAGCGGTGGCTGCCGCGGTGTCATAGGTGAAAAAGTCGTCGGCAGCGGCTGCTTCCCCGCCGCGGCCGCCTCGCCCGGCGGGAGCGGTAGGCCCCGTCGCGGGAGGAGGAGCGGCCTGTTGCGCCGCCGCGGCCGCCCGGCCTCGGCCGCCGCCCTGGCCCCAGGCGATCGACGATGTTGCCACCGTGATCGCCAGCAAGATTTGTCCGTACCTTATAGATCGCATCGACTGGCATTCTACACGCTATTTCGGGGACAGGCTACATAACCTCGAAATTAATTTCGAGGTTATGTAGCCTG
>PLRZ01000521.1:7529-8242 GCA_003164075.1 Bryobacterales bacterium | reverse complement strand
TCGCTGACCATCTCCGAGGGCCGCGCGATGGCGGATGCGGTGAAGGCTTCGGGGCGGACCTTCCAGATCGGGTCGCAGCAACGCTCCTGGAAGCAGTTTCACCGCGCCTGCGAACTGGTGCGCAACGGACGCATCGGCGATGTGCAACATGTCGAAGTCGGTCTGCCCGGCGATCCTTCGGGACCGGAAGCTGCGGAGATGCCGGCGCCGCCGACCTTCAACTACGATGCCTGGCTGGGCACCACGCCGGTGGTGTACTACACCGAGATGCGCGTGCATCCGCAAAAAGGTTTCGACCGTCCGGGATGGCTGCGCTGCGAACAGTTCGGCGCAGGTATGATTACGGGCTGGGGCGCCCACCATGTGGATACGGCCCATTGGGGCATGAACACGGAGCTCACCGGGCCGGTGGAGATCTGGGGCACGGCCGAATTCCCCACGCATGGATTATGGAACGTGCACGGGAAGTTTAAGACCGAAGCCCGGTACGCCAACGGCATGACGATGTCGATTTCAGGTGACTATCCCAACGGCATCAAGTTTATCGGCTCCAAGGGTTGGCTCTTCGTGACGCGCGAGGGGAACGTAACGCCCAGCGATCCGGTGCAAGGCAAGCCTGAGGGCAAGCCGTTGGAGGCCAGCGATCCGAAGATTCTGGATAGCGTCATCGGGCCGAACGAGATTCATCTGCCCACATCCGACGAGCATCACGC
>PLRZ01000521.1:0-7441 GCA_003164075.1 Bryobacterales bacterium | reverse complement strand
GATGGCGAGAGCTTCGCAGGTGGGCAGGCGGTGCTCGCCTGCCCGCCCGCACTGAATTTGGGGTCGCTGCTCGAATAGAATCGAGCGAAGGCGAGCACCGCCTGCCCCACCTGCGGGCGCACTGCAAATTCCACGACGTCGGGAGTTCTGAAGTTACTAAGTACACACCCAGGGCTAACGCTCCCTTACGGTCGCGGCTCGGTAAGCGATTTCATCCCGAGCCGGGGCACCAATAGAAAAGGGGGCCGATCTTGCGATCAGCCCCCGGTGACCTGCAATACAGGGTTTTAGAAGTGAATCCGCAGTCCGAACTCCATGGAGCGCGGGCTGCTCGCCTGGCCGGTGATCTGGCCGAACGAGGACGGGCTGGTGAGGTTGAGGCTCGCACCGCCCGGCTGGAAGTGGTTCAGGATGTTGGTGAACGTAAAGAACAACTGGGCGCCCACGTGCTCCTTGTAGAGCGCCAGATCCTTCACCACCTGAGCGTCCAGGTTCCAGGTCGGCAGGCCGCGCAGACCGCCGGCCCCACCACCGCAACTAGTGTCGAGACCCAGCACGCAGGGCCGGAACTCGGCGTAAACCGCAGCCGGATTGCTGAACTGGTTGAGGCCGTACAGAACCCCGGAGTGGAGTGCGGTTCCGACCGAGTTGGTTCCGAAAACCAGGTTGGTACCGCTGCCGCCGGTGACGCCGTAATGCGCCGATGAACCACCCGTGAAAGGCCCAACGCCAACGGCATTGTCCGAGCTCGTATTCGAGTCCGCACTCACGGCGCTGGTGCCGGGCGTGGTCACTTCGCCGAAGGCTTCGCAGCCGCTGCAACTGCCCTCGCTGTAGCCGACCGCGGTGGGGTTACCGCTCTGCGCCGTGAACAGCGGAGAGATGGTCCATCCGCCCAGGAGGTGTCCGAGCACACCCTGCTGCCGCTTGAAAAACGGCACGTCGTAGTACATGTTCAAGTTGTAGATGAACTTGATGTCGTAAGGCTGGGCACCATAGTTGGCAGCCTCATTGAATGGATTCAACGCCGTGTAGCTGCTGCTTGCCTGTACCTGGTTGCCAGTGCCCAGCGCCCGGCCCCAAGTGAAATTGGAAGTGGAAGTCAGGCCGTGCCAGGTGTTGGTGCGCACGGTAGCGAACAGTGCGTTGTAATTTCCCCACCCCAGGCTGGTAATCATGCCTATGGAGGTGGCCTGTCCGTTTCCGCCGTTATACCCTTGGCCGTACGTGCTCCGGGGCAATATCCAACTGCTGGTGGCGTCCATCTTGTTCCAGAGGTCGGATACGGCGGTTTCCTTGATCAGCGAACCGTAGCTGGAAGCCACAGCGGCCGAGCAACTGGCGTAGCCCTTGCAGAAGGCCGAATTCGCCCCGCCCAGCGCGGTTTCGAAGAACGGCTGTGCCGTTACGGCGCTGGCGCTCACGCCATTGAAGAACATCTGCTCATAGAGTTGGGCATAGGCACTCGCGAACGTCTGGCCGCCCAGCGTTTCCATCGTGGGAACCGAGTCCAGATTGAGTTCCTGGTATTCGTTCTTGATAATCTTCCCGATATAGCCAACTTCCAGGTGCAAGTGCGAGTTCAATTCGCGCTGCACGGTCAGAGTGAGGTTGTCGGTGCGGTCCGGTTTGAAGTTCGGATCGAGGGACTCGGAGTCCACCGATTCGGGATACGTTCCGCCGGGATAATATGGCTGCGGTAGCGTCGGTGTGGCCGCCGACAACGGCGCAACCAACCCGTCGGTGCCGATCCGGAACGCCGTGGCCGGGGTCGCGAAGCCGCTTCCCGCGCAGCTTCCGTTCGAAAGCGGGTTCACACAGGTGACGCCTTGCAGCAGGCCGGGGCCCAGCAGCGGTACCAGAACCAGGTCCACGCCGTTCAGACGTCCGTAGATGCGGCTGTATCCGCCGCGGATTACGGTCTTGCCGTTGCCGAATATCTTGCCGAGCAGTCCGTCGCTATAATGCGGGTTCCAGGCAAAGGATACGCGCGGGCTGAATTCGCCGTAATACGGATTGTAGGGGTACTTGAGTCCCGAACCCACGCCTCTTACCAGCTCGTAGCCGATCTGCGGCGTGTACATAGATCCCTGTAGGGCTGCCGCTTCCCGTTGGGCGAGGAACGACGCCGTCTGGATCGGTTGACCGTTGGAGTCCACCAGCGCCACTTGCTCTCCGTTCTTCTCGTAGGGCGGCATTTCCAGGTTCCATCCCAACCCATAAGTCAGGGTGAAGCCAGGCTTCATGTGCCACGAGTCCTGGAAATAGACGCTGTAATAGGGAATTATCGCCTTATCGGTAGCTGGAGTACCGAGCGGTTCCAGATTCAACCCGGCCGCCGAGCGGGTGTACATCACCTGGGTGGAACTGAGCATGCCCAGAGCTTCGGCATATTCCGTCTCGTAAGTGGAGATAGAGCCCGACGGAACCGAGGCAGGAATCCACGGGCTGGCTGTGGAGCCCGCTGGAACCCAACTGAATCCCGCGTTTTGGGACAGGTAGGCGGTCTGATTATTCACGCCGGCTCCGTTGTCCGTGCGCGAGTGGTAATCGAAATTCCGCGCATAGGCGCCGCCGAAGGTGAACATGTGATTTCCCTTGAGCATGTTCAGATCGTCGCGCAGTTGCTTATCCTGTCCGTCCCAGAAACGCTGACGGATGCTCTGCGTATTCACGTTATAGGGGATCAACGCACTGGTGCTTTCGCCGCCGATTTCCAGCGCGCCACCCAGGCCGAAACCCTGCGCCGGGCCGGCGCCGTCGGACCACTGCCAGAATTGCCGCACGTAGCTGAACACGAAAGCGTTGGTGGTTGACGGATTGACCACGCTGGTCAATCCCGCGGTCCAAACCGAAGGCTGCTGCGGCCGGGGAGCGGTCGCGGTGGGGACACCGAACTTATCGCCGGGCAATGCGCCGCCGACGTCGATTTGGTTGCCGGTCAGGCTGACCAGTTTATAGTCGCGATAAGTGACATAGAAATGCTGCTTGTCGCTGAAATCGTGATCGATGCGGCCCACGTAGTTGTTGGTAACCAGAGGCTCGCGGATGCTCGAAAGATACCCCTGCGTGTTATAGCTGTCGCCGGCCGCCGGGTTGTTTTCGAGCGGCATCTGCGTGCTCCAGATCTGATTGACGATGGGGTTGAGACCGATGTTGCGGGGGTCGCAAGCGCCGGCCGGGCACACCGCCGGCTGATAGGTAGTGCCGCCCACGGTAACCGGGTTGGGCCCCAGATTAAATGCAAGCTCCGAGCCTGCAGTGGATCCCGGCACCTGGATCACGCCCGCCCGCAGCAACGCCGAGGGCACGGTCTTGGTGTACACGACCGCATTGGGATACCGCAGCCCTTCATAATTGGCGAAGAAGAACCACTTGCCGCCCAGAAACGGTTTGGGAAGGAGCGGGCCGCCGAGGGCGCCGCCGAAACGGCTGCGATGGTTCTTGGGAAAATCGGGCGGCGTATCCGCGAACGTTTGACTCCCGTAGGTGTACGGAGTGTGGTTGTTGGTCCAGCTATTGGCTAATCCGATCGCATTGTCGAAATAGAACATATACGCGGCGCCGTGGAACTGGCTGGTGCCGCGCTTGGTGGTCATCTGAATCTGGGCGCCGGACGAATTGTTGAAATCCGAGGTCTGATTGCTGACCGATACCTTGAACTCTTCAATGCTCTCGATAGGCGTCGGGATCACCCCCGAAGGGCTGCCGTTAGTCTGGCTTCCGCCGATACCGTTCATATTGGTCTGGTAGGTGGTAACGTTCCCACCCATGTCGTCGGTAACGTTGGCGCCGTCGAGCTGATAGGTATTCAAATCTCCGACGGCTCCGGCCGCGTTACCGCTGGGCGTGGTGGCGGGTTGCAGCACCGCCATGGAAGTCGCGTCGCGGCCCAGGTTCGGCAGCACCATCAGCGACTGTTGGCTCAACGTGTTGCCGACCGTGGCGTTCATGGTCTGCAACTCCGCTCCGATGGTGGCCGACACTTCCACGGTGGTGGATGTGGAACCGACCTTCAGGCTGGCGTTGATGGTCAGCGCCACGCCGACATTTACACCCTGCGAATTCACGTCGTAAGTGGTAAATCCCTGTTTGATGAACGAGATGTTGTACTTGCCGGGCGACACCGAGGGGAAAGTGTAGCGGCCCGCCTCATTGCTGACGGTCGAGAACGCGGCGCCTGTACTTATTTCGGTGATTTTGACGGCGGTGCCTGGAACGGCGGCGCCGGATTCATCGGTCACTTGTCCGGCGACCGTCCCGGACGTGCTGGTTTGAGCCCTTGCCGGTACGGCGGTGAAGCCGAATACCAGCGCTAAAGTTATTAGAGATACTACTAACCACGAGCTGTTCCGCGTAGAAACAGTTGTACCCCACAACGTCATGTTCAACTCCGTTACCCCAAATGTGCCTAATTTTGGTGACTAGGCCGAATAGCGAATAATGGGGTCGATTGTAATGCGGGAAAGAGCCCAATGTCAACGCAAAGTTTTGATGGGGCCTATCAGTTTTGGCCTCTGGAGTCCTTCAGCGCTCATTCCAAGCTACTTAACCTGGCCTGACCGGTGCGTCCGGATGGGGGGTAGAGTAGATACAGTCGGCGCTGCGCAAGTCCCTCTTGCCGGAAAAATTAAAAAATAAAATGGCGCCCGTCTTTCGGACCACCCCCCCAAAGAGGGTCGAAAAAGGGGGTAGAAGTGAAGCTGAAATCCGAACTTCATGGAGGATTCCCCCCGGCCTCCGCGTTGGCGGAGCCCGCGCAAAGTCTTGATCGAGCCAATCAATTCCAGGAAGGTAAGTCCTCTCTTCGCGTCCGGCCGGAGTTATAGTAGCTATAGTCAATGCTGCGCGATCCCAGTCTGATTCCTCTCTCGCACCAACACCACAACGGATTGGTTCTGTGTGTGACGACGCGGCGGTCGCTCGCGCAAGACTCATCCCCGGAGAACGTCGCCAGGCTGGCGCGCCGCATCGTCGACCGGTACGAGTTGGAGCTGATCAACCACTTTGAAATAGAAGAGCAGGTGCTCTTTCCGGCGTGTGGCCCCATGCCCCTCATTGATGAGTTGCTCGCCGAACACCGCGCCATCGAAGCGTTTGTTCCTCCCCTGCGGACTGCCCCGTCCGCCGATCTACTGGAGCAGTTTTGCGGGCTCCTCTCAACCCACATCCGCCGCGAGGAGAGCGAACTCTTCGAGCAGATCCAACGCGCCCTGCCGCGCGATGTGCTGGACCGCGCCGGCGCCGAGATCGACCGCCGCGCCGTCCGAGTCTGCTTATAAAGCTTTCGGCGAGCGGCTTTCAGCCTTCCGGGCAGCCGCGTCTATCCCCAGCAAGTGCGCGATATTCAGCGCATTCGACCGCGTCAATATGCCGTCGCGCAGTGTGTAGTCGAATCTAATATCCCCGCCTTCACCGGTGTCCTCGAAATGCACATTGCGCCCCGGCAGGCCGCCCGCGGCAATTTCCGTCAGCGTCAGATCGTGGGTGGTAATGGCGCCGATGGCGGACCGCAGCAGCAGCGCGCGGACTACCCATTCGGCGGCGATCCTGCGGTCGTGGGAATTCGTTCCGCTCATGATTTCGTCGGCCAGGAACAGCATGGGCCCTTCGCCCGCCGCCTGGATCATGCGCCGTAACCGGTCCATCTCGGCGAAGAAATGCGACCGTCCGTCGGTCAGCGAATCCTGCAGGCGTATCGCCGCGCCGATCGCCAGACGCGACAGACGCAGCTTCCGGCAGCGGACGGGCGCGCCCATCCACGCCAGCACGGCATTCTGTCCCATGGCCCGCAAGAAGGTGCTCTTGCCCGACATGTTCGATCCACTGACGATGAGGAAGCGCGTGCCGTCCCCCAGTTGTACGTCGTTACGCACCGAGGTTCCGGTATCCAGCAGGGGATGGCCCAGGCCCTGTGCGTCGAATTCCGGCTCGCCTTCCAACAGATCGGGCAACACGTCGTGCGGATGTTCGCGGGCGTAGGCGGAAAGCGAAATCAGCGCTTCGAATTCGCCCAGCACCTGCAGCCACTCGATCAGTTCCCGTCCATGGTGGACGCGCCACCGGTCGATCGCCATGGCGAATTGCGTGGCCCACAGCAGCCCGTAGGAGACCAGCGTAAACATCGGATTGTCGCGCAGATCCAGCCACTTGACCAACCGCCATAGCCGCCGCATGCGGGCCGATGCACTGCTGGCACCGTGGCCCAAGCGGCCCTCCAAGAACGCCAGTTTGGGCGACGAGAATTTTCCCCGCTCCACAATCCGCAGCAGTTCGCAGAGAATCGGCAGTTCAATAGAGGGAAGCTGGACCGATTCCAGTACTAAGCGTGCGCGCTGCGAAAATAGTCGCACCAGGAAAATCTCGAGCAACCCGACGGCCGCGGCAGTTCGCCAGAAATCCTCGGGCGCGAGCGCGTGTGTCCAGTACAGCACCGGAAGCACCAACGCGGCGGCCGCCAGGGCCAGGGCCGCCGGCGTGGCCCACCGCGGAAAGGGTGAAGACACCTCCGCCAACCAACGCTGGAACGTCTCGGGACGGCAATTGGACACCAGACTTTTGCCCGCCACGGCCAGGCGCTCCCGCAGATCCTGGCAATCCGCCAACTCCGCCACCGCGGCCCGCCGCGCAAGAACCTCTTCCCTGGTCGCGGGCGTCTTCATCCACCGCGCCAGAGTCTCGCGCCCAACGTGGGTCCGCGCCGAGCAGAGCAGTTGAAACAACCCACCGCGGCCGAACAAGTCGAGATCGGTGGAGTAGAAATGCTCCGCGTCCTGGAAGTCCTGCCCTTCGTCCAGAGCGTCCCAATTCAGTGTGAGGCGCGCGATTCCATGCCGGTAGTACTCCTCCAGGCAGCGTATTTCCTGCGCCCGTTTACTGCCGCGCGCCATGCGGCGGAGCAGGTAACCGGCAATCGGGATGAGCGGAAGCGGGGTCCATAGGGGGAGGCTTTTGACGCTCGCTGCCTGGTAGAGGACCACGGCCGCTACGAGCCCCAGCAATAACAATCCTCGCGAGGCCGATTGGCGGCGCCGTCCGTTTTTCTCCGCCGACCGGTGCAATTCTTCCGCCCGGCGTTGGTACGAGTCCAATGGAGTTTCATTCGCCACTGGTTCCAGCTTACTGCCTGGCGGGGCATGCTTTTTAGCGTAGTCGGAAGTTTCAGAAGTTCGCTAACGTCAGAACTCCCGATGTCGTGGAATTTGCAGTGAGCCCGGAGGTGGGGCAGGCGAGCACCGCCTGCCCCACCCGCGAGCTCTCGCCATCGAAAGGAATGGCTCAGCCCATTTTCCCCGCCAGGCACAAAATGCGGGGCGAGATCAGGAGGTCTGATGCAGATGCGCGCTTGTAGGAAATCCTTGCGGCATGAACCTGAAGCCCGCTTGTTAACCAACGATAGTCTTGGCAATTCCCGCGCGGGCATCTTATTATTCATTTCTGG
>PLRZ01000087.1 GCA_003164075.1 Bryobacterales bacterium | reverse complement strand
AAATAGCAGAAAGCAATCCAGCAGGATTTCGCGGCGGCGCGTCACACCAGCGGCTCCCAGCGGCGGCGGAATAGCGCCATGGTCAGCAGCACCAGCAAGGTGGCCAGCGTCACCATGCGGCCCACGCGATTTTCAAGCGGCGTCATGAATTCCAGCCGGATGTCCGCGTTACCGGGCGGCGCATCGATCAGCATGAAGCCCATGATGTCTTTCCGAACGGCGAGTGTCTGTCCACCCTCGGTGGCCTGCCACGCCGGATCGTAAGTTTCCTGCACCACGATGGATTGTCCGGGCTCCACTCTTGCGTGCACCAGCATGGCATCCGGCCCGTCGCGCGTCAAGGTAGGTGGCGCGTCGGGGCCTTTTTCGATGGCGTCGGCGTAGGCCCCCAGGTATTCCACGTCGTCGTTGAAACGCTGCGCGTGCAGACTGCGGAACTTTGCCGTGTCCACCACGCGGGCGCGGGCGGGATAGCGGCGCGGCACGCGGTAGATGGTGTTGCCTTGCCCGTCGTCGTAGAGTACCGGCAGCAGTCCCGCCACTTTTTCGGGATGCTGGAAGTCTTTGAAAAACTCCTGCGAGCGCTTATCGGAAACGAAAAGCGCGTCCACGCCCATCGACTCCATCCACAGAACCGTCGGCTCGCCCTTGTGCCCCAGATTGGACTCCCACTGCGCCGGTTCCACCTGTTTGTTCAGCAGACCCTGCTCCGAGCCGCCGCCGAGCTGCGCCAGGTCGTGCCAGGCGTCGAACCAGAAGCGCACCGACCCGGTGGGCGCCACGCGCGCGTCCGGCATATTCTTCCACAGCCAGTCGGTTACGCGATATTCCACGCGGCTCTGGTAATTCGGCCACACCGGGAACATGTGCCAGGCGTGGCGAACGTAACCCATCGCCGAATAGAACGAAGCCAATACCAGTACAATGGCCACGCCGCGCAGCGCGATGCCGGGGCGGTCCCACATCCATTTCAGGATCAGCACGATCGCCATGATGTAGATCGTGTCGAGTTCCGGCAGCAGACGCAGAGGTTCGCCGGCCACGCGGAAATTGAAGTAATAATTGCCCAGCACGTTGAGCGAGAACAGGACCACGCACCCGGCCACGAACACGCCCCAGGCGCGCTCCGGCTTGCCGCGCGCCAGCCAGTCGGAGGCCAGCGCGAATACCACCGTCACCGCCACCGCCAGCCAGATGGACCACGTAGTGCCGTGCTGCGACACGTAGATCATGTTCTCGGTGGTCACCTTAATATACGAAGGCACCAGCCAGAAGGCGGTCAGTCCGCAGGCCAGCACCGGAATGGCGATGGCCGGCGCCAGAATGCGCTTTTCGAGGCGCGTGATCCACAAACTCCACACCATTACGGGATAGAAGACCGCCAACGCCGTGGCGCCATAGAAATTGGTGGACACCACGCCCGCGCAGCAGAGCGCCGCCAGCGCGATGGCCCACGGCCGCCGCTTATCGAGGGCCAGCCAGGCGAACGCCAGGGCGATGGGAATCAGCGCCAGCGCGCTCATGTGCGGACCTTCGCCGTATTTCACCAGCACGCCCAACCGCTGCGGCTGCCACATCCAGGCGTCGCCGCGAAATCGCGGCATGAACAGGAAGATGGGCGACATCAGCGAGGTGGCCACCGCGCCCAGCCACGCCGCCGCGCGCGAATTCGTCCCCACGCGCATCAGCAGATAGACTCCCGCGATTCCCAACGCGTAAAAGAACGACACGTAGAAATGGTATGCCTTGGCGGGCGCGAATCCGGTAGTTTTGGCCACCATGGCGGCGCCGTAGCGCAAGGCCGGCGGATAGATGTAATCGAACCGCGTGCCGGTGTACCAGAGCGGCTGCCACTGCGGATGCGGCCAGTGCTCCACCAGGAAGTGCGCGTCGGAAATAAAAGTACTCTCGATGGACTGCCACTTATCTTCGTACTCGGCGCGGAAATACGGGCGGATGAGCATCGCCGTATAGAGAAACACCAGGCAGAAATCCAGCAGGATTTCCTTCTTGCGGGAAAGCTTCGGCAGGGCGATCAAATTAGTGTGCCTGAGGTTTGATTTCGGTGGCGCTGTGGTACCGCCGCTGCAGACTGTCGAACTGGTTCTGGTGGATCACCCCCGAGCGGTGCAGAACGTAACGCAGCAGCAGCCACAGAATGGAGATACCGTAACGGGAACTGGCAAAAAAAGACGCCGAGGAAGCCTGCGCGAAATACCGCGTGGGCACCGGGACCTCGGTGATGCGCATTTTGATGTTGACCAGTTGCGCCACAATCTCCTGGTCGAAGATGAACTTGTCGGAATCCATCTGCAGGTTCACGGATTCCAGCGCTTCCCGCCGGAAAGCCCGATATCCGGTGTGATATTCCGCAAGATTCAGCCCGAACACGGTATTCTCGGCGATGGTGAGAAAGCGGTTCGAAATGTACTTCCACCAGGGCATCCCCTGCTTCATGGGGTTGAGGCCCATGAGGCGCGAGCCGAACACCACGTCGGCCTTGTCTTCCTGGATCGGTTTGACGATCTCGGGCAGCAGCGTAGGATCGTACTGATAATCGGGGTGGACCATCACCACGATAGTGGCGCCGGCGCGCAGGGCTTCGCGGTAGCAGGTTTTCTGGTTGGCGCCATAGCCGTAATTGCGGTCGTGAACGAAGAGTTCCAGTCCAAGCTCGCGGGCGATTTTGGCAGTCTCGTCGGAACTGCCGTCGTCCACCAGGATGACGAGATCGACCATGTCGCGCGGCAAGTCGGCGTAGGTCATGTGGAGCGTCTTGGCGGCGTTGTAGGCCGGCATGACCACCACCACTTTGGATTTGTTAGGACTCATTCCGTCTACTCCGCCCGTGTGCGCACAATGAACTGATAGGCGCACATCGTTTTCCAAAAACGGGCCAACTGAAACGACAGCCACTCCAGGGCGCGTACCGCGAGCGAGCCTTCCCATCGCGGAAAGGCCAGGCCCACCGGCACTCCCGAGCAGCGCACGCTTTCCACGCGGAAGCCCGCGCGCTCCAGCAGTCCCTTCCAGCCCGCCCACGTATAGAAATGCAGGTGGGTGCTGTCGAAGAGGCCTCGCTGGTGTTGCGGGAAGCGGCCCATCAGCACATTCCAGCGAAAATAAAAGTGGCCGCTATTGGGCAGCGAACCAACCAGCATGCCCCCGGGCGCCAGACGCGCGCGGCACTCCTTGAGCAGTTCCACGGGAGCGCGCAGATGCTCCAGCACGTCGGCGCAAATGATGTATTCGAACTGGCCCCGCAAGGGCGGCAGGCCGTTATCGAGGTCCGCGCCGGCGAATTCCACGGTGGGAGGGTGCGGGCTATTGGGCCAATCGATGCTGGTGACGGCAAATCCCCGCTGGGCCAGAATTTCCGACAGGTATCCGATGGCGCAGCCCACATCGAGCACCCGGCGGCCCTCCCCGCGTTCGGGAAATTCGGTCAGCAGCAGTTTGTGACTGCTATACGGAGCCGCTTTGAACTGATATCGGGAAGTTCCCTCGGCTGTCGCCGCCATTGCCACCATTATGACACGGCGGTTGGGGCGGGACTGCGAACGCATTTCAGCTCCGCATGCGGATTGGGGGCGGCGCCGCCTGATGGTAGATGTTCTGGCCGCTTTGGATGCGCGCCCGGATGGTGTCCGCGAGCAACTGCGCGAAGTCCTGCATCTCCTGCGCGGTGAACGGCCAGTATACGAAGCGGCCCTTCCCGTAACAACCCGGGCCATTGTCGATATCCGTAAGCTCCAGGATTACTGCCTGAATTCACAGCATCCGCGTGGGCGTAACAAGGCACGGGTATTTGCAGCCGTTGGGATCCGAAGCACTGACGCAGAAGATCTCAGGACGGCCCTGAGTGCCGCCGCCCGTCACGGTGAGGCGGGTCTCGGCGTTGCGAACCCATACGGCCAGCGCTACATCGTGGATTTCGATTTCGTTCGGCAAGACAGAACCGTAAGGATCCGCAGCACGTGGATCGTTCGAACCGGGGAAGACTTGCCGCGGCTCACGAGTTGTTATGTACTGTAAGTAAGGAAGTTTCGTTATGGTTGAAATTGAGATGCACTCCGTAGTTGCGCTGGTCCACGACCTGCCCGAAGAGGGATTGGTGCGCGGCCAAGTCGGAACTGTGGTCGAGAACTGGGCACCGGGTGTTTACGAAGTTGAGTTCTGCGATGCCGATGGCCGAACGTATGCCATGGTTGCGCTGAAGGCTGAGCAACTGATGCGGCTGCATCATGAACCAGTCCACCAAGCAGCGTAGTGGCTCTCTCCAAGCCCTGGGCGCGACGCCATCGAATTTATGACTGGGACCTCCGCCCCGAATCGTTCTCTGCGAGCGCGAGCCGGCCCAGATACCCGGAGAGTGTCGGAACAGCCTGGAGAATGTTCGGCTCCGAGGCTGCTCCGACACCATCCAATATCAAAACTGGAACCGGGCCTCCAACTGAATGTTGCGCATCGCTTGGGCCGCGGTCGCAGCGCCGAAGCCCGCAGTGGAAGGTGTCAGGCGGCTCGAGTTCAGTGTAGTGCCATTGTACTGGTTGTTCGCCAGCGTCATGGCCGTCGGGTTGTTGAACGTCGCCGTGCTGCTTATAGAGCTAATCTGCACGGCGTTGGGCGCGTTAAAGACGTCCAGGCGGAGCTCGAGCTTGAATCTTTCTTTGATCGAAATCCTCCGGACGATATTCATGTCCAATTCCCTGGTCGGACAGTTGTGCAGGTAGTTGCGGCCGGATTCCATGCCCATGCTGCCGTAGGTCGGCCCCGTTATGTCCGCGGTATTGAACTCGCTGTACCGGTTGCCCGAACATCCGCTGCCAAGCGTGGCGGGGTTGCTTATAACCACCTTGCCGCCCCAGTCCGGCGACCCGGTGATGTTCACGTTGCCGCCATTCGACTGGTAGCTGTAACCGGGAGTGTAGGGCAACCCCGTGTGCAGCGTCACTATACTGGAAAGCTGCCAGTCACGCGTCAACGTGTGGACGAACCCACCGCTTTTCGTAACGCCCGGGATGCTCCAAACGGCGTTGGCAACGAAGTAATTCGGCTGATCGTAGCTCAAAGTAGAATTCAGCTTCTGATACGCCGCGTTGTCGGACATGTATGAGATCGCCCCGTTGGGCGCGTGCTGGATTTGTTGCAACAGCCCCGTGTTGCCTTGGAGGAAGAGCTGATGGGTGTAATTCACCCCGAACAAGAGACCCTTCGTGAAGCGCCGGTTCAGGCTCAACTGTATCGAGTGGTACGTGTCCCAGAAGGATGTAGTGTTCTGCGAAATCGTGCTTAAACCCGGGTAAGGACGGAGCAGATTCGAAGTATAGGCCGAGGCGCCGGGAACCGTACTGGCGCCGAGCGTCTTGTCCTGGTACTGCGGCAGATACGCCGTGCCGTAATCCACGGAGTCCAGGTTCTGGAGGTCGCCGCCCTGGAATGCCCCCATGAGGTTATACCCGTGATTGCCCACATACGACACGTCCGCGACCATATCCCCCGGCAGTGATTTCTGGAGGCCCAGGTTCCACTGCACCGACGATGGGATCTGCGCGTTGTACTGGAAGGTGACCATGCTAGACACCGGCTGTGGGCTCAGTCCCGTCCCGAGCGTCGACAACTGCCCCTCGAGCAGGTTCTGCTCGGTTGCGCTCGGCGGATTGCCCGGGGTTGAGAACACCGTGTTCCCATCCGGCCGGTCGTAGAACAGCCCGGCGCCGCCGCGAATCACCCAATCCGAATGCCCCGTAACGTCCCACGCAAGGCCGAACCGCGGCGCCACTACTATCGAGGGCCACACGTAGTTCGTGCCCGCGATCCCGTGGCCCGCCTGTACGATGCCGTCCAGCGAATTGCCCGCGCCGGGAACCGGAGTCCCGATGAGCGCCTGCGTATTGGCCGCACCCGCTGCCGTCACAATCTGCCCGGTGAGCGGATTCAGAGCGTTGCGGATGTTCCCCGAGCACGTCGCAGCGCCGTTGGAGCACCCGGCCGTGTAAAGCACCGGCGACGCGGCCGCCGTCCACTGGTTGGGGAAGAAGTTCGACGACTGGTTGAGCTTGTCGTACTGCGGCTGCTGGTGCACAAACCGCACCCCGTAGTCCAGTGTCAGGCGGTTCGAGACCTTCCAGGTGTCCTGGATGTAGAACTCCATCTGGTTATAGAGGAAATCGCCTTCGATGAACTTCGACGCCTGCAGGTACTGGTTGAAAATCCCCAGGTCCGCGTTCGCGAAGCCGAATCCGCTATCGAGGGTGTTGTTGGTGTTATTGCCGAAGTCCACGTAACCCTGGAACGTCAGGTTCGCAATGCCGCCGGCGCCCGTGTTCTGCGCCTTGTAGCTGTGGTTGAGGTAGGCCCCCGCCTTGAACGTGTGCCGACCCTGGACGTGCGTCAGGTTGGCAGCCACGTCCTGCGTCCGGTTGATGTTCAGGTAACCAGGATACCGCTGGCACCCCGGCGACGGTGCACTGCAAACATTCGTCGAGATGAGGCTGCCCCATCCGAAGGTCGGGTTCATGTTCAGCGACTTGCCGTCCCAGAATTGCGGCTTCGTCGCCTGCAGCACCTGGTAGCCATAGTATCCCGGATTCACGACACCCGCCTGCGGATACAGTTCCGGGAAGGTCGGCAGAGCCGTCAGGCGGTTGGAGGAAGGGTCGGTGGGAATGCCGCTCTCGTTGCCGCCCGCCAACTGGTTCTCGATCCGCCCGTAGGTCCCCTCGATGAACGTCGTCGGGCTGATTACGTAAGTAACCGTCGCGGCTTCGTTGGCGATCCAGGGATAGGGTACGTAGGCGTCGTTGAATCCCGGGATATAGCCTGGAGTCGTAATGCTTCGTGCAATCTGACCGGAGTACTTGGCCGATAACCGCAGCTTCTCCGTCGCCTGGTAGTCGAGTTTCACGGCGGGCTGCTGGGTTAGCTGTTGGTACGTCGGCGCATTTATCTGCCAGTTGTAGTTCTGGCCAGGCCCTTGCGTAATATTCGGCAGCGGGTATTGGTTGAGTACCGCTTGGCCGGGGGAATACAATTGGCCGGCGGGAATGATATTGCCGGGGAAAGGCGCACCCGTCTGATAGTTGACGATCGGGCTGATCGGGACGCCCTGGTTATTGAGGCTCTGGGAGAAGTTGCCGGCGCGCTCGAGCGCGGTGGGCATACGCACTTGGATGGCGTTGCCGCTGTTGATCGCGATGGTCGCCGGCCGGAACTCGTGCGCATAGAAGAAGAACAGCTTGTTCTTTCCGTTGAATACCTTGGGTATATAAACCGGGCCGCCGATGCTGTAGCCGTAGATACTCGACTTCGTCTTCGCTTGCGGGACGTTGTTATACTCATTCGCCCATGAGTTCTTATTCCAGTTCCACCGGGTGAAAAGACCATAGCCCGACCCGTGGACCGTGTTGGTGCCGCTCTTGGTGTATGTGGTGATCTGCAACCCGCTCGACCGGCCGTACTCCGCCTGGTACCCCGCCGTGAGGATCTTCACTTCGCCGATCGATTCAACGTTCATGCTCAGCATCTGGCCGTTATTGCCAGTGTCCATGGCCGAGACGCCATCCATCATGATGTTGTTCTGGGATTGGCCGCCGAGCCGCGTGCCGCCGGCCGAGTTGCCGCCGGTCTGGACACCCGGAGTAAGGGGCACCACATTCGTGAAGTTCGCGTGTGAAATCGGCAGTTCATCGATCTGTTTGCTTTCGATGGCAATCGACCGCTCGGCGCTCTGTGTCTGGACGAGCACCGCATGGGCTTCCACGCTGACCTCCTGGTTGGTTGCGCCTACTTCGAGCGTTAGGGGCGGCACGCCGACGTGATCGCCGCCGGTAATCACGATCCCCGTGCGCCGCGTGATCTTGAACGACGGGGCGCTGGTCTCGAGAGTGTATGTGTCGGGGGCGAGGTTCGGGATCACGTAGTCGCCCGTCGTGTTGGTGAGGACCGCGGCGGTCCTGGTACCTTGCGTCTCGCTGGTCAGCGCCACCTTCGCGCCAGCAACGACGGCTCCCGACGGGTCGACGACCCTTCCTGTCACCGTGCCGACCGTGATCTGTGCCAGTGCCAAGGGCGCCAGCAGGAACATCGCCGCGACGAGGCCGGCGATGTTGTTACGAGTGCTGCGTATCATGCTCTCTCCTCCTCCCGATCTTCGTGGATCGGGACTCGGGGCCGCGTGGATACACCTTCAACGTTGGTCTAGCCTGGTGTGTCCCCTCGGATGAGGCTGGTTACCCGTCCGCCTCGGTTACGACTTAGTTAGTTGGACCGCACCGTTCCCCATTGGCACAGCCACTGGTCCCAAACAGCAAATTCCCCTCTAGATGTGAATCGGGTCGATTGTACACCTTTTTCTGTAAATTAACATCAAAAAAAGATCAGGAGTTCCCCGGACGGCCGAGGGCGCAAAAGGGGTAAGCATCGAGGCTGCCGGCGTCTTGGTAACTTGGGTTCAGGAAAGTCATCGCGGCGCGCGAGGATCCTGCGGATTGGTAGGGCGGACCCCAGGTCGGGGCGCCCTCCGGGCCCGGACGCCCTCGTCCCGCTCTTGCGTGCCCGCACCAAGCCGGCCAAGGGGCCGGCAGCGGACCAGGGGATCCGCCCTACTTTATTCTCCTTGCGCGCGCCACGCTCACGGCCACCAGCTTGAAATGCACCGGATCGCGCCGGAAATCCGGCCGCATCAGACCCGCCAGCCGCGCCAGATAGTCCACGCTCACGCGGCGCTTCTTCAGCCGCGGTATCATGACGGCGGCGTCGAACGCCATGCCGCGCGTGTGGTCGGAATCGGTCACCGGAATCTGCGTGGGTTTTTTAGCCGATGGCAAAGCCCCGAATCGCGGTTCCACTCGATCCTGGTATTAGAATGCGATCCTGTCTAGCGGCCAGCGCTAGCACCTCGAGGCCGGGAACCCCCTCCAGGTTCGCCTCAGTCGCAGAGAGGAAGTCCATTGTGGGTTCTCTGCGCAAACAACCGGCAACGATCCCCTGGTTGAGGTCGGCGTCCGCCAAAAAGCGGATCATCCGTCAGGTTCGTCGCGCCAGCAGTTGCTGCCGTGCGTGATCCAACTTTTCCTTGAGGCGGGGAGGCGCCGGGTGCGACCTCGTGAACTCGTCCTCTACGCGCTCACGCTCGGCTGTGTCCTTTTCCACTTCTTCCTTCGCGCCCAGGTAGAAGGTGATCGCGCCGTAAACCTGCTCCAGACTAAGTGTCGGATAATGCGATCGAATGGCTTCCGAGAGTTCGCCCCGCTGAAACTCCAGCACGAGGTGGGCCAGCGGCACACGACTCCCGATGAGGTAGAGGCTGCCATCCCGCCGTTCGACGAATTCTCTGCTCATGGGCACATCCAACTTCAGCTTATCGTACGAGGGACGGCCCGGCCGGTGGCTTAGCCGGTTGTTGGCCATTGCCAGACATAGAGGAGGTTTATGTGTGGCCAAAGGCTTGACTCAAGGGACAGGCCGCTGTAGGGTGGGCTCATGGAAGTGACGTTTCAAATCCCGGATGATCTGGCCAGCCGCGTGGCCGCGACGGGAGACCCGTCACGTCGGGCGCTTGAAGCCTTCGCCCTCGAAGAATTCAAGGGCGGGCACATCACCCAACCGGAACTCCGCCGCATGCTCGGCTTGGCACGTATCCAAATGGACGGTTTCCTGAAGTCTCATGGCATCTATGAAGACGTGACGCTCGAAGATGTCGAGCGCGATATCGCGGACCTGAAAGCATGCTTGGGATCGTAGGTTCTTGCAACTGGTCATCGCCGATACCGGGCCCGTTAACTACTTGATCCTGATCGGCCACATTGATCCGCTTCCCCGCATCTTTCAGCGGGTGATCCTTCCGGCCGCCGTGAAGGAAGAACTCCACGATATCGATGCTCCCGGAGCGGTGCCCGCATGGATCGGAAGCCCTCCGGCCTGGCTGGAGATCGTAAGAAACGCCCGCCCCTGGGCCGACAACGCTTGATGGGGGCGAAGCCGCCGTGATCGCTCTAGCCATCTCCCTCCACGCCGACCTGGTTTTGATCGACGAACGCAGGGCGTCAAAGTTGCGCGAAACCACGGACTACGCGTCACCGGCACTCTGGGCCTGCTCGAAATCGCCGCGCAATCCGGGCTCGTCGACTTCACGGAGGCGGCACGGCGACTGCGGCTAACAACGTTCCGAAGCCCGGAGGCTCTGCTCGAAACCATGCTCAGGAAACACCGGCGGGATGGCGGCAATGCCTAAAGCACCTCGCCCCGCCGATACTCCTCCATCGCCGCGGCCACGGCTCTAAGTCCGTCGTCGATCAGCCTCCGGGCGCGGTCGATCTGCTGCCTGTTTCCTTGACCGGGTCCCTGGGATGGGGTAGGGTGAAGGCATGGGGCTCGCCGTCCAAATCCCGATGATCTCCGACGGATTCCCTAAGAGCTTGGCCAGCCAGTTAGGACAGCAAATTTACACTGAGGGGGACACGCCATGACAATCGACCTGAAACCTGAACAGCAGCGCGTGATCGACCTGGCTGTCCGCTCCGGGGCATATCGTAACCCCGGCGAGGTTCTCGACCAAGCCCTTGAGATCATCCGCGAGCAACTCGATCTCGAAGACTGGATGTTCGAACAGCGCGAGGCGATCGCCGCCCACATCGAGAGAGGCTTCGCTCAGGCCGAGCGCGGCGAATTGCTCGACGGCGATGCAGCGGTTGAGATGTTGCGGGAACAGCGGACCGAGCGGTTGAAGCGGCGGGGATGAATGCGCCGTTTCGATTCACGCCGCAGGCGGTGCAAGACCTCGATGCCATTTGGTGGTTTATCGCCGAAGACAGCCGGGACGCTGCCGATCGCGTGGAAATGGAAATCGTCGCGACCTGCCGGCGGCTGGCGAAGCATCCCCTGATAGGGACCAAGCGGCAGGACATCACGGCCCTGCCCGTGCGCTTCTGGACGCTGCCGAAATTCTCCAATTATGTGATTGTCTATCGGCCCGATACGGCTCCTCTGCAAATCGTCGCTATCCTGCACGGCAAGCGCGACTTGAAAAAGGTCCTGGAACGACGGTTCTGACGGGTGTTCGGGCAAGGGCGGGCGTGCCTGCAAGGTCTTCGCCGGAACTGCACCTGCTCCGGTGTTTGCCGAAGCGGGGGTGTGCGCGGCGTGGCGCTTCCCCGAGTTATTCTCGCGCGGCCCAGACGCACGAACTTTCACTGCCGTCAGGAACTGTTCGATGAACTTTTGCAGGAATGCGGCAAGGCGGCAGCGGTTAAGAGCGGTCTGGCGATCACGTGCGGCGATGGACGGGGCAGCGATTGATCGCTGGGCAGGGGAGCGGGCTGCGGTGAGCTGGCTTCATTGAGGCAGACCGTAAAGAGGTCGGCCCGAGATACGGGAGTCTCGACTGGGGCTAGATGTGGATCATTCATTCTAGGGCTTTTCCATCTATTACCAGACACAGAGGACAGATGTGTGGCTAAAGGCTTGACTGCCGTGGAGGTGACGAGGTAGCGTGAGGACAGGTAGGGAACGGAAACAGCCATCGAAGGAGTACGCCATGACGATCACCGTTGAACTTCAACCCGAAATCGAACGCGTCCTTCTGGCCCAAGCCCAGCTTCGCGGCCTGTCGCTTCAGGATTATGTGCAGCAGGTTGTCGTGCGCGAAGCTCACGTCGCGGAACCGCCGGCGGCGGAGCAAGCTGCGCAAGCCCCCGCCCCCGCTAGCGAACCCGGGAATCTTGTCGAACTGTTTGCAAACTCTCCGTTCCGAGGTCTCAATATGGATTTTGAGCGGGATAAAGACTATGGCCGCGAGATCGTCCTATGACGGCGGATCTTGTAGACACGAACCTTCCTTCAGAACTGACCAAGCCCGTTCCGAACCCAGAGGTGGAGAAGGTTCTGATTCGCGCAGGGCGGCAATACGTCTACACGAGCGTCGTGACGATAGGAGAAATTTGCAAGGGCATTGCCGGACTTCCGCAAGGCAAGCGCAGAACGGAACTGCGTGAATGGTTCGATGGCGTGATGAGGCCTTGGTTTCAAGGGCGGATTTTGCCCGTCACCGAGAACATAGCGGAACACTGGGGGACACTGACAGCCGAACAACGCCTCCGTGGACGGCAAATTACCATGGCGGACGGTTTGATCGCGGCGACCGCTCTGGAACATGGCCTCACTGTGGTCACGCGAAACATGAAAGACTTCGCGGGCCTCGGTGTCAGCGTCGTCAACCCTTGGGACACGGTGTGAATCTTCCGGCGATGGCGCTCGTACTGGCGATGCCTTCCGCGGAGCGACACGTGCTGGCGCTGATCGACGGGGCAGGGGCAGCGCTTCCTCGAATGATTCTGGCGGGGCTCAAGCGCACAAACTCTCAACGGTCAGGAGCTGTTCCATGACCTTTTGAGGGAATGCGGGAGGGGCGGCAGTGGTTAAGAGCGCTCTGGCGATGGGCAGGGGCGGGTCGTAGAGTGGTAGGCCTGAGATACGGGAGCCCGACTGGGGCCGTCGTCGATCAGCCTCCGGGCGTGGTCGATCCGCGGCCTGTTTCCTTGACCGGGTCCCTGAGATGGGGTAGGGTGAAGGACATGGGGTCGCCGTCCAAGTGCCCGATGATCTTCGACGGATTCCCTGGGACCTTGGCAGGCCAGTCAGGACAGCGAATTTACTCGGAGGGGGACACGCCATGACAATCGACCTGAAACCTGAACAGCAGCGCGTGATCGACTTGGCTGTCCGCTCCGGGGCGTATCGTAACCCCGGCGAGGTTCTCGACCAAGCCTTTGAGATCATCCGCGAGCAACTCGATCTGGAAGACTGGATGTTCGAACAGCGCGGGGCGATCGCCGCCCATATCGAGGAAGGCTTCGCTCAGGCCGAGCGCGGCGAATTGCTCGATTGGCGATGCGGCGGTTGAGATGTTGCGGGAACGGCGCACCGAGCGGTTGAAGCGGCGGGGATGAATGCGCCGTTTCGATTCACGCCGCAGGCGGTGGAAGACCTCGATGCCATTTGGTGGTNNCCGGCAACTGTGCATTCCGGGTGTTTCAACGGACGCCAACGGGATTCAGGAAGCTGCTCCGCTGCGCTGGGACTGAAGTTCCGAAGAGCCTGTTTCGTCCACAACAGACGCTCACCCGGCCAGCAGCTCGGCTGGTTAGAACGCTATCTTGACACGGTTAATTTATCAAGGACTTACGGACACTCCCACTGAAAACAAAAGACTTGCACGCAGGTGATTTGTGCCTTATTTGTGCCTTTCGCCTTTTGTATGCCTCGAAAGTGCCTTGACGATTTCATAGTCCAGGACATAGATATGGACCATAGCCCCGCGCGGTCACCGCGTGGAGTTCGTCGTGATTGTCCTCCACAAAAACGTGTTTTTTCCTATATATGGACGAACGTGGAAATCGTGGCGATCCTGGCAAAGGTGGCGGGCCGGGTGCGGTGGGCACCGCCTACGTGAAAGCCCAGCCCGGCGCGCCGCGGGGCGGCTAGGAACGCGCCGGAGCGCGCCAGGACGTGAGCGTCCACCGGCGGGCCGCTGCGCGCCCGTGCCGCCAGGAACGCACGGTGGCGGCCAGCGGGGAAGCGTAGCCAACGTGAACGTCGTCACTCTTGCTGCCTGGATGGTCCCGGCTGGTCTTCCGTTCCGCGCGCCCGGAATACCAGCGCAGCAATCGCGGGTGTGCGTCAGAACCGTCGATCATGAATCAGACCGGGCATTGATCGGTCCGTTCAGATGGTACGGCGCTACATCCGAGACGGGGTGTTAGGGCCGGTGAGAAATGGCGCCATTTCAGCCGGTGTCGGCCGGCGCCAACGGTGCCGATGCAGTGGGGTGCCCATTGGCGAGGACGCGGTAGGTACTCTATAGCAGACTCTAAATCTGCTTGGATGTGCGGCCAAACGTGGGCTATCATTGCGATCTGCGCCAACTGTTCATGCCCTCGTGGAAGAAGAGCCAGCTCGCTGGCGGCATTGCAAAGTCGGGTATCGCGATGTCGACACAACAACCCCAACCAAGGCTCCTGCCTGGTAGTCGCTGCGACCGACCTCATGCCCGCCATTGCCGGTTCTCCAACGCTCCAACTCCTGCTGCGGCGCGGGAGGGATGATGCATGGCTTGATCTCTTCCAGCAAGGAATAAACTCGGCTCATGGTTGCCGACGCTCTGTCCGGCCACCTGTGTTGAGGTGTGCCTGTGGGCACCTGTCGGCGGTCGTGGCAGCGCCAAAACCGGCCAAACTGGCGCCGTTTTATTCCGGCGCTAACAACGGGGGCCTGTTCAGAGAGAATAGCGCGGGGAAGTTGGGGCTGTGGGCCGGGCAGGCCCACACGCCAAGGCGTTCGCCGTGAGCTAGCGGCAATCCAAAATTGATGATCTTGTATGTTTTTCGCAAGTGTGTAATGCTATGATTTGTGCGGAGGGCGGCGGAGTCGAACCGCTATCCCTGGCAGGATTGTTCGCGGGTTTTAAGTCCGCTACCAGCAACCGGCTAGTCGCCCTCCGAGGACGGGCCAGCGGTTGATCGGCTGGCCTTTTCGTCTTCTCCAGCCCATCATAACGGATCTGTGATTAACCCACAAGTGCGCCAGCATAACAGTTCTGTGATACCATCGAAGTGGCGGCTATTCGATTATCGCGATGCTCGGAATGAAAACATCATTCTCAATTGGCTCAATGATCTGCAAAAACCAGACCGGGCGCGAATGGATAGAAAACTTCAGGCACTTCAGGACAATGGACCGAACCTTTCGAGCGAACTGCTATCGGATACGCCGTCGCGACACATTAAGAAGATTCGTTTAAATGGGCGTGTGGCTCCGCGTCTTCTTTTGTGCCGGGGGCCAGTGGTCATGGATGGCGAATTCACGCTGCTTTTCGGAGCCACTGAGCGTGATCGCAAGTTTGTTCCCCCGAACGCTATAGGAATTGCCGATGAGAATAGAGACCGTGTCGTCGCAGATCCGGTCCACAGAAGAGTTAACCATGACTTTACGTCAGCAATTGCGCGTCAGCCTGCAAGATAGCGAATACCGCCACGCGTACGCCGATGAGCAGTTGAACCTGAGTATTGGCACGCAGATTAAGGTGCTGCGAGAGCAGCAAGAGATGACCCAGGAGCAACTGGCGGCGAAAATCGGGACGAAGCAGGCTGGCATCTCTCGCCTAGAAAGCGCAAACTATGCCGGCTGGAGCATCGCTGCACTGCGTCGCGTTGCGCAAGCTCTCGATTTGCGGCTTCGGGTCTCATTTGAGGAGTTCGGAACATTGTGGAAAGAGGTGGCGAGCTTCGGTCGCCAATCGCTTCAGAGGAGACCGTTTTCCAAAGACCCTGAATTCTGTGGAACGATTGAAGCGAAACGTAAAATTCGCCGTAAGCGATCTAGACCTACACCTACACCTACTCATCGTCATCGCACAAGGCGCAGTCAGTCCCCCCAATTAACCCGGTCGCAAAATTTGCCGGGTTACCAATCTAGGATTGTTATTGGGGTCGGGAACACCACCTCTGAAGTGCTTCCCTGGACCACACATATGGGAAATAACAGTTCAACCGCACTAGTAGGAGGCATTCATGGCAACTGATTCTGAGCGCAGCAGCGCTGAGGCGCCAGCAAGCTCACGCATTGATCTTTCGACTGTCCCGATCGAAGAACCCGAAGGTGGAGTCTTCACGGACTATGCGAATATCGTCAATTTGGACTGGACCCTATACGACGTTCGCATCCGATTTGGGGAGTTGATGCAGGTTTTTAATGAGGCGGATCCATCCTGGATAAATCAGCACGGAGTCGTATTGGAAAAAGCAGCGATCCGCGTTCCCTGGCATCAGGCAAAAAATCTCTGCCAACTCTTAGCGACTGTCATCAAGAACTACGAAGAGATTAATGGGGAACTGAAGGAAATCAAATTGCCAGCCGCGCCCCCCGCACCCTAGCTAGAAGTTGCTCGCCGTCCAACCTACCTCTGCTCCAATCGGGGAAAGCAAGAAGGTCGGGCTGTCCGGGCGGGTTGTGAAGCCTCGCAATGGCCGGTGTCGTCCAGCGAACGCTTGAGTTAGGTATGACGAATCGCCGGAGTCCTCCCCGGTGGCGAGACATATTCCTCATTGTTTCCACCCGGCTTGGTTCATTTTGGCTGCGGCGCCGCCCGATCCGCTCACCTGGTTGGTCAGGGATGCCGGAGCGTGCGGCGCCACGTTCGCCGTGCCTGCAACGAGCAGGTGAAGGATTGCATGGTGGCGCTGGAGTCCATGCCGGACCCGCAACTTGACGACCTTATGTCCGCCGCGATGGAGGAGCACCAGCGGGGCGAGACCGTTCCACCGGACTCGATCTATTGAGTGAGTGGCTACCGGGTTTCGATATCCGCGGGCCGCGAAATACCTGAAGCCGCTGAAGGGCCGGAACGACCGGAGATCGGCCAGGGTCGGGGGTCTCCGGATCCTCTTCGAGGTACAGGGCCTCGACATCATCGTTGCGGAGATTGGCCCCCGTGGCGAGATCTACAAGCACGGCCTGTGATCGCCCCCCTCCCACCATAAGCATTTGCAATCCGATCCATAGAAACTTCCGTCTTCGGGACCGGCCACCCCATGATGCACAATGTCAGAAACGGTCCCACGCAATTATTCTCCGGGTACCAGTGTTCGCTTTTTATTCACCCATGCCCGCGTGGGGTACGGCACGCGAGGCGCGGAAACGGTGCGGGACTGCTAAGATCAGTTGAGATTCCGCCATGAAAAAAATAGAGGCAATCATTCAACCGTTCAAACTCGATGAAGTGAAGGAAGCGCTGCAGGCCATTGGAGTCGAGGGAATGACGATCTCCGAGGTGCGCGGCCATGGACGGCAGAAGGGCCATAAAGAGGTGTACCGCGGGCAGGAATATACGGTGGACCTGTTGCCCAAAGTCAAAGTTGAGGTCGTGGTATCCGACGGCCGCGTGGACGAAGTGACGAAGACCATCGTGGAAGCCGCCCGTACCGGTA
>PLRZ01000456.1:12475-13189 GCA_003164075.1 Bryobacterales bacterium | reverse complement strand
GAGGCCATCGCGGCGCCCGCCAGCGTGGATTGAAAGAGGCGGCGGGTCATGCCCGCACGCGGGATATCGGATCTCACATTCTTCAGACTAGCAAGTTACCACCCGGCATCTCTTCGCTATACGTATCCATTCACCGATACTATACGTATATGACCGGCAAGCTCACGCTGAGCGTAGACCCCGCCGTGGTCTCTCGCGCCAAGCGCTACGCCAAACGGCAGGGAGTGTCCGTCTCCCGCCTGGTGGAAGCTTACCTGGCCTCCATCTCGGAACCGGCTCCGCCCTCTGAGTTGCCGCCGGTAGTCGCTTCCCTGCGAGGCATCCTTAAGAAGGCCGGCACCGAGGCCTATCGCAAACATCTGGTCGGGAAGTACCTTTGAAGAAGCGCCTCCTGCTGGATACCAACGTCGTTCTCGACGTGCTCCTCGACCGCCAGCCCCACGTCAGCGCCAGTGCCGCAGTGGAAGTCGGCAAAGCCGAAGGCCTTGGGTGCTGATCCGTTTTGGGGCAATGGGGGGGCGGATTGCGTGTGGGGCAGCCAATCTCGGCTGCAGCCAGCTTTCAGCCGGCTCTTTCGGGACACGAACGCTTGCCGACCGCCCGAAAAGCCGCCTGGAAAGGCGGCTGCAGGCAAGATTGCCTGCCCCACCAGTCTATTTCGCTACTTCCCCCCAATCCGGTTAAGCACTCGAAGGCCTTCTCGCTGCCCACGCC
>PLRZ01000456.1:11963-12394 GCA_003164075.1 Bryobacterales bacterium | reverse complement strand
GGCCCTCCCCCTTCTGCGCTGATTTGACAAGCCTTCCCCCGGCTCCGTATCATGAGAATTCAATCGATACCTTTTTGGGCACTTCCCTGGGAGGCGCCTGCTTACGTCCGAAATGACATCTGTCATCTGCTCCAATCTGGGACACAACATATGATAAAAGTCGAGGGTCTCACCAAGCGATACGCTCGTACTGTCGCTGTCGACAACATCTCTTTCGAGGTCGAAAAAGGACAAATCGTCGGCTTTCTCGGCCCCAACGGCGCCGGCAAAACCACCACGATGCGCGTCCTGACGTGCTTCCTGCCGCCAACCTCGGGTACTGCCAACGTCGCTGGATTCGACGTGCTGGAGAACCCCATGGAGGTCAAGAAGCGCATCGGCTACTTGCCCGAAACACCTCCCGTTTATCCGGAAATGGAGGTCGACGAGTA
>PLRZ01000456.1:11633-11871 GCA_003164075.1 Bryobacterales bacterium | reverse complement strand
TGCTGAAGCACCTCTCGGGCGATCACACCATCATCCTCAGCACCCACATCCTCACCGAAGTGGAGCAGTCCTGCGAGCGCGTCATCATCATCTCTCAAGGCAAGCTGGTGGCCATCGATTCGGTGGCCAACCTCACCAACCGGCTGCGCGGCTCCGAATCCGTGGCGCTCGAAGTGGAGTCCGCCAACGGCACTCCCAATCCCAGCGACGTGCAGGGACGCCTGGAGCAAGTCTCCGG
>PLRZ01000456.1:9351-11624 GCA_003164075.1 Bryobacterales bacterium | reverse complement strand
GAGCTTCGCGCCGTCGGCCTCAGCCTGGAGGACATCTTCCTGGAACTCACCAGCACCGAAAAGAAAAAGGCGGCGCCGGCGGAACTCGCCGCTCAAGAAGGAGGCAAGCAATGAAAAACGTGCTCCTGATCTGCCGCAAGGAATTCAAAGGCTATTTCGTTTCGCCCATCGGCTATGCCGTCATGGCTCTGTTCGCGCTGATCTTCGGGTTCGGATTCTATACGGCCACCCGCGATATGGTGCAGCTCGGCTTCCGCGCCCAGATGATGGGCCAGCAGCAGCCCATGAGCGTCAACGACCAGGTGATTCGCCCGCTGCTGGGCTTCGCCGGCACCATCGCGCTCTTCCTCATCCCCATGATCACCATGCGGCTCATCGCCGAAGAGAAGCGCAACGGCACCATCGAGCTGCTGCTCACTTCGCCCATCAAGGATATTGAGATTATCCTCGGCAAATGGCTGGGCGCAGTGCTCCTCTATATGTGCGTCCTGGGGATGTCCGTCCTCAATATCGCCATGCTCTTCATGTGGGGCAAACCCGATCTCAAACCGGTGCTGGTGGCGTATCTCGGGCTGCTGCTGCAAGGCGCCTGCCTGCTGGCCATCGGGACTTTCATTTCCACCACCACCAGGAACCAGATCGTCGCCGGCGGCGTCACCTTCTTTATCTGCCTGCTGCTCTGGTTGTTAAGCTGGTTTACCGCCTTCGACGCCGGCGGCTTCTCGCAGGTGATCAACTATCTGTCCATCGTCACCCACATGGAGAATTTCAGTAAAGGCGTGATCGATTCCAAAGATATTGTCTTCTATCTTTCCATGATCTTCTTCTCTCTTTTCCTGACTGAGCGATCCATGGAATCGCTGCGGTGGAGGTCCTAACATGGCTGCTAAATGGATCCAAGCAAGACAAACCAAGTACTGGTCTTATGCCGTCACTTACACCGCCGTAGTTCTGGCGATCCTGGGCGGCGTGAATTTCCTGGCGAACCGCTACGATAAGTCGTGGGATTCCACCGCCAACAAGCAATTCAGCCTCGCGGACCAGACCATTAAAGTGGTCCACGATCTGAAACACGATGTCCACGTAACTTACTTCGGCGGTAACGAAACCTTCACCGGCGCCCGCGACCTTCTGGACCGCTATTCCGCGCTCTCCCCCAGATTCCACGTGGAATACATCGACCCGGAACGCAAGCCTGCCCAGGCGAAGGCCCTTGGTTTCCGCGCCGATGCCCCCATCGTGGTGGATAGCGGCGTCCGCAAAGAAGCCGCCAAGAGCCTTTCCGAGGAAGAAGTTACCGGCGCGCTGATCCGTTCGCTCAAGTCCGGCTCGCGCAATGTCTGCGTCCTGAACGCCGCCGGGGAACACCGCATCGACGACGAAGGCAACGGCGGTTACTCCTTCCTGAAACAGTTGGAGGAGCGGGATAACTACACCGTCAAGACGGTCAATCTCACTCCCGCCGCACCCGACGCCAGCAAGCCGATCGCTGTCGGCCAGGCGCCCGCCGCGGTCTCCGTCGAGATTCCCAAAGACTGCACCGTGCTCCTCGTGGGAGGCCCACAGCTCGACTATTCCCCCTCCGCCGTTGCCGCCCTCAAGTCCTACGAAGAAGGTGGCGGCCGCGAACTCATCATGCTCGACGACGTGGTGCGCCTCGGCAAGGACGAGCCTCCGGCAGAGAATGCCGAGTTCCTGAAACTGCTCGAAGATTGGGGCGTCACCGTCAATAAGGACCTGGTCCTGGACCTCAGCGGCGTGGGCGAACTCCTCCGCCTGCCTCCGGAGGTGCCGATGATCCTCAGTTACGAATCGCACCCCATCACCCAGCCGCTGACCCGCCAGCCCACGGCGTTTCCGCTGGCCCGTTCCCTTACCACCAAGTCCGGCGATAAGACCACCATCTCCAAACTATTCGGAACCACCGAAGATAGCGTGGCCGTCACAAGTATCGGTCCGGGCGGTGCAATCGACCCCAAGAAAGGCACCAAAGGCCCACTTACCTTGGCCGTTGCCGGCACTTACAATGGGGCCACGCCCGGCCGCTTCATCGTAGTGGGCACCTCGCTGTGGTCCCAGAACAGCATGCTCGGCTCCCGCTCCCTGGCCAATCGCGACCTGCTGGCCAACATGATTAACTGGCTGTCGTCGGATGAGGACCTCATCTCCATCCGTCCCAAGGCGCCCGAAGACCGTCCGCTGAACATCACCAACGGGAACATGAGATCCATCTTCTGGCTCAGCTTTGTGATCTTCCCGGTGGGCGTGGTGGC
>PLRZ01000456.1:0-9244 GCA_003164075.1 Bryobacterales bacterium | reverse complement strand
GTCGACGGCAAATGGCGGATCGTCGAGCCCAGCGCGCTGGCGGCTGACCAGGACACCGTCACTTCCATGGTCACCAGCCTCTCTGCCCTGACCGCCGACAAGACCATTGAGGAGAGCGCCGCCGATCTCAAGCCGTACGGCTTGGACGTGCCCACCCTCGACATCGCTATCACTAAGAAGGACGGTAAGACTGCGGGCGTAATTGTCGGCGATGCCACCCCCACCAATTCCGGCAACTACGCCAAGCTGCCCGACAGTTCGCGCGTCTATACCATTGCCAGCTACGTCAAGACGGGCCTCGATAAGACGGTCAACGACCTGCGCGATAAGCGCCTTCTCACATTCGACTCCGACAAGATCACCCGCGTCGCACTCGCCGCCAAGGGCGTGCCCGTCGAATTCGGCAAGAATGCTCAGAGCGAATGGCAGATCCTCAAACCGCGCCCGCTGCGCGCCGACGCCACACAAGTGGATTCCCTGGTCGGCAAGCTGAAGGACGCCAAGATGGATCCGCTGGTCTCCGATGACGACGCCAAGAAGGCCGCCGCGGCATACGCCTCCGGCACGAAAGTAGCGGTCGCCACTGTCAGCGATTCCAGCGGCGACCAGACCCTCGAAGTCCACAAAGACAAAGACAAGAACTACTACGCCAAGAGTTCCGTGGTCGAAGGCATCTTCAAGGTCCCGGCCGACATCGGCGACGCTCTCGACAAGGGCATCGACGACTTCCGCAACAAGAAGCTCTTCGATTTCGGTTTCAGCGACCCCACCAAAATCGAGCTGAAGGGCGCCACGTACATCAAGAGTGGCGATAAGTGGATGTCCGGCGCCAGGACGATGGATAACACCGCCGTCCAATCCCTGATCGACAAACTGCGCGACCTGGCCGCCACGAAATTCGCCGACCAATCGGCTGGCGACCCGGTATTTGAGGCGACGGTAACCTCCAATGGCGGCAAAAAGGTCGAAAAGGTGACCATCCGCAAGCAAGGAAGCCAGTATTTCGCGCAACGCGAAGGCGAGCCGAGCATCTATGAATTAGACGCCAAGCCTGTAGACGACCTCCAAGCCGCCGCATCCGCGATCAAGGAAGCCGCCCCCGAGCCCGTGAAGAAAAAGTAGCTCACCGCCGTGGTGGGGCATGGTTTAGCTTGCCGTAAGAGAAGACATGAACGCGCTCCTCACCGACCTCTACGAGCTCACCATGGCGGCCGGCTACTTTGAAGCCGGCAAACTCGCCGAGCGCGCCGTCTTTGAACTCTCCATCCGCCGCCTGCCTCCGCACCGCAACTTCGTGCTGGCCGCCGGACTGCCGCAGGTGGTCGACTATCTTCTGAACCTGTCCTTCACCGCCGACGAAATCGCCTACCTCCGTTCGCTCCCGCAATTCCAGCACGTGTCGACCGCCTTCTTCGATTACCTGCGCGACCTCCGCTTCACGGGCGATCTCTTCGCCGTTCCCGAAGGCACGCCGCTTTTCGCTGGCGAGCCCATGCTGACTCTGCGGGCTCCCCTCGTCGAAGCCCAGATCCCCGAGACCTACCTGCTCTCCACGCTGTCTTTCCAATCTCTGATCGCCACCAAGGCCGCCCGTTGCGCCGAAGTCTCCGGCGGACGCGACGTGGTCGAGTTCGGCACGCGACGCGCCCACACTCCCGAGGCGGGCGTCCTGGGAGCGCGCGCCGCTTACCTTGGCGGTTGCGCCGGCACCAGCAACACGCTGGCCGGGTTCCGCTACGGCATTCCCGTGATGGGCACCGTGGCGCACTCGTGGGTGATGTCGTTCTCCGGCGAGGCCGAGTCCTTCCGCCAACTCGAGCGCCTTCTCGGCGATTCCGCGGTGCAACTCATCGATACCTACGACCCCATCAAGGGAGCTCTCCGCGCCGCGCAAACCAGCGCCCCCTTCTGGGGCGTGCGCCTCGACAGCGGCGATTTCCTCGCGCTCTCCCGCCAGGTCCGCACCATCCTCGATCAAGCCGGGCATGCCGAAGCCAAGATCATGATTAGCGGCGACCTGGACGAGTACCGCATCCGCGACCTCCTCGCCGCCGGCGCGCCCATCGACGGCTTCGGTGTCGGTACGCAACTCGCCACTTCCGCCGACTCCCCAGTCCTCAGCGCCGTCTACAAACTCGTCGAGCTCGAGATCTGCGGCATCCAACGCTTTGCCGCCAAATTCAGCGACGATAAGCCGTCCTATCCCGGCTCCAAGCAGATCTTCCGCGACACCGCCCGCGACGTCATCGCGCGTTCCGGCGAATGCGGCCGCGGGGAAGCGCTCCTGCGGCCTATCATCCTCGGCGGCCGTCTCATCGAACCGCTCCCTTCGCTCGACCATGCCCGCCGGCGCGCCGCCGAATCGCTCGCGAAACTGCCCGCCGCTCTGCGAGAATTGGACGTAACGGAGCCGTGGCCGGTGATTCACAGCCGCGAACTGCGCGAGCTGATCGAACGCACCCGCCGCAACTTATTGGGATGAGCGCCCTCTTCATCGACGTTTTTATCGACGTTTTTATCGACATCGATACGCAGCTCGACTTCCTCTTCCCCGCCGGAGCGCTCTACGTCCCCGGCGCCGAGCGCATCGTGCCGGCGCTCGCGCATCTCAATCACTACGCCGCGCGGCACGGCATCCCGGTGATCTCCACTGTCGACGCCCACACCGAAAACGATCCCGAGTTTCAATCCTGGCCCAGTCATTGCGTGGCCGGCGCCACCGGCCAGCACAAGGCCGAAGCCACGCTGCTGGGGCGCCGCGTGGTGGTGCCCAACCGCGAGGGCGACATCGCGATCGAAGGCGCCCAGCAGATCGTCGTCGAGAAACAGACCGTCGACGTGTTCCAGACCCGCACGTTCGCCCCCATCGTCCGGCGTCTCAACCCTGATCGCTTCGTGGTCTACGGCGTAGTCACCGAAATCTGCGTGCTCCACGCCGTCCGCGGCCTGCTGCAGTTCGGCAAACCTTTGACGGTGGTGACCGACGCGATCCAGTCGCTCACCGCCCAGGCATCGGAGAGCGCTCTGGACGAAATGCGCGCCGCCGGCGTGACCCTCGCCACCGTGGCGCAAATCGCGTCGTAATACTCTCCGATTATTCCCATCCGAGCCGTTCATCGGGAAGATCTCATCGGTCTTGCGCCGCCAGGTAAAGGTGAGAGGCTCACTGCCGCGGCCGTAAGCCAGCCACCTACTCTTCCCGCTCGATTCGGCGCCCTCCGCCAGGAATCCGCCGCAGCCTTCAGGATCAGGGCGACTTGCAAAATTCGGCGGAAACGCTTGCTTACACGAGCCCCAGACCTCCTGATCTCGCCCGGCAATTTCTGTCCTTGGCGAGAGCTTCGCAGGTGGGGCAGGCGGTGCCGCCTGCCCGCCCGCACTGAATTAGACCCGCTGTTCGAATAGGATCGAGGGCAGGCGAGCACCGCCTGCCCCACCTGCGGGCTCACTGCAAATTCCACGACATCAGGAGTCCAGAGCCCGGTCCGTGCCGCGGCGCAGGTGACAGCGATGGAGGGTGCGCGCGTATGACTTCGAATTCTGTGTGTATTCCGATCAACCCAAAGGGCGTGGTGGCCACTCTGCGGCACGATGATGGCGCGAGGCGAGAATCCCCGCCGAAGCGACATTCGACGAGGCCGAACGGCGCACGAGTACGGGCATGGCGTGCGAGGGCCCCGCATAGGCCGTCAATGCCTGGGAACTGACGGAAAAGGCCATTCGCCGGGCAGAGGCGCTGGGGCGTAGGTCCGAGGAGTAGGGTGCGTGAGGGACAGTCCGCACACAGGGGTGTCAGGAGTGGTACTGTCAGCTTTCCATCCGAGTAGCCCTTGTTTTTGAGAGAATAGATGGCGGAGGGTCGAATCAGCCATATGGGACCGTCGATCTTTGAACTGAGCCCGGCGGAGAAGCTTCAACTGATAGAGGATCTGTGGGATGACCTAGCGGGCACGCCCGATGCAGTGCCGATTCACGACTGGCAAAAACAGGAACTTGCGCGCAGAAAAGCGAACCTTTTGAAGCATCCGTCCGCGGGACTGTCGTGGGAAGACGTGAAGCAAAGGGTGCGCGCCCGGCATGGCCGTTAGACTGGTTGTCGCGCCGGACGCCGAGCTCGATATCGCCAAGCCTATGTCTGGTATGAAACTCGCCGGGTGGGCCTGGGCGAGGAGTTCCTTAGTGCGCTCGATGCGTGTATCGAGCGAATCCGCCGCCAACCGCTGATCTATCCTGTGGTTCACGAGGCGTACCGCCGGGCCCTGATACGGCGGTTTCCATACGCCATCTTTTTCGAGTTAGCGGAAACGACGGCAACGGTATACGCTGTGTTTCACACCTCCAGGGATCCGGAGAAGTGGCGCCAGCGTCTCCCCTGATCGGCACAATTGCCGGTGCGGGTCGGCGGTTGTCATTTGTGCTGCCATAGATGAGCGTCAGGTGTTACGCGACCACTAAGTGAGCGGACTTTCAGGCGGTGCGAAGCCTTTAATTGCGCGGGTCTGGCTTCAAGCCAGTTCCGCGTACGATGGCGCAACATCGGCACGGCCACGAGACCGTTCCTTCCAATTCCAGACCAGACCGACAGCACGCACATACCCGATGAGGGGCACCGTCTGTCAAGACGTCGTAAGCTTAATTAGACTGGGCCTCGTCGATTACGAACAACTACTCTACCTAAGTAAGTACGATTAGCATCAGCCACCCGTGGCGCGCGATCGCTGGTTTGTGCGTCGGCGCAAGCACCTCGGCAACATTTGGCTGCCGTTACTCTCGCCACCGCGTCGACAATCGCCTGTGACGAACGCGCCACCTCGCTGCAAGCGCTGGCGATGCAGCGATGATAAGGGAAGTCGAAAAGCGGATATAGAACCGAACCTCCCAAGCGCCGCCGTTTCTCTCCTGGCTTGGGCAAGCTTGCCCACATACTATAGCGAGTACCGTCCCGCCGAGAGCACATGACGCGCGATCTGCCGCCCCAGCGCGATGCTATCCGCCGGCTCGTAGTTGGCCAGCCGGCGCAGGATCGCCACCTGCGTCCGCAACATATCTCCCTCGGCGACCGCTCCAATCACCTTGCGGGCCGCCAGTTCCACAATCTGCACGGACTTCACGGCGTAGTACTGAGTCATCGCCACCGCCTGTCTGCCGGCGGCAGCGCCTCTTGTCGCCAGCAACTTCCCGGCGCGCAGCAGGCAGCTTTCCAAGGCGTACACTTCCATGATGCAATCGGCCAGGGCGCCCATAATCTCCTGTTGTTCCGCCAGGCCCTGACCGTATTTCTGCGATGCCGCGCCGGCAGCGAAGAGGGCCAGCTTTTTCGCGCTGGCCAGCATCTTGTGCTCGGCGGCTAGCGGACCCTCGCGCTCCTCCGACGCACTCGGGCCGGACATCACCTCATCCATCAACTGCTTGATGGCGGCCAGAAGCGGTAACTGCCCAGCCACCGCCCGCTTCATCAACCAGCCGGTGATAATCAGGCGATTGATCTCGTTGGTGCCTTCGAAGATGCGGTTGATGCGCGAATCGCGATACGCCCGCTCGGCCGGGTACTCCTCCACATAGCCGTATCCGGCGTAGATCTGGAGCACGTGGTCCACCACCATATCCAGCATCTCCGATCCCCAGACTTTCAGGATGGAGCATTCCACGGCGTATTCCTCAATGCGCTTCTGGATCTCGCGCGAGGCCCCTTCGGCGCCGGTATCGACGTCGGCCAGGGCGGCGTCGATCATGCCGATGGTGCGATAGGTCAGCGACTCGCCGGCGTAAATCCCGGCGGCGCACTCGGCCAGCTTTTCCTGAATCAAGCCGAATTCGCAGATGGATTTGCCGAACGCCTTGCGCTCCTTGGCATACTGGATGGCGTTCGCCAGACTGTTCCGCGCGCCGCCCACGCATGCCGCTCCCAGCTTGAAACGTCCGATGTTCAGGATGTTGAAGGCGATGTGGTGCCCTTTGCCGGCTTCGCCAATCAGGTTCTCCACCGGGACTTTGCAATCGGCCAGAATCAGCGGGCAGGTGGACGAACCGCGAATCCCGAGTTTGTGTTCTTCCTTGCCGATGGAAAAGCCCGGCGTGCCGCGCTCAATCACGAAAGCGGAAAACTTCTCCCCATCGATCTTGGCGAAGACCGTGAAGACATCGGCAAAGCCGCTGTTGGTGATCCACATCTTCTCGCCGTTGAGCACGTAGTACTGGCCGTCTTCGGAGAGCACCGCGCNNGGCCAGCTTCGGAAGGTACTTCTGCTTCTGCGCCTCCGTGCCGTACCAGACAAACGGCAGGGTGCCGATGCCCACATGCGCGCTGAAGGCCACCGAGAAACTGGCCAATTGGCTCATGGATTCGGCGATGATCGCGGACGTCACTTTGTCCAGTTCCAGCCCGCCGTAAACCTCGGGCACGTCCACCCCCATCAACCCGAGTTCGCCCGCCTTGCGGAGCAGGTCCCTGGTGAGAGCGAAATTCTTAGCCTCGATCTCCGCAGCCGCCGGGACCACTTCGTTGGTGGTGAAGTCGATGGCTGTTTTGGCGATTTGCCGTTGTTCTTCGGAGAAATCCTCCGGCGTGAAAATGTCTTGCGGTTGACGTTCCTCGGTGAGAAAGCTGCCGCCCTTGACTCGTTTTGCCGTTACCGTCGCGTTGCTTGTTGCCATCTCTTTCGCCTCTAATTCAAATTCTCGAAAATCCCCGCTGCCCCCATGCCTCCGCCCACGCACATGGTGACCATGCCGTACTTCGCCCCGCGCCGCGTCATTTCATGCAACAGGCTGGCGGCCTCACGAGGTCAGAGACTAGACTGAGCCAGACTAGATCCTCCATGGCGCCGGCGACCATCAGCCGGGCATCCGGAATCGAAGCCCTGCGTGACGGCTCCGGAAACACCGAGGGTATCCGCAACCCTTATCTCGCCGACCGCGCGAAAGGTAGAAGGCAGTGTGGCAGCGGAGCATACGCCATCATAATTGTAATGCGGCGACCACCGGTTTGCAGGCCGCAGCCGCCCCGCAGCCGTCCCTAATCTGCCCGCAGTTAGTTACACTGTCTGTCCAGGAGCCTCGAATAACTTGCGATTTCAAAAGGCGGTAATTACCGCAGCCGGGCCCGACCAGCGCGCGCTTCCCCTGCAAACCCTGGTCGATCGCGACGGCCACGAGAAGTCCGTCCTCGGCATTCTGATCGAGCAGGCCCTGGCCGCCAAAGTGGAAGAGATCTGCATCGTGGTGTGGCCCGGCGATGAGAGCCGCTACATACAGGCCGCCGGCAACCACGCCGGCATGGTCCGCTTCATCGCGCAGCCACGGCCTCTCGGTTATGGCCACGCCATCTATTGCGCCCGCGACTTCGTGGGCAGCGATCCCTTTCTGCACATGGTCGGCGACCATATCTATGTCAGCGCCGGTAAGCCCAGCGCCGCACAGGTGGTGGAGATCGCGCAGGCGGAGGAATGCTCCGTGTCGGGCGTGCAGGCTACCCGCGAGTCGCTGCTGGCGCAATTCGGCGCGGTGGCGGCCCATCGGCTGGCAGGGCGGCACGGCCTCTATCGCGTCGATACCGTGATCGAAAAACCCACCCCCACCGAGGCCGAGCAGCGCCTGGTGGTCTCAGGCATACGCGCCGGCTACTATCTCTGCTTTTTTGGAATTCACGCGCTCACGCCCACCGTCATGGAACTGCTCGGCAGCGCCATCGCCGCCTCGCCCGCGGCGCCCGTCACCTTTTCGAGCGTGCTGGCGGAACTGGCGCGCCGCGAACAATACCTGGCCATGGAGAATACCGGCCGGCGCTATAACATGGGAGCGCGCTACGGCTTGCTCACGTCGCAACTGGCCCTGGCATTGCACGGGCGCGACCGCGCCGAAGTGCTGGCCCTCCTGGTGGAATTGCTGGCGGACCGCGAACTGGCGGCGGGATCGGAACAGTGAGCCGCCTCATCGCCGTCATCACCGCGGAGGATCCGCAAATCCGCGACCGCTCGCTCGACGCGGTCTGCCAGGAACTGTCGCTGCCCGAACTGCTGGAGGAGTGCCAGGCGCTCGACCGCTTCCGCCGCGCGAGCGACAACCTCTACGAACGCGTGCGGGCGCTGTTTTTCCTGTACGCCATCCACCGTTTCCACATCCCCCTGCACGACCGCGCGGCCGCTCCCGCGCCCATTCCCTTCGCCGGCTATACCAACCTCTTAAAACGCCGCTTCGAAGAAGCGATCGATATTTTCCTGGCCGCGCAAACCGCCGCGGGGCCGGGCGCGGCCATCTCCAGCGCGCTGGCCACGGCATACCGCGGCTTGGGCTTTCAAACTTTGGCCGGACAGGTGCGCCACAGCGTCCGCTCGGTGCGCGGCAACCAGTGGATGTTCCGCATCGGCCATCCGGCGGATTACCCGCTGCGGCTTCGCCCGGAACTTCTGCGGCCCGACGCCGGCCTGTTTCCGCTGCTGCGCGAATCCACGCCCGTCCGCATGGACCTCACNNTACCTGCGCGTCATCGACCAGCCGGTGCTTCGCCTGGTGAGCGTCGATTTGCAGGCCACCGCGGAGATCGCTTCCATCGATGAAATCTTCGATTTCGCGCGCGATTATCTCTCCCTGTTGAAGGCCGCGGTGATCGCCTCCGGCCTGGTGCCGCCCGGCATGGAGGGCGCCACGCAGCCGCTCGCGGAGATCCTGGAGCGGCTCACCGGCGGGCGCGGTCTGGGCATCGAAATCGTCAGCAAAGTGAACGGTATTCCCAAGGGATCGCGGCTGGCCGTTTCCACTACGCTGCTGGCCAGCCTGATTGCGGCGTGTATGCGCTCGACCGGCCAGATTCAATCGCTGGAGGGCGGGTTGACCGAGGAAGAGCGCCGCCTGGTGGCCGCGCGGGCGATCCTGGGCGAATGGCTGGGCGGCTCGGGCGGAGGCTGGCAGGATTCCGGCGGCGTGTGGCCGGGCATCAAACTGATTCACGGCGTGGCGGCCGCGGAAGGCGATCCGGAGTTCGGCGTCAGCCGCGGTTGTCTGCTGCCGCGCCACCGCATTTTCGACACCGGGGAGATTTCCGCCGCCACCCGCCAGTTGCTGCAATCGAGCCTGGTGCTGGTGCATGGAGGCATGGCGCAGGATGTCGGTCCCATTCTCGAAATGGTCACCGAGCGATACCTGCTGCGGTCGGAAAAAGAGTGGATCGCGCGCCGCCAGGCGATGGGCATCCTCGACGACGTGATGGAACAGTTGCGCGCGGGGGACGTGCGCGCCATCGGCGGGT
>PLRZ01000010.1 GCA_003164075.1 Bryobacterales bacterium | reverse complement strand
TGGGATCGGTGATCTTGGAGGGCTGACCGGCCGGAGTGTAGGTGTAAGCCACCAGGTTACCCAGGGGGTCCCGGCTGGACGCCATGGTGCCGTCGGAGTTATAGACAAAGCTGGTGGTTTGTTTGTTGGCGTCGGTAGCCGTGAGGAGCCGGCCATTACTGTCATAAGTCTTAGTCGCCGTGGTTCCGTCGGCGGCGGTGCGGGAAGTAAGGTTGCCGTTCGGATCGTAGGACATGCTGGCGGAGGTCCCGTCGGGGAAGGCAATGCCGGTGAGGTCATAGTAGGTGAAGCTTCCTTGAACCCGGGCCGTGTAGGAATATGTGGTGGTGTTGCCGAGCTCGTCGGTGCGCGAGGCGATGTTGCCGGTGGGAGCGTGATAAGTGAAGTTGGCCGCGTTGCCCAGCTTGTCGGTTAGGCTGGTGCGACGCTCCGCGCTATCGAAGGTGACGTTCAGCGATTTGCCCGCGGGGTCGGTCATCTTACCGAGATCGCCGCTGGCATTGTTGCCTTGCAGGGTGACGTCGCCCAGTGCGCCGGTGATGGTGGTGCCGCCGGCGCCATCGTAGCCGATCTGCAAAGCATTGCCGTTGCCATCGGTCTGAGCGGTCACCCTTCCGGAACCATCGTAGGTCTGGATGGTGGGAATGTTGCCCACCGGAAGTTGCTTCTTGGTCATCAAGCCGGCAAACGGCCCCGCGGTGGTGTAGGTGTACTGGGTGGTCTTCTTCAGAGCGTCGGTGGACGAGGTGAGGTTGACGCCGGTATAGGAGTAAGAGACGGAGCGCCCGGCCTGGTCCTGCACGCTGGCGAGATTGCCGGCGGAGTAGGTCAGGGTCAGGGTTCTGCCGAGGCCGTCCGAGATCGACGTGGGTCCATTGGGGCCCTGGGTAACCGTCAGGGCATTGCCCTTCAGGTCGGCAATGCCGGCCAACCTTCCCGATGAATCGAAGGTGTAGACGAGGCCGCTCACCGGGCTCATGAACTGATAACCCGATCCGGCGGCGGCGAATTGATAGCCGATATCGGCGGGCGATACCAGCGTCCACGTGCCGCCGGCATTTGAGAAATTGACGGTCTTACCGCGGAAGAGAAGCACCTGGGCGGTGTTGTTGTTCAGCGCCATGGTGACATCGAAGTTGCTCATCCAGTTGACGCCGAGCGAGCTCTGAAAGGCACCGGAGGACAGTCCCGATCCGTAGAAGCGGGCAAATTGGAGGTTGAGCGGTCCGCCCAGGCTGAGGTCGAGATCGTCTTCGTAGAATTGGCCGCTGGCGCCATCGACGGGATCGGTGGCAGCGGGGGCGCTACCGTCCCGGTAGGCTCTCATTGTGACGCATACTCCCGCCTGGCAGAACTGCTGGGGCGGCGCGGTAAACCCGGCGACGGCGGCGCCAGTCAAGGTGATCGTAACGGGTAGTGACGGATTGGTGGTGATGACGATTGAATTTGTGAAGGAACCGGCCGAGGCGGGATCGAAGTTGACGGGGAAGGTACAGGATCCTCCCAATTGTCCGGCATTGCCGGCCGCCCCGAGGGCTGGGCTGAAGCAGGAAGTGAGATCCCCTAAGGAAAATCCGTTCTCGTTTGTGGCCAGCTTGATATTCTGAATCGCGATGTCGACGCTGCCGACATTGGTCAGGGTGATATTGGTACTGACCTTCTGGTTTACGTTGGCGGAGAAAGTGAAATTGGTGTTGGGCGTAACGATGATTGCGGGTCCGGTGATGCCGCCCAGAAGGGTGATGGTCTGAGTGGTTGGGGTGGCGTCATCGGTGATGGTGACGGTAGTTTGCGAGGGTCCGACGACGCTGGCGTTGAAAGTGAATTGGAGGCTGCAAGTTCCACCCTGCCCGGAAATGGTTTGGCCGAGGCAGGTGTCGTTGACCTTCGAGAAACCGGTCGAACTGCCATTCACTTGGACATTGTAAATGTGAAGGTCGGCGGTTCCAGTGTTCTTGAGGGTGACGGTCTGGACCGGGCTCGTGGTGCCGCCGGACGTGCCGGTCGCGAACATCCTGAGGGTCTCGCAGGAGGTCCCGGCGGTGAGCGGGCACGTGGCGCCGTCGAGCGAGACTGCGGGGCCCAGGCCGACGCCGATCAGCGTAACGGTCTGCTGCAGCGCCGGGACGTCCCTGTCGTCGTGAATGACGAAGGAATCCGTCACCGTTCCAACGCTGCTGGGGTGGAAGGTGACGTTCTGCGTGCAGTTCGCGCCCGGCTGGATGGTGCCGATGCAATCCGATCCGTATCCGAACGCATGGCTGCTCCCAAAAGTGTAGGATGTGATGTTCAGCGGCGCGTTACCGCTATTGGTGATGGTGAGCAACGCTCCCGTCTGATCGTTGACGGCCACGCTGAAATTCATGGGGTTGGGGCTCACGCCGAAGGCCGGGCCGTTAGCGGCCGCGGCGCCGACTGTGCCGACTGCGCTCAGCGAAAACGCGAATTCATCGTTGGGCGCGAGGTAGACAGTCAGGGGGTTGGGCGGCGTGGCCAGCGGATCGGCCTTCAATACCCCCGCGGGCGTACCGGCGGGTGGCCTGAAGCTGAACGTCATCGTACAGGTAGGGTAGGCGGCCGGTGGGGGAGAGGGGGCGGGAATGCTGGGGGTACAAGTGGTTGCGTCCAGGTGGAAGGCGGTCACTGGAGTCCCCGGAGCGCCCGGCAAGCCGGAGATTGTCCCGATTGCATTACCTGTGTTGGTGACCGTCACGACGATCGGGGCGCTGCCGATCGATCCCGGTGGAACCGGGGTTGGGAACACCATCGGATTCGGTGAGAAGATCAGGACAGGACCGTTTCCACCGGTGCCTATCAAAGGCAAGGTGAAAACCTGCCCCAGGCAGGGCGGGCCGCACAGCAGGTCGATCCCAAAACTGTCGGTGACCACGGTGGCGGTGGTTGGCTTGAAGGCCACGCCCACTACGCATGAGGCGCCGGCCGCCAGGTTGTGGGTGGGATCGTCGGTTATCGAACTGCAGAAGGGGATGCCGTTAGGCGGGGGGACGGCAGTGGATGGCGTCCAATCAATCGTGAAATGCGTGGGGAGAAGTAAGTCCGAGAAAATCGCAGGCATGCAGCCGGCGCAATTCGTGATTTCCACGAGCTGTTCGGCGCTGGTGGTGGTGGTGATCGGAGTCGCGGGAAATACCAGCGAGGCCGGCGAATAGGTAAGACTGGGGGGACCGGCGGAGGCGGCGGCACTCGTTCCGGCGAGATTCACGGTATAGGTGGACGCGGGGCCCTGAAGAGATATTTTCAGCGTGCCGGTTTGAGATGCCGGCGTAGCGCTGGTGGGAGCGAAGACTACGTTGAAACTGCAATAAGAGCCGGCGCCGAGCGGAGCGCCGCAACTTTGCGTTGTCGGGTCGATGGAGAAGCTGCCGGTGGGCGGTCCAATGGCGGCGAACGTCGCGGCCGTATCCCCGTTATTAATGAGGTAAAGGGTCTGCGCGCTGGTGGCTCCCACGGCGGTTGAGGAGAAAGTCATGGCATCCGGATAGGCGGGATAGTTCAAGGCGAGGGCCGGTCCGGATGGCGGAGCGCTGGCATCCGCAAACGCCACGTCCAAACCTGTCGGGCCGCCGCCGGCGTTGCTGACAACGAAAGTGACGATATTCGCATTCGTGCCGGATTTAAAGCCGGTCATCTGAAACATTCCGGCAAACAGGTACTGTCCGCCAGTGCTTGTGAACGCGGGTGGGGAGTTGTTGCCGTTCAAGCTCACCACCACGTTGTC
>PLRZ01000007.1:8242-10911 GCA_003164075.1 Bryobacterales bacterium | reverse complement strand
GCCATCGAAGGGAATGGCTCAGCCCATTTTCCCCAACTATCCGAAATCCCCGGCCGACATCGGGAGTTCTGAAGTTTCGCGATCATAGCCGCTCTGCGTTCACTCGACGCTCAGGGTCGCGGTAGCGGCGCTCGCCTGGCCGCCCACGGTAATCGCCAGGGGCACCGCCTTCCCTGCCGGCGTGCTGGCGGATAACTGGATATTCAGTTGATTGACGCCATTCACAAACCCGGGCGCCGCACCCGCGAAGCTCACCGTGGCCGGCACGTTGCCCACCGTCGCGGTGACGTTCTGGGTAAGGTATTCGGTCAGCCCGGTTACCGACCCGGTGACGCCCGGCGGGTTCGTGACGCCGCCGCCAGTAAAGTAAACGGTCACATACGAACCCGCCGCGGCCGGGTTGGCGGGTCCGTTTGGCGAAAAGTCCTGGTTGAGCGCCAGCGCCTGCCCGGTGCCCGTGGAGTTGGACGTGAAAACCCCCGGCGCGGCAGCCGCCACCGGCACGTTGAAGCTCCCGGAACCGGCGGCATTCTGCACCACCACCGTCACCTGCGATTGTCCCGCCACTTCCCACGGCACCACCGCGTTGATCTGCGCGGCCCCCGCGTACAGGATGGGCGCCGCCCACGCGCCAAACGAGACCCGCGTTCCTCCCAGGACCGTGGCCACCGGATCGGTGGAAAAGGAGAGTCCCGTCGCCGGACCCAGCATCGCCCCCCAGATGGTGACCAATTCGCCCGGCGCGAGGGCGCCGCCGGCGCCACTGGCGCTATTGGTGATTGCCGTGATGACCACCGGCGAACTGCCGGCCGCGCCCACCGCCATCGAAAACGTCTGCGGCAGAGAAGCGTTGCCCGAAGCGGTGTCCGTTACCGTGATGCCGAAGCTGTACTGCTTGCCCGCCGCCAAACTGATCGTGCCGCCGATGGTCCCCGCCGCTGGATCCAGCGTGAGTCCCGGAGGCAGCGTTCCCGAAGACAATGTCCACTGCCGCGTGGCCGGGTTCCCGCCCACCACCGGAATGGTGGCCATGTAGGGCGCACCCGCCGTGCCCCCCGGCAGCGTCGCCGGAGCCACGTACGGCTGCGTCTGCCCGCTGGTCGAAGAGACTTCCAGCATGGAATTGTCCACCACTTCCAGGTCGCTCACGTGGAACTGCTTGATGCATGCCAGGTCGTTGTCGTTCCAGCGCACATCCGGCACCCCTTGGATGTATCCCGCGCTGCCGTGGTCGCTCATGTAGGCGCCGTACTGCTGCAATGCCTGCAACACCGTCGCCGCCTGCGGATTGCCGCTCGCCGGGCACGTCGCCTGCCAGTTCACGCTGGCTTTCAGCCGGTACAGCAGACCTTCCGGAGGCCCGCTCGACCCGCAACAGCTCGCGCCCGGCCACACAAACCCGTTGGTGGGAGATGGAAACGTCATGCGCAGCGGGTGCTGCGCCCCTAGCGGAACGTCGCTATATCGCAGCAGCAGCGGCGCCATCGGTATCCCCGCGGAATCCTGCGCTCCGCCATTGCTGCCCAGCAAGGACGCCACCGCGATCTCGTCGCTGTTCAGCACATAATGAGCACCCGCCAACAAGGACCACGTGTTAGTCTTCGCCGCGAACATGCTTGGCGCCGCGGTGCTTTGATAGGTCTCATACAAAGTACACGGCCCGGTTTGCGGGCCGTTAATATCGTTCGTGCCGGATTGCAGAATCAAGATGTGGTGGTCGCCGCCCGCCTGTCCATACGAGGTCCCTTCGATCACCGCGTTGGGCCACGCCGGAAACGGCCATTGGTACGTCCCGGCTCCGTCGATCTGGGCGGGGTTTGCCAGATTGACGTTGCTCAACGGCTGATTGGCCGGCACCCGCATCCACGGAATACCGCCGGGAGACGGATAAAAGCCGTGCCCAAAATCGGGGTGGATCGGGCTCGCCAGGTTGCTTGCCGGAATCTGGTGCGACGGATTGGTATCCACCGGCAGCAGGTCGATCCGCTGGTTGTAAATCGAGTCCGCAGGAAACATCTGGCAACCGCCCAGACCGGTATCGCTGTTGACCCCGAAGTTCACCGCGGCGGTGGCGCTCGCGGCGGTGGGCGTACCGCTATCGGTAACCTGTACGGTGACGGCGTACCCGCCCTGCCCGTTCACCTGGGTGGCGCTCACCACGCCCGTGGCCGGATTCAGGCTCATTCCTTCCGGAAGACCGACCCCGGTCGACGACACCACCGACCACGTGTAGGGTGGCGTGCCCCCGGTTGCCGTCAGCGCCGTGCTGTAGCCCTGATATTGCGTGGCCACGGGCACGCTGCCGGTTGTAATCTGCAGCGGCACGGAGGACACCGTGGATGTGTCGTTGGAAGTGTTCGTCTCTCCCCCGCCCGACACTGTCGCGGTGTTGGTCATGGTGGCCGGCGCATTCGCCGATACGTTTCCGGTCACGGCGATTACCGGGTAGCTGGCCCCTGCCGCCAGCGCATCGGCCCGCGCACACGTGCTGCCTGCGGCCGGACACGTCCACCCCGTCCCGGCCATCGATGCCACGGTGAACCCCGCGGGCGCCATCTCCGTTACCGTCACCGTCCCGCCGGTCGGCCCCGTTCCGATGTTGCTCACCGTGATGGCATAGGTGTCCGTCTGCCCAGGCACGTAATGCCCCGTATGCGTCTTGACGATGG
>PLRZ01000007.1:0-8120 GCA_003164075.1 Bryobacterales bacterium | reverse complement strand
GCGTCTGCCCGCTGACGGAAGAGACTTCCAGCATGGAATTGTCCACCACTTCCAGATCGCTCACGTGGAACTGCTTGATGCATGCCAGGTCGTTATCGTCCCAGCGCACATCCGGCACCCCTTGGATGTATCCCGCGCTGCCNNATCGGCCCGCGCACACGTGCTGCCTCCGGCCGGACACGTCCACCCCGTCCCGGCCATCGATGCCACGGTGAACCCCGCGGGCGCCATCTCCGTTACCGTCACCGTCCCGCCGGTCGGCCCCGTTCCGATGTTGCTCACCGTGATGGCATAGGTGTCGGCATGCCCAGGCTGGTACTGCCCCGTATGCGTCTTGACGATGGTCAGATCCGGTGTCGGCACGCCGCCAGTTACCGCGATCGAAAACGTCTGCGGCTGCGAGGCGTTGTTTGAAGCGGTGTCCGTCACCGTGATGCCGAAACTGTACTGCTTGCCCGCCGACAAACCGACCGTGCCGCCGATGGTCCCCGCCGCTGGATCCAGCGTCAGCCCCGGAGGCAGCCTTCCCGAAGTCAACGTCCACTGCCGCGTGGCCGGGTTCCCGCCCACCACCGGAATGGCGGCCATATAGGGCGCTCCCGCCGTGCCCCCCGGCAGCGCCGCCGGGGCCACGTACGGCTGCGTCTGCCCGCTGACGGAAGAGACNNCCCCTTGGATGTATCCCGCGCTGCCGTGGTCGCTCATGTAGGCGCCGTACTGTTGCAATGTCTGCAACACCGTCGCGGCCTGCGGATTGCCGCTTGCCGGGCAGGTCGCCTGCCAGTTGACGCTGGCTTTCAGCCGGTATAGCAGACCTTCCGGCGGCCCGCTCGACCCGCAACAGCTCGCGCCCGGCCACACAAACCCGTTGGTGGGCGAGGGAAACGTGATGCGCAGCGGGTGCTGCGCCCCTAGGGGCACGTCGCTATATCGCAGCAGCAGCGGCACCATCGGTATCCCCGCGGAATCCTGCGCTCCGCCATTGCTACCCAGCATGGACGCCACCGCGATCTCGTCACTGTTCAGTACGTAATGCGCGCCCGCCGACAGGGACCACGTGTTGGTCTTCGCCGCGAACATGCTTGGCACGGCGGTGCTTTGATAGGTCTCGTACAAAGTACACGAACCGGTCTGCGGACCGTTAATATCGTTGGCGCTGGATTGCAGAATCAAGATGTGGTGGTCGTCGCCCGCCTGTCCATACGAGGTTCCTTCGATCACCGCGTTGGGCCACGCCGGAAACGGCCACTGGTACGTCCCGGCTCCGTCGATCTGGGCGGAGTTTGCCAGATTGACGTTGGTCAACGGCTGATTGGCCGGCACCCGCATCCACGGGATGCCGCCGGGAGACGGATAAAAGCCGTGCCCAAAATCGGGGTGGATCGGGCTCGCGAGGTTGCTGGCCGGAATCTGGTGCGACGGATTGGTATCCACCGGCAGCAGGTCGATTCGCTGATTGTAAATCGAGTCCGCCGGAAACATCTGGCAACCGCCCAGACCGGTGTCGCTGTTGACCCCGAAGTTCACCGTGGCGGTGGCGCTCCCGGGGGTGGGCGTACCGCTATCGGTAACCTGTACGGTGACGGCGTACCCGCCCTGCCCGTTCACCTGGGTGGCGCTCACCACGCCCGTAACCGGATTCAGGCTCATTCCTTCCGGAAGACTGGTGCCCGTCGACGACACCACCGACCACGTATAGGGTGGCGTGCCCCCGGTCGCCGTCAGCGCCGTGCTGTAGCTCTGATATTGCGTGGCCACGGGCACGCTGGACGTGGTGACTTGCACAGGCACGGAGGACACGCTAGATGTGTCGTTGGAAGTGTTCGTCTCTCCCCCGCCCGACACTGTCGCGGTGTTGAATACGCTGGCCGGCGCATTCGCCGATACGTTTCCGGTCACCACGATTACCGGGTAGCTGGCCCCTGCCGCCAACGCATCGGCCCGCGTACACGTGCTGCCCCCGGCCGGACACGTCCACCCGGTCCCGGCCATTGATGCCACGGTGAACCCCGCGGGCGCCATCTCCGTCACTGTCACCGTCCCGGTGGTCGGCCCCGTCCCGATGTTGCTCACCGTGATGGCATACGTGTCCGTCTGCCCGGGCACGTAATGCCCCGTATGGGTCTTGACGATGGTCAGATCCGGTGTCGGCACGCCGCCAGTTACCGCCATCGAAAACGTCTGCGGCTGCGAGGCGTTACCCGAATCGGTGTCCGTCACCGTGATGCCGAAGCTGTACTGCTTGGCCGCCGCCAAACNNGGCGCTCCCGCCGTGCCCCCCGGCAGCGCCGCCGGGGCCACGTACGGCTGCGTCTGCCCGCTGGTCGAAGAGACTTCCAGCATGGAATTGTCCACCACTTCCAGGTCGCTTACGGGGAACTGCTTGATGCATGCCAAGTCGTTATCGTTCCAGCGCACATCCGGCACCCCTTGGATGTATCCCGCGCTGCCGTGGTCGCTCATGTAGGCGCCGTACTGCTGCAATGCCTGCAGCACGGTCGCGGCCTGCGGATTGCTGCTCGCCGGGCAGGTCGCCTGCCAGTTCACGCTGGCTTTCAGCCGGTACAGCAGACCCTCCGGCGGCCCGCTGCCCCCGCAACACCCCGTGGCCGGCCACACAAACCCGTTGGTGGGCGCGGGAAACGTCATGCGCAGCGGATGCTGCACTCCCAGAGGGACCTCGCTGTACCGAACGAGCAGCGGCGCCAACGGAATCCCCGTCGAATCCTGCCCTCCGTTATCCAGCGTGGACGCCGACGCCGCAATCTCGTCGCTGTTCAGTACATAATGCGAGCCTGCCGACAGGAACCACGTATTGCTCCCCGCCGCGAACATGCTCGGCACGGCGTTGCTCTGATAGGTCTCATACAAAGTACACGGACCGTTGGCGCTGGTCTGCAGAATCAGAATGTGGTGGTCGCCACCGGCCTGTCCATATGAAGTTCCCTGGACCGCCGCGTTGGGCCACGCCGGAAACGGCCACTGGTACGTCCCGGCTCCGTCGATCTGGGCGCTGCCTGCCAGATTGACGTTGGTCGACGGCTGATTGGCCGGCACCCGCATCCACGGAATGCCGCCGGGGTTGGGATAAAAGCCGTGCCCAAAATCGGGGGTGATCGGGCTCGCGAGGTAGCTTCCAGGGATCTGATGGGCCGAATTCGTATCTACCGGCAGCGGGTCGATCCGCTGATTGTAAATCGAGTCGGCTGGAAACATCTGGCAACCGCCCAGACCGGTGTCGCTATTGACCCCGAAGTTCACCGCGGCGGTGGCGCTCCCGGGGGTGGGCGTACTACTATCGGTAACCTGCACGGTGACGGCGTACCCGCCCTGCCCGTTCACCTGGGTGGCGCTCACCACGCCCGTGGCCGGATTCAGGCTCATTCCTTCCGGAAGACCGACCCCGGTCGACGACACCACCGACCACGTATAGGGCGGCGTGCCCCCGCTTGCCGTCAGCGCCGCACTGTAGCTCTGATACTGCGTGGCCACCGGCACGCTAGACGTTGTTGTTATCCGGACCTGCGCCATCGCCGCGGAGGCGACCAGGAGTAATGACCAGAAGATTCGCACCGTATGCAAAGTGTCTCACGGATACTCCGCCTCGCGCGGTTCGGAAACACCCGCTTCGGTGAACGGATTCACGCTTTCGGCGAGAATCCCCCTACTGTATCGTCTCCACCTCCGTCTTCACGCGGGCGGGNNTGGTGGCGCGTATCACCACCGTATAGCCCTTGATGCCGGCATCGGGACCGGCGGCCCGCCATTGCAGGAGCGCGTCGTACCCCGATTGCCCGCGGGTGATCATGGGCGTGGGCCGCCGTGCGGCAGGCGTTGTCCCACCCGCGGCGCTCGCCGTGCCTTCCGTCGCCGCCGCGCCGGCATCGCCCCGGCCCCGTCCCGGAGCGCGCATTACCACTGGAGATTTGGGAGACAGCGCCAGGCTGGCGGCCACCACGCCGTTCACCCGCGCCACCTTGGCGGTATAGGGCACCGACATGTTCTCCAGCAGGTCTGTGGCATGGTGCTGGTTGGCGTAGATCTCGTTGGGCGTGGAAAAGCGCACCGCCGCGTAACCCTCCCATTGGAACGGCGTGTGGTCGCCGCCGCGGCCCAACCGGTCTCCCATGAAGATGGTGTTCACTTTCATGGAGGGCATGTAAAGCTCGCCGATCTCGCGCGCGTAACGCGACAACTGCTGCGAAGGCGAATCCATGGTCTCGTCGCTGTACACGCTGACCGAAGTGTTGCCGAAGCGTCCGTTGCCGCTGATGTCGGTGCCGATGATGTCGTTGTTNNGCCAGTTCCATCACGGCGGCGGTGCCGCTGCCATCGTCGCAGGCGCCGGGAGCGGGCAGAGCGGCATTCTTTTCGAAGTCGGCCGGAGTCATATTCTGGGTGGCGCTGAGCGGATTGGCGCCGGGGCCATCGCCCGCTGCACTGCTGGACGCCGCGCCGGTATTCGCGGGCGGTGTTCGCGGGGTTCCCAGGTTGAGGCTGTCGTAGTGGCCGGTAATCCAGACTTCAGTCTCCGGCATAGTCTTGCCCGGCAGCACGGCGATCACGTTGTACAGATCCACGTCCTTGAAAATGCGCTGGCCCTGCTTCTTCACGCGGTACTTGTCGAAGCGCACCTGGAGCTTGGGATTGTAGCTCTTGAACTGCTCCAGGATCCACTGCCGCGCGGCGCCCACGCCATGCTCCGGATCGGCCGGGTCCGACATGGTGTTGCGGGTGCCGAAGCTCACCAGCCTGGTGATGATGGCCTTGATGCGATCTTCGGAAACCTCGCTGGCGATCTTGGCGATCCGCGGGTTGACGGCGTTCTCATTGGCGGGGCTGAATCTGGAAAAAAGGCACAAGGAGAGACAAATGGCGGCGAACTGGCGCGACTGTTTCATGGTTAGACCAATATACTATCACCGGGGGGTACGCGCCTGTGGGGGGTGCTTAAACGGTTTCGGGAGGCACGTCTCTGAACGACCGCTCCCTCGCGGTCGCGGCTCTGTANNACTTACAAACATTGAGACGCCATTCTGAGCCGCGCGCGCCAGCAAGCGGTTCTTAACCAAAATCCCGAAACTGTTTAAGCACCCGCCTGTGGGAGACTTGGCGCGAACGCTCCCTCACGGTCGCGGCTCGGTAAGTTGACGCGCGCCGCGCAGGAAATGCCGCGACTATGAGGGAGCGTTCGCACTTCTAGCGTTCAATCCGAGTCTCGTCATGGCATCGGGCCCGGTGACATAGAATAGTAGGTCAAGAATGCCCAATCTTCAGACGCAGGGGTCTAAACCCAACACGCCCGGACTGGTTCGCCAACTCGGATTCTTCAGCGCCACCGCCCTGGTGATTTCAAACATGGTGGGGATGGCCATCTTCACCACCACCGGATACATGGCGGCGGACCTGGGCTCAGCCAGACTGATTCTGGCATGCTGGACGGTGGGCGCGCTGTTCGCCCTGGCCGGCGCCATCAGCTATTCCGAATTGGGCATCAATTTCCCCAGTTCCGGCGGCGAGTACGTGTACCTCACGCGCGCCTACGGGCCGGAATGGGGGTTCATGACCGGTTGGGTCTCGTTCTTCGCCGGTTTTTCCGCCCCCATCGCGGCGGCCGCCCTGGGCTTTTCGGGCTACCTGGGCCACATATTTCCCCTCCTGCGGCAGGACCATGCGTCACTGGTGCTGGGCTCGGGAACCTTCAGCCTGCGGATAGGCGCCGGACAATTGAGCGCCTCCGCGCTGATCGCCGCATTCACCGCCCTCAATTGCTTCGGCGTGGGACGCACCGCCAAAGTGCAGAACGTGCTGACATCCAGCAAACTCATCATCATCGTCGGTTTTGTGGCGCTGGGTTTCGCCTCGGGCAACGGCCACTGGAGCCACTTTTCCGAGCCGGCCATCCGGACNNTATAGCGGCTGGAACGCCGCCACCTACGTAGCCGAGGAAGTGCGCCGGCCGGAGCGCATTCTGCCGGCCGCGCTGGCCGTCGGCACGTTGATTGTCGCGGTGCTATATGTAGGTTTGAACCTGACGTTCATTTACGCCACTCCGCTCGAAGTCATGAAACAGGGCAACACTCCGGAGCTTGCCCCTGGCGCCATTTCGGCGGTGAATCTCTTCGGGCCCAGCATCGGCGGGGTTTGGGCCGCGCTGATGGCGCTGTGTCTCATCTCCACCGTGAATGCCGAGGTGACCGTGGGGCCGCGCGTCTATTACGCCATGGCCAAGAACCGCGCCTTCTTCTCCGCCGCGGCATGGGTCCATCCGCGGTGGCACACACCGGTGGTGGCGATTGTCTGCCAGGGCCTGTGCGCCATCCTGATGACGGCTACACCCTTTCCGGATCTGGTAACCTATATCGGCATGAGTCTTACGCTATTCACCGTGTTGTCGGTAGCGTCGCTCTTCGTATTTCGGCGCAAGCAGCCCGGGTGGCAGCGGCTGCGGGCGGTGGATTTTGCGTATCCGCTGATTCCCGCGCTGTACATTCTGGTGGGTACCGCCATGGTGATTTTCGGCCTGAAGGAACATCCCTGGGCATCGCTCTCCGCTTTTGCCACCATCGGCGCGGGCGCGCTGGTCTATCGCTTCGGGGTGCGTCCTGTCGCCTAGCATCGATCGTCCTACGCGCGTCCGCTACTGGGTGATCGTGTTCGCCGTCACCCTGTCGGTGGTTACGTATATCGACCGCGTCTGCATCTCGGTGGTCACTCCTCTGATCCAGCACGACCTGAGTCTGAGCGACAAACAGATGGGTTGGTGCCTGGGGGCGTTCGCCCTGGCTTACTCTCTGTTTGAAATGCCGGGCGGCTTCCTGGGCGATCGCATCGGACCGCGCCGCGTACTGATGCGCATCGTCATTTGGTGGTCGTGTTGCACCGCCGCCACGGGCTTCGTATTCAGCCGGTTTTCGCTGATGACCACGCAATTCCTGTTCGGCATGGGCGAAGCCGGCTGTTTTCCCAACCTCACCAGGGCTTTTCATACCTGGCTGCCGGCTAAAGAGCGGGTGCGCGCGCAGGGAATCATGTGGCTGAGCGCCCGTTGGGGCGGCGCATTCACACCGCCGCTAGTGGTTTGGCTGGTGAGTGTGGTGGGCTGGCGCCATGCCTTCTGGGTGCTCGGTTCGGTGGGAATCGTTTGGGCAGTGGCCTTTTGGTCCTGGTTCCGCGACGATCCCGCGCAGAATCCCAAGCTGAACGACGCGGAACGGGACCTGCTGCGTCCCGTGGCTCACAACGCCGTGGCCCACGTCAAGATTTCGTGGAAACGTCTGTTGAGCTCCCGCGCGGTATGGATGCTGTGCTGGCAGTATTTCTTTCTTTCCTACGGCTGGTATTTTTACATCACCTGGCTGCCCAAGTATCTTCGCCAGGGCCGCCATATGAACATGGTACAGAGCGCCTGGATGGGCGTGTTGCCGTTGTTCTTCGGCGGCATTGGGAACATGGCGGGAGTGGCGCTGGGCGCGCGGCTGGCGCGGGCCACGGGCAGCGTTTCACGCGCCCGGCGGTATGTGGCGTATACCGGTTTCCTGGGCGCGAGCTCGTTTCTGCTCCTCTCCACGCGATTCCAGGACCCCACGATGGCTGTTCTGTCGATTGCCATGGCGAGTTTCTGCAACGACCTGGTGATGCCCGGAGCGTGGTCCACGGCAATGGATGTGGGCGGCGTCTATTGCGGTACGCTCTCCGGCGCAATGAACATGTGGGGGAATTTTGCCGGTTTCGTGGCCCCGGTTGCGACCGGCTACATCCTCACCTGGGGAAAAGGCAACTGGGATTTGACGTTCTACGTTTCCGCCGGCATCTACCTGATGGGCATTGTCTGTTGGGCATTCCTCGATTCCGACGCCCGGCTCGCAAAGGCGTGATGCTATTTCGGGGACAGGCTACATAACCTCGAAACTCGGGTGCCGTTTTGGGGATTTCGTGGCACAGGCGCGGAATACGTTCCCTAACGGGGTGCCCTGGGCCCGGCTCTGTAACGACAGAACTCCTGATGTCGTGGAATTTGCAGTGAGCCCGCAGGTGGGGCAGGCGGTGCTCGCCTGCCCTCGATCCTATTCGAACAGCGGGCCTGATTCAGTGCGGGCGGGCAGGCGGCACCGCCTGCC
>PLRZ01000317.1 GCA_003164075.1 Bryobacterales bacterium | reverse complement strand
GCTTCCTGCGGGAAGCCCTCGTGGAGTATCCTGTGAATCGCGACAGGCCGGCCCTGGTGGGCACATCGCGGCTGTCTCCACACCTGCACTTCGGCGAGATCAGTCCCGGCGAGGTTCAGCGCGCGATCCTCGGCGTGGCGAACGGCAACCGCGCCGCTTGCGAGACCTACCTCAGGCAGCTTGGCTGGCGCGAATTCGCGTACCATCTGCTGTATCACAATCCTGAATCGCCGCACCAGGCGCTCCGGCCGGAATTCGCCGCCTTCCCCTGGCGGATGCACCCGGCAAACTTCCAGGCGTGGAAGCGCGGAAAGACCGGCTACCCGCTGGTGGACGCCGGTATGCGCGAATTGTCGCACACCGGCTGGATGCACAACCGGGTGCGGATGGTCGCCGCGTCGTTCCTGGTCAAGCACCTGCTGATCGATTGGCAGGCAGGCGCAGCGTGGTTCTGGGACACTCTGGTAGACGCGGATCTGGCGAACAACACGCTGGGCTGGCAATGGGTTGCGGGCTGCGGCGCCGATGCGGCACCGTACTTTCGAATCTTCAACCCGGCCATTCAGGCAGAAAAGTTCGATCCCGGCGGCGGCTATATCCGGCGCTGGGTTCCGGAGTCGCAGCATCCCCTTCCGATCGTCGACCACGGCGAGGCCCGCGAGCGGGCTCTGGCGGCGCTGGAGAGCATCAGGAAACGATAAGGCATCTGACGCCAGTTTCAGTATTTCAATTACCGATTCTCCGATGGATCAGGAGCCGTATGGAGCGCGATCCACTGGAAGACCCCAACGCCGAAGTTCCACGCGGGCACCTTTCCGGATGCCGCCCGTCCGGCGGACCAGGCGCACCGGCGGAAACGGCGGCGTCAACAGAGCGAGGGCATCTTCCCGCTCGATGAGAAGTCTGGAGTTGCCCCCTCCGCCGCTGATCGCACCAGACGCCATCGAAGACTCGGCCGCCGCGAGCGGCGTCGATCGCCACGGTTTGTCCCGCGGCGATGGTTGTCGATAAGACGGCAAATAGAATGAACCGGATTACCACCGGTTTTTCCCTGGCACGGCAGTATTGTATGTCCCCGCGAAGGATAGAGGGGTTTAGAAAAAAACCTTCCAGTCTGCATCTCTTCCCGTCACCGATCGCACCCAGGCGGCAGTGGCGGCCCTGCACCGCGGAATTGTGGAGTTCTAGCGTCCGATAATTTCCAGAATCCCGCTGTCGGGACCAGTCCACGCCTGGAACCCTTCGTGGCTGAGGCGGCCGGCTGCGTTGTTCCAGTGCAGGCGCGTGATTTTTCGATCGCCGCCTTCGTAGGCGTAGGTCTTGCCATCATCGTCGTAAAGCGCGAAGTCGCCGTCGGCGCCGCGATACACCCGCACGCGGGCCAGTTTCTGCGTTTCGCTGGTGCTCTCGACGGGCTCTCCGAGGGGCACAATGGAGCCGTCTCGAACGAATAGCGGCAGCGTGTCGATAGGAGCGCTCACTTTGATCATCTGGCCGCCTCGGATACGCTGGTTCGTCCAATAGTNNTTGTACCAGTCCGCGCCGGCCGGCAAGTAGACCGAACGGCTGGTGGCGCCCTGTTCCGTAACTGGGGCCACCAGAAACGCGGGACCGAACATGTACTCGTCGCCCATCCCGGCCACGTTGGGGTCGTCGGGGAAGTCCATGAACAGAGCTCGCATGTAGGGAGCGCCGGATTCGTACGTCCGGTAGCCGAGCGAATAAATGTAGGGCATGAGCTGGTAGCGCAGCTTCAGATACTTTTCCAGAATCGGCTCGGCCGCTTTTCCATAGGTCCAGACCTCGTTGTACAAGCGGCTGCCGTGAGTGCGGAAAATGGGCAGGAACGCGCCGTACTCGAACCAGCGGGTGTAAAGCTCGGGGTAGTCTTCGTAGCCGCCGATATTGTCGCGCGCATCGGAGCCATCCAGCAGCGGCGGATGTGCGGGATGATGCTCGGCCGGCAGATATTGCCATCCGCCGATGTCGTTGCTCCAGTACGCCATGCCGGACGCGGTGAAATCGAGCCCGGTGGGNNCGTTGTGCGCCCAGATAGGAATCCCGGGAGAGGATCAGCGCGCGTTGCTTCAGGTCCCTGCGGAAGCCGTCGTACAGAGCGGCCGTGTGAAACAACGGATAGATGTTGAAGTAGCGCGTGCCGGGTCCGACATGGAAATAGGCGCCGTTGGGCGGCAGATCGGGTTCGGTTTCATCCGACCAGAGCGAGTCGAAGCCCTTGCTCAAGATGTTGTCGCGGATGGTTTCCCAATACCAGCGGGCCGCTTCCGGATTGGTGGTATCGATGTCGGAACCGGCGCGGTCGTACGGCAACCCGTTAATGGGTGTGCCGTCGGCGAGGTGTATCAACCAGCCATTCTGGCGCAACAGGTCGTAATAGCGGTCTTCGGGGACGAAGCGCGGCCACACGCTGATCATGGTCTGCAATCCCATTTCGTGGAGTTGGCGGTTCATCGCCGCCGGATCGGGCCACTTCACGGGATCCATGTCGATTTGGCCCATCTTGGTCCAATAGAACCAGTCGACCACGACTACGTCGAGCGGGAGATGCCGNNACGAAGAACGATACGCGGTCGCCCACCTCGGAGGTCCAGCGGGTCTGCTCGTTAAAGCCGGGCTCTATCACCGTCCTCGATGGATTGTCCCAGACGATGCCGTAGCCTTTGTTGGTGACCAGAAACGGTACACAGATGCTGGGGGCAGCGGTGGCGGTGTAATTGTGCCAGCATTCGATTCTGCGGCCGCGATGATCGAGAAATCCCTCGTGGTTCTGACCCAGGCCGTAGTAGTGTTCGTCATCGGGCGAAACGAAGGTCGCGCCCACCTGGTAAAACGGCGGGTCCGAAGGACGCTTGTCATTCAATACGCCAGCGTTGCCGTCTTTGTGATTGGGCACGGACATCGACCAGTCCGTCATCTCCGCCAGTTTCTTGCCGGCGGGGGTGGTAATGACGATGTGCGCGGGAGGAGTGGAGCCGTTGAAGAACTTGGCAATATCCAATTCCGTCGCCAAGGGCTTATGCGGGCGGTTCGCCGCCACCGTGACCACCAGGCGCTGCGACCGGTACACGTCGCCCTGGGCATCCTGCCGCCGGCTCCAGCCCTCAGTGGACGGATTTGCCACAAACCCGTAGCCCGGCGCGGACGTTGCCGGTTCCTTCAGAAGACTCAGTGTGACCCGGACGATATTGGGGGCATAGGGCTCGAGGACGATCGTACCGCCATCCCGGTCCAGTACGATCTGCGGTCTCTGGGCGCGCGCGTCGCCGCCGGCTAGCAGCATGATCGACATAGCTGCCGTCAGGCGTACTGTGAGAATCATAAAATTCCGGATTTTCATTTTTCCTTCACTTCAATCGTTTTCTCCAACCGCACGTCGGCGGAAGAGGCGCCCAACATGATGCTGACGTTTCCGGGTTCTACCACAAAGCTGTGCTTGCCCGCGTCCCAATAGGTCAGATCGGCCCCTTTCACGGTCAGCCGGACGGTCCGCGTCTCGTTCGGCTGGAGCGTGATGCGCTCGAATCCGCGCAGTTCTTTTACGGGCCGTTCCACCGCGGAATTGACGTGCTTGACGTACAGTTGCACTACCTCATCGCCGGCACGAGTCCCCGTGTTTTTGACGTCCACGCTGGCAATCAATTCGCCCGAGGCAGTCACGGAATCGGCCGGCAGGCGCAGGTTGGAATACTCGAATGTGGTGTAACTGAGGCCGAATCCAAAGGGATACAGGGGTTGCCCTTTGAAATACATATAGGTACGGCCCTTGCGAATGTCGTAGTCCATCATGGGCGGCAAATCGTCCAGCGACTTGACCCAAGTGGCCACCAGCCGGCCGGCCGGATTATAATCGCCGAAAAGCACATCCGCCAGAGCGCTGCCTTCTTCCTGGCTGGAGTGCGCCATGTGGAGAATCGCGGGAACGTTCTCCTGAACCCAATTGATGGCGTAAGGGAAGCTGGAAATCAGTACCACGATGGTCTTCGCGTTAGCCGCTTTCACTTTGCGGATGAGGTTGAGTTGCGCCGGGTCGAGTTCAATCGACTTGCGGTCCACGGCCTCCTTGCCCTCGCTCGGCAAGGCGCACCGCCCGAACGGCGCGTTGCAAGTGGGATGATTGCCCACAAACACGATGGCCACGTCGGATTCGGCGGCGAGATTGGCGGCATTACCGTTGTTATCGTCCGGCGCATAGCGGACCCGGGCGTTCGGCCCGACTTTATTCCGGATTCCTTCCACCGGCGTCACAGCATAGGGCGGCATGCCGGCGTACCAGTCGATCAAAACGTTGTCGCCGAACGGCCCGATGACGGCAACCGAACGGAGTTTACTTTTGTCCAGAGGCAGCAGGCCGTCGCTGTTTTTGAGCAGGACGATGGATTCCCGAGTAACCTTCAAAGCCAGAGCCCTGTTTTTCTCTCCGTACCAGGGTTCGTCGTTGCCCGATATCTTGTCGTAGGGCGACATCCCGGGAGGGTCGAATTCTCCCAGCCGCATACGCATTCGTAGGTTGCCCCGAATGTTGCGCTCGATATCGGCCTCGGTCACCAACTTCTTGTCCAGGGCGTCTCTCAACGGTGCGGCGAATTGATCTAGAAACACGCTGATGCCGGCCTTCACGCATCCGGCGACTGCTGCAGTAGGGTCCGGATAATAGTGGAACTGGCGCGTGAGGTTGGGAAGAGAGCCAGCATCCGTGCTCACCATTCCGTCGAACTTCCATTCCTTCTCCGCAATGTCCCTGATAAACGGAGACACCGTGTCGGGAATTCCGTTAACCGCGTTGTAAGAAGCCATAAACGATTGCGCATTCGCCTCCTCAATGCCCATTTGAAATGGAACCAAATAGTATTCGCGAAGGTTTCGTTCATCGAAATCGGAGGAGGACCTGGTGCGTGCGTCCTCATTGCTGTTGGCCAGGAAATGTTTCATGGTCGACGCTGAAAGCAAATACTTCGGGTCGTCACCCTGCAGCCCCTTAATATAACCGACCGACATTTTCCCGACGAAGTAAGGATCTTCTCCGAAGGATTCTTCCGCACGCCCCCATCTTGGGTCCCTGGCCAGATCCACGTTGGGGGCCCGAATAGCGAGGCCGACGCGCACGCCATTGTACTTCTTGAAATAGACGCGAGTTTCATACCCCTCGATGGCGCCGGCCTGACGAAGGATCTCGGGATCCCACGTCTCCCCCAGTCCTACCGACTGCGGGAACGTTGTAGCCGTGACGCTGCCGCCCCTGACCCAACCCAACCCGTGCAGTCCCTCGGTCCAGTTGGTGAACGCCTTGATTCCCAGACGTGGGATGGCTGGCTGGACCTGCCCCAACATGCCGATCTTCTCGTCCAGCGTCAACAAGGAGACGATGTTATCGACCCTTTGCTCCATGGGCAGCTTCGGATCTTGGAACGGGTAAGCCCCGGGTTGCAACGTCTGCGGTTGCGCAGAGGCCAGGGCCGCCATGAATGCCGCGCCCAATGCCGCAATGGTAATCGATGCTGTTAGTAGTTTCATGGCCCCCCGCCTACATGCCGGCATGGTTCACTCCGATCGTCTTTTGCACCCTGACGTCGGCCGAGGAGGCGCCCACCATAAGGTTGACCGTATCGTCCTCTACGACCCACTGTTTCTTCTGCACGTCCCAGTAGGCGAGATCCTTCGCCTGAAGCGCAATCTGGACGGCCTTCGTCTCGCCCGCCTTCAAAGCGACGCGCTGGAAACCCTTCAGTTCCTTAATAGGCCGCTCGACCTTCGAGCCGACATGCTTCACATATAACTGCACCACCTCCTGGCCGTCGCGTTTGCCCGTGTTGCGGACGTTCACGCTGACAGTTACCTGGCCGTCCTTCGCCAGGTGCGCAGTGCTGGTGCGCAAGTCGGAGTAAGCGAACGTGGTATAACTTAGCCCGAAGCCGAACGGATACAGTGGCTCCCCTTTGAAGTACATGTAAGTGCGGCCGTTGCGGATGTCGTAGTCCATCATATCGGGAAGATCGTTCATAGACTTCACCCACGTCTCCACCAGCCGCCCGGCGGGATTATAGTCGCCGAACAGAACGTCGGCCAGGGCGCTGCCTTCTTCCTGGCTGTTGTGGGCCATGTGAACGATGGCGGGCACATTCTCCTGCACCCAGTTGATGGCGAACGGGAAACTCGCCTTGAGCACCACGACGGTCCGCGGATTGGCCTCGAAGACATCTTTGATCAACTGCTCCTGCACGGGCTGCAGGTCGATGGATCGGCGGTCAATCGCCTCTTTGCCGTCGCTGAGCGGTTCGCACTTGGCCCAACCGGCATCGCAGGTAGGATGGTTGCCGATCACCACAATGGCGACGTCGGACGCCTTGGCCGCGTCCACCGCCGCATTGTTGTCGTTGTTCAGAGCGAAATTCACCTTGACGGCAGGACCGACCTTATTCTTGATTCCATCGAGTGGTGTAATCGTATAGGGAAACGCGCCACTGTACCAGTCCCAGGCGACGTCGTTGGAGCGCTGGCCGACCACCGCGATGGACTTCAGCTTGGATTTGTCCAATGGCAGCAGGTTGTTCTGGTTCTTCAGCAGCACGATGGCCTCCTGCGTTACCTGGTGGGCCAACGCTTTGTTCTCATCCCTCGTCCAGGGCTCCGGACCGTCCTTGATCCTGGTGTAGGGAACCATGTCCGGAGGATCGAGCATGCCGAGCTTGATCATTGTCCGGAAGCTGCCTCGTTCGACCTCCTCGATTTCCGCCATGGTAATCAGGTTCTTCTGGAGCGCCTGCGTGACCGCGTCCTTGTAGATGCCGTCGAGGAACTGGTTGATTCCCACCTTGATCGCGCCTGCCGCGGCCGTGGGCAGGTCCGGAAAGTAGCCGTGCCCTTTTACCATGCCGTCGAGCGCACCGGCATCGGTGGTGATGATGCCGTCCACGCCCCACTCCTTGATGGTGATTTCTTTCAAAATCGGCTGGGCGGTCATCGGGATGAGGTTCATGGCGTTGTAGGCCGCCATGTACGAGCGCGCGCCGGCCTCGAACCCCATGCGAAAAGGCACGGAGTAATACTCGCGCAAGAGCCGCTCGTCGAAGTCGGAGGAAGTTTTCATGCGGCCGTTCTCGTTGCTGTTAGCCAGGAAGTGCTTCAGCAGCGCCGCGGTCTGCCAGTATTTGGGGTCGTTGCCCTGGAGCCCTCGAACGAAGGCGGCGGCGAGCGTGCCATCCAGGAAAGCATCCTCGCCGTAGCACTCTTCCGTTCTGCCCCAGCGAGGATCCCGGCCGAGGTCCGCATTGGGCGCGCGAATAACCAAAGACTGCGCACCGCCGCGGGCGTACTTCGCGGTCTGGTTGAGCCAGCGTGCTTCATAACCCTCCTCGGCGGCGGCCTTCCGGATCAGATCCGGGTCCCAGGTCTCGCCGAGACCGATAGACTGAATGAAAGTCGTGGTCTTGGTGGCGTTGGGGCTATCGGCTCGGCCGCGCGAGAGCCCATGCAAGCCTTCCGCCTGGTTGTATCCGCGGATGCCCAGGCGGTTCAAAGACGGCGGGGTGCGGCCCAGGTAATAATTAGCGCCCAGGACGTCGACCTTCTCTTCCGGCGTCAGTAAGGAAATGATGTTGCCGACCCTTTCCTCAATGGAGAGGTTGGGATTCTGAAATGGATACTGATACGGATTTTGTGTGGGCGTCTGACCAACGGTGACGCCCGTGAGGACACATAAAGTGCCCAGCAGGATTATGACATTCTTCATGACGATTGCTCCTTGCCACTCCGGACACCGTCGATTGTAGCTCCAAACCAAAATCAGACCTTGATCTCGCCCGGCAATTTCTGCCTNNGGCGGGGAAAATGGGCTGAGCCATTCCTTTCCATGGCGAGAGCTTCGCAGGTGGGGCAGGCGGTGCCGCTTGTCCGCCCGCACTGAATCAGGCCCGCTGTTCGAATAGGATCGAGCGAAGGCGAGCACCGCCTGCCCCACCTGCGGGCTCACTGCAAATTCCACGACATCAGGAGTTCTGAATGTCCTTCCTCTATCCGGCACTCGTTCTGTTTGGACGAGCCGGTCGAAATCCCGGACGATTCTTGCGCGAACTTCCGGCTGGATGGCGCCGTATTCGCGGGGCGGAGCTTTCAGGTTCGCGGCTACCTCGTGCAAAGAGGGAATCGTGATTTCTTGCCACGGTCTCTGCGCCGGTGCCGCGGATGAGAAAAGTACGAGCGTTCCGGTGAGACATCTCAGCTTCATGCATCTGCCTCAGGTGACGCCCGTGAATCGGCTCGTTATTTCAAATCGCCGAAATGCACCGCTTCGGGAACACCCGGCTGATCGAGCAACTGAATCGTGGTAGAGGGGCCGAGATCCACAGGGTTTCCCCACGCGCGCAACGCCCAAACGATTTTCTTGTCCGGCGTCACTTCCAGCGCCTGTACGGGCGCGGTGGCGGGATCCGCGGGCCCGTTCCACTGGTTGAACCAGGTGTTGAGGAGCGTGTTCCCGTTGGGCAGTCGCTTCGCGATTTGCATCGAGTTGAACAGGTAGTCCGGCACATCGGCGGGCGTGAACTCCCAGACCGTCGCCCCGGCGGGGTTCACCTCGCGAACCAGTCCCGCTCCCGCCATGAGCGTATTTCCGTTCTTCAAACGCTCCGCCGACCACGTGGCCGCGCCCGGCGAGTACGACCATAGCTCCTTCCCCGTGGAGTCGTACTCGACGATCTTCTGCATGTCCATATGCGCCACCAGCAACGTGCCGGCGTCGGTAAGCCGGGCATGGCGGAAGTGCCCGTGCACGCTTTTCGGATTCTTGACCGGGACGACAAACTCGCGCTCGGTCTTGCCTGTGAGGATGTTCACCACCACAACCTTGGCCGGGTCGCCGTTTTGCACGTAGAGCACCTTATCGGTGCCGATCGCCTGCGCCGTATGGATCTCCGTGCCCGCCGGAGCGTCATAATTCCAGAGCACCTTTTTATTGCGGTCGATCAGCGTGACGCCGAATTGGTGCGCGAAAAGCACGTTTCCGTTCGAGAGCAGGACGGCATCGCTGATTTCGCCCTTTCCCGCGGGATCGTGAAATTCCCAGGCGACCTTGCCGCTACGCACGATGTACATGTCCTGCGTCTTGGCCTCTCCGGCGTAGAAGAAATCATGCTGCGCCAAACCCTTCCCGGGCAGGACGCTGGGGAAACTGGGCTTGGCTTCCTGCGCGCGGACGGTCCACACCGCGCCGCAAGCCAGGATGAAGATAGTGAAGTTTTTCATGTTGAGGGGATCCATTCAACGGTCGCGGTATAGCTTGATTTTCTGAATCGTGTAGCGGTCTCCCCTGAACCAGAGAGCCTTCCATTCCGGGGTTTCATCGCCATTCAGCCGGCGTCCGGGCACCCAGCGGCCGTTGACGTATTGGCCTTCTTCCANNTACCGCCAATCCCACGCTTTGGACCGGGTCCGCGGCCGGCTCGAAGTAAACATTCATGCTTCTGCCCACGATTCGCCGTAAGTGCCGGAATTCTATTCATACCGGTAGACCACAACATGAAGAATGGTATTCGGACGGAGGGTCAGAATCTCGCCCTGACCGATATCGTCGCCGCCGAGTTGCCGCACCACCACCCACTTGCCATCGACGAATTTGCCTTCCTGCACGATGCCGAGCCCCACGGTTGCCGGCCCGGGCGTGTTCGCAGTGAACGCGATCCGGAAGCCGCCGCCGCCCATGTAATATTCATCGGGTCCGGCCGCGATCAGAATTGCGGCGGCCTCCATGGGAGCCTGCCCGGCGCCTCCGCGGCCCGGTTGCGCCGCGGGGGGCGCTGCCTGAGCCTGCTGCGGCCTCGCCACCGGCTCGGGGGCGATCGGTACGCGGCCTCTTCCTGTGTAGCTAAGCTCCAGAGTATAGTTCCCCAAAGCAACTCGCTTCGGCGCATCGCCCTGGTTCAGCCGTACCGCAGTGATGGAATCCTTACCCTGGTGCGCCGCAATCATCGGAGTCATCTGCGCAATCAGGCGGTAGACCGCCGCCAAATCGCTGTCCGCGCTTGCTCCTCTCTCGATTGCGAAAGGCGAATAACCGATGGCGCCGTACTTGCCGAACGCGGTCAGGACGTTGGCCGTATTGGCCCCCGTCTCCGGGATGAAAAGTGGGTTGCCGTTGCGCCCGAAGCGCTCGCAAACCTCGTCGAAGTACTGCAAGTACAGATCCGGCGCGAGAATATCGATCGCCGGTGCGCCGGCGCGCCACACGTCGTGCACCTGCGGCAGAGGACCACCGCTCGGATACGTCCCCGGCCATGCCATGCTCGGTTGTTGCAGCCAGCCGTTCACATACATCGGAATGTTGTATTCCGCTTTACCCTCCGTCACCACCTTGTCCACATATCGCGCGTATTGCCATGCCATGAAAATCTCATCCACCGGCCAGTGCAGCTTCCGCCAGCCGGTCTGATACTCCTCCTGGCTCAGCGGAGGACTATTGGTCTGGATGGGCATATCGACGCTATCGGGCTTGCCCGGGCCGAAGACCTCTTCCCATGTGCCGGATGCTTTGAAGCCGTTCGCGCCCCAAACCTCCCGCAGTTCCGGGGCAAGCGTGTCCTTGTGCTTTTGGAGGTAGTCCATCAATTCCTTCGGCACCGGTCCGGCAAAGGCCTTGTTGGCCGGCTCCGACCGGTCGCGCGAATCGCGCAGTACGCCCACTTCGTTCTCCACCTGCATCATCAGCACGGTGTGCTGCTGGCTGTCCACCTCCTTGATATACCGCATCAGGGCACGATAGGCGCGCGCATCCGCGTCACGGCTGGCATCGCCGAAAGTGCTCAGCAGTTCGATGCTCTTGCCGCCTTTGATCTTGATCCGGGGAAATCGCCCGTAATCCTGCTTCACCCAGAGGGGAGGATAACTCGACAGACCGTTCTTCCAACTGCCGAACCACAGGAACACCAGTTTCAGGTTGTTGCGCCGGGCCTCCTGGATGAGGCCATCGACCAGCGCGAAATCGAAGTGGCCCTCCTGGGGCTCGATCTGGGCCCACGATACCGCCGCCAGCACGCAGTTCAGATTGTCCGCCACCAGCCGGGACCAGATAGGCTGCATGTTTTCCAGGCTGCTGGCGGTGTTGTTGCCCAGTTCTCCGGTAAGTGCGAGGAACGGTTTCCCGTCGACGATTAACTGGGTTGCGGTTCCTTGCTTTTCGAGATGCGGGACACNNAACATTCTCAGTCTCATGTTTGCTCTTTGCCTCACTACTGGAACTTCATCGGAACGGAGATATCCCAACCAGCTTTAGTCAACTGGTCGACGCTCTTGATCACGGTCCCGTTCAGCTTCACGTTCTTAAACAAGATCGGACCGACGTTTTTCCCTGTAATCTTGGCGGGCCGGCTGGGCGTATAGAAGGTGCAGTTCTCGAAAACAAAGTTGGTCAACTCCGAATCCCCGCCATCGATGTAGATCTGCCCGCCGTCATGCTCCCACGTGCAGTTCAGGAAGTGGAAGTCATCCAGAGCCTGCTTACTGCTCGCGCGGGTAGGATAGCCCCGCCCCGTGAAGTACGCGGGAGTAAACTGAATCCAAATGGCGAACTTATTCGAGGTCGCGACGAAATGCACATCCTCGAAACGCACATGCCTGGCCGCCGGGATAGAGCCATATCCCAGAACCAGTGCCGAAGTGTAGCCGTAATTCACATATCCCTTCACCACCACGTCTTCGAGACCGGCGCCAGCGCCCCCATAGAAGGCAAACGTGTCGTCCATGGTCATGGAGAATCCGTTTTCGATGAGGATATGTTTGCTGCCGCCGGTGATGTCATAAGCATCGTCGTGGTACTGCTGCTTGCGGTTGATGAGCTTGATGTTCCTGCTGGTGAAACCGTCGGTGTTGCTGACCGTCACGGTCCAATAGGCGGAGCGCAAGAGGAACAGATCCTGAAAAGTAACGTTCTTGCAGTTATTGATCACATATCCCTTGACGCCATTCCCATGAGGATCATTCACCAGTCCTTCGGGCGTTCTGGCGCGCCCGTCACCGGTATCGGGTTGGATATCGTGCCACAACCACGGATAGCCTTGCATGTCGACGGTTCCCCGGCCCATCAGGCTGGCATTCTCCACGTTGTTGAAGACAAACAGCGCGCGCTGTACCCTCCCCGGACCTCCCGTCGTCCCGGGCGGCAGGACATAATCCGCATTCTTGGTGGATCCCTTGATCACCGCGCCTGTCTCGACGTAAAACTTGACATTGCTCTTCATCATCACCAAGCCGGTGAGATAGACGCCGTCCTTCGGGAAAAAGAGCACGCCGCCGCCGGGCCTGGCAGAGACGTCGCCGATCGCCTGATTGATCTTGGCGGTCTCGACGGTCTTACCCGTATTGTCAATGTGGTAGTCCATGATGTTGACCACATTGGGGTCGCCAAGCTTGGGAGCATTGGCTTCGGGCGCATCGGCAAACAGCAGCAATCCGGTGCCTGAGAAAAGCGGCTCTTCGTTGATAAAAATCACCAGATAACGCGGCCGATCGAGGTCAAAGCTGACCGTGTTGCCCTTGATCTGCGGCTGGATGTTGTACGCGATCGGGCGGATGTAGCAGGTGCGCACATCCCTCTCGCTGACGAGGTTGGTGATCGTGACATGAACCTTGCCGGTCATGCTGAAGCTGGCATAGTCCATCCAGTTGAACTGGTTGTACGTTGGATAACGATACGTAAAGATGGGCTGCCCATCCACGGCCACCTGATAGGCGAGGCTCGGCGACGCTCCGGGATATGGAGGGGTAGGGGTGACCGTAGCGAAACTTGCTGCCGGCCAAAGCACCGCTAACATTACAACAAAGACTGCCGATAGTTTTGCCATTGTGTTGATCCTTCCGATGGCGCCTGAATTACGTCAAGAGCGGCGTCTGGCGCTGAATCGGACGCATCGAAGAGCGAGAACTCCACTCTGACGCGCTAGAGTAGCAGGCATTCACGGCCGCCACAAGCACCAATTTTGTACCAAGTTTGTACCAATTTTGCGCTCGGGACTACCGGGAGCTACCATTTGCGGCAGGCGGCCTACCCTTGAAACAGTGCCGCCGATGCCTACCGCGCGAAGCAATCGGCTGGTGCCGCACAGTGGCGGCACGAAGTGATGGAGATCCTCCAAACCGCTCCCCTGGAAGCAGACGCGCGGTCAGTTCACCTTGAGCATGCAAGGTCTTTGAGCCAATCGCCCCGCCGCAATTTGCCACGTGGTGGCGACGGGCGACGGATTCCGAGTGTGGGGATTGATCCCGAAACCGTGCTCGCCGGACGCATAGATGTGCACCTCAGTCTCTGGACTCCTGATCTCGCCCCGCAATTTCTGTTGGCCCGGGGAAATAAGGTGAGCCACTTCGGGCCGCCACTCGCTGGTGAGCGTTTCGAAGGTGGGGTAGACTTCAGTCTTCCCCAGAGGGAACCCCGGGCTTCAGCCCGCCCTCCTGACCTGCGGCGGGCGGACTGAAGTCCGCCGCAGGCTGAAGCCTGGCCCCACCCCCGGCTCAGCCTAATTCCACGACATCAGGAGTTCTGAGTCTCGATACCCGCGGCCTTGAGCATAGGATGGAGACCGGCGAGAGCACTGGAAGGTTCGCGGTCTTTATCCGCGCAGAGCATGAAGGTCACCGGCATCTCTTTCGGAATCGTGAAATTCTCCGCTCAGATGCCCGTGTAGATCAGCGCGTCGAAATCGGGCTGCGAACTTTGACGCTCGATGGGATCGGCGGCGTCAGTCTTCCCCGCGTCATAACGTGTGGACGCCAAGGCCGCGACCTCGCCGCCGGCGGAGAATCCCACGATGCCGACGCGCGCCGCATTCACCTGCCACTCTTCGGCGCGGTTGCGGATCAGGCGGATGACGCGCTGCGCATCGGCCATGGCATCGTCCACTTTGTATGTGGAGCCGGCTTAGCGTGTAGGTGCCTTCNNCCGATAACGACGGCTCCTCCACGTGTGTGTCGTCTGCGCTCGGTGGCTCGGGAAATGCGCCCGCCAATATACCTGCGCCTGCGTCTGCGCTGTCTACCTTGGCGGTTTAGGAAACCCGCGATTGCCGGCCACGGCGCACAGGTGCCGAAGAAACCCGGGTGAATGATAGACGGGATTCATACTCTTTGAGTTTTGAATCAACGGATCCCGAGCTACTGATTCACAGACCCACTGATAGAGCCTTTGAGATCCTTCGGTTCTCGCGGGCGCCCCGACCGCGCGTTTCCACCGCTGCACGGTCGCACTCGACACGCCCCACCAATAGGAGATTGCCGTGGCTGACTCCAGTTTGAGGGCCTCCGCCAAGGGAGAGCAAAGAATGACGGCGCCCCCACGTATATGTCTTCTGCGCATCGTCGGCCAGGGAATGGGTCCGCCGGTGTAGCCACCGACCTTCACAAGACCGAAGCGCTCGTCTTCCAGGAAACCGCCGGCGTCCAAAAGAGGAGGTTTGTAAGGTCCGCCGACGAAGTTGTAGCGTGTGCTCACGGGCACCGAGTGGCGACTCAGAGTGCTGCTCCAGGATTCAGATGCCTCTGCAAACGACATCTCTCATTGTTCCAATCGCTACGTTCTGTGCACGCCTACCACCGCCACCAGTTCGTCCAGGTACTTGCGGGTGTCTTCAACCTGGGATGTCATCGCGGAGGCTCCTTCTGCCGTTTGTTGGGCAGTAATCACATTGCGCTGAGTCAAAGATTCAATCCGTGTGATCGCCTCGCCGATCTGGGTGATCCCCACGGCCTGTTCGTTGCTGCTGGAGGCGATCTGGCTCACCAGTTCGGTCCCTTTACCAATCGTTTCCGAAACCTCCTTGAACGCCGCGTGCGCGTGACTGACGAATTCAACGCCTTTGCTCACGTCCCCCACCGTCTGCTCAATGATGGCACCACTGTTGCGCGCCGCCTCCGCCGCGCGGTGAGCTAGTGAGCGCACTTCATCCGCCACCACGCTGAACCCCGCGCCCGCTTCGCCGGCCCGCGCCGCCTCCACCGCCGCGTTCAACGCCAGGATATTGGTGTGGAAAGCGATTTCATCAATATTCTTCAGCACGCTTGCCACTTGGTGGCTGGACTTGGAGATCAGGTTCATCGACGATGTCAAGTCGTTCATGGCATGCTTCGCACGTTCCACGGTCTGGCGCGCCGTCTGCATCAAGCGGTCGGCTTCTCCGGCCCGGTCGGCATTCTGCCGGGTGGTGGCGGAGATCTCCTCCAGCGAGGCGGAAGTCTCTTCGATGCAGGCCGCCTGCTCTTGCGCGTTGCTGGAAACCTCCATGCCGGATTGTGCCATTTGTTGGGAAGCTCGCGCCGCTTCGTCATTCGCCCCTTGCACGCCGCCTATCACCTGGGCGACCGGTCGGGTGATGGCACGCTTGATGGTCAAGTGGACGATTGCTCCCGCTACAATCAGCGTGATGACAAACACCGCGAGACCCAACGAGTTCTGGCTTGCCGAATGTTTTTCTAGAGCGCCTAACTGCTGGCGCAGATCCGCAGCCAACTGCTCTTTCGTCCTGCTCAGGCCAGCCTTGGTTTCGTCTGTTCGCGAAGCTAGCGCGCCCATCTGTTCTTGCGTAGCCGGCGTCATGGCGCCTCCCATTACAGCTCCGTAGGTGCTCCGCGCGTCGCCGAGTATCTGATCGATGGAGGAGGCCAGCCTGCTAGCCTCCGCGGAACGTTCGGCGGACAGACCTGGAATGGCGGCAACTGCTTTGAGCGCCGCCACCGCCTGTTGCCCGTCCCCAGCGGCCCGGTCGAGTCCTGAAGAGTCTTGCATGATGACGGCATCGCCGAAACCCTTCACCATTCGCTGGAACGCCGCGTCCGCTTCCTCGCTACGCTGCGCCGCGGGAAACAGCGCCTCAGAAGTGGCCCGCAACGACGTGCGGGCCTCCCTGCCTTGGATCTGGCTCAAAGCTGTTGAGAGCAAGTAGCCGAAGACGAAGACCCCGACGCTGAGCCAGATCTTAACTGTCATGTTGAGACGATGCATTAGATTACTCGCCCTACTTGACTTCCAGGGTCTTGACACCGGCTGTGCTGGCTCCAGCGCTTACATACCCGATGGCGCCCTTAGTCCTCTCGACAAAGGCGACAACCTCGGCGTCGGTCCCCAGCGTTTTGGGCATGGACGCTTTCCCGGTAAACACCAGGCTTCGGTAGTACGTCTGTAAAGCGGCATCCGTCTTGCCGAGATATTCCTTCACGAAGGCTTCGTGAGTCGCACCGCCCTTTTCCAGAACGGGTTCCACATGGCTGCCGTCGCTGAGGGAGGTCTTAGTGGCCAAAAAGACACCTTTGAGTTCGTCGGCTGATACTGAGGATGCGCCGACACTAGGGGCGGATCATTACACCGAATGGATTCGCTGCGCGAAAGAGGGCCGGCCCATGTGCCTGCCTATCGGGTTCGCGAGTCATCTCACGGAACTGGCGCTACTCGGCACGCTGGCCCTGCGGACCCGAAAGGTGCCGGAGTGGGATGCCGCAGCGATGCGGGTCACCAACGAAGCGAGCGTCAATCAGTTTGTCGATCCGGCTTATCGGGCCCCCTGGAAGCTCCCGAATCTGTAAATGGCGGCCCCACGCGGTCAGTTCGCCTTGCGCATCCCGATGTCTTGGAGCCAATCGCCCAGCCGCAGTTGCCACGTGGTGGCGACGGGCGACGGATTCCGAGTGTTGGGATTGATTCCGAAACCGTGACCGCCGGACGCATAGATGTGCACCTCCGTCTGGATTCCCGCTGCTTTCAGCATGGGATAGAGACCGGCGAGAGCATTGGAAGGTCCGCGATCGTTGTCCGCGCAGAGCATGAAGGTAACCGGCATATCTTTCGGAATGGTGAAATTCTCCGCGCGGATGCCGGGGTAGATCAGGGCGTCGAAATCGGGCCGCGAATTTTGGCGCTCGATGGGATCGGCAGAGTCGGTCTTGCCCGCGTCATAACGTGTGGCTGCCAACGCCGCAACCTCGCCGCCGGCGGAAAATCCCATGATGCCGATGCGCTGCGGATTCACATGCCACTCTTCGGCGCGGCTGCGGATCAGCCGGATGGCGCGCTGGGCATCGGCCACGGCATCGTCCACTTTGTATGTGGAGCCGGCTTCGCGCGCCAGGCGGTACTTGAGAACGAAGCCCGCCACTCCGATGCTGTTCAGATACTCCGCGACGTAGGTGCCTTCCTGATCGAAGTTGAGAAATTGGTGGCCGCCACCAGGCGCAATCACCACGGCGGCGCCCGAGGCCGTCTCTAGCGGCGGCAGAAAGACCGTGAGCGACGGGTTGTGAACGCTCGTCACCTTCAGGTATCCATGCTCCTGGTTCGGCGGTTCGTCGACTTCCTTGGCAGTCTTGCCTTCCGAGCCGGGCGCCCCGTTGGCCCAGAGCCGAACCTCCGGATGATCGGCGGCAAGCGCCATTCCCGAGAACCAGAGAGAAAGACAGACCGCTATCGCGCGCATGAGGGAATTGTATAACGGAATTCAAGACCGCCTATGCACACCTCACGCGTCTCGCCAGCCGTGGGTGCTTATTAACCGGCTAATGGTTTCGCCGCTTTCGCCGTAACTACTTGTCGATTCAGGAGGTTAGCAGCGTGTCAAAACATTAGCCCGGTTAATAAGCCGTTAACCGGCTAATCGATGTGTTTTCAATGTGATAGCGGTAACGTCACGATTAGCCGGTTAAACGGAATACACGGTTTTGGGATTTTGGTCAAGAACCGCTTGCNNCCGGGCCCAGAGGGCACCCCGCGAGGGAGCGTTCGCCGGTGACGGACCTTCCCCAGATCGGTTACGCACCCGCCGGCCGTTGACTTGAACCATGATATGCGTTACTACCGAAGAATGCGGCTTTTTCGACAGGCGGGTCCGATTGGATTGTGGCGGAGTGCGGTGCGCTTTACGCGTTGCGCGCTTTTACTGGGGGCACTCACGGCAGCCTGCGCACAGACGCCCCAGGTGGTCTCGCTCAACGGGACGTGGGATTTTGCCTTTGCCCCCGATGCCGCCGCGGCGGACCGTCTCGCCCCGTTTTACCAGGAGAGCTTCCAGGGCGCGACCTTCAGCCATATCCCGGTGCCCTCGAACTGGGCCCTCCAAGGGTTCGAAGAGCCCATCTATTCGCGTACCAGGCAGGGCGGCGAAGGTTTCTACGTGTTGCACTTTCAGGCGCCCGACACGCTGAGGGGCAAGCGGGTGCTGCTCCATTTCGGCGGGGTTTGGGATTCCGCTGAGGTGTGGCTGAACGCC
>PLRZ01000070.1 GCA_003164075.1 Bryobacterales bacterium | reverse complement strand
CGGACTAGCGATCTATCAAGCGATCCCAGTTTGTCGACGGCCGATACTGCGTCCGCATTGCCGTGGCAACGATATCCATTAACGCCGTCCCGCACAACCTCGGTGACACTGCCGCGAGCGAACCCGATCACAGGGGTGCCGCACGCAAGGGACTCTGCCATCACAATTCCAAACGGCTCCTCCCATTCGATCGGCATTAACAATGCAGCGGCAGAAGACAGCAGCGCGTCTTTAGCCTTATCGTCCACGGGGCCTAAGTATCGAACACGGTCGCCATCGATATGAGGAGCAATCTGCGATTCGAAGTATTCCATCGAACTCGGTACCTGGTTACCCGCAATCACCAATCGCCTGCCAGCGGATCTCGCTATCGCGATGGCGTTGTGAGCGCCTTTGATCGGCTCCAAGCGGCCCAGGAATACGAGAGGAGCATCGCTCGCAACTTCCCGTTGAAAGGTGTACTTTCCGAGGTCGACTCCGTTGAACACTGTGTGCCAGGTTCCGCACGCACTTTCGCGATACAGGCTCGAGGAACAGGCCGTAAAGCGGATTGACCTGCGAGCCAGGCGACTGGCAATTCCGATACTCTTCCAGGGGACGCCGCACCGCTGATAGCTCTGAAGTTTTGGCAGGCCCCGAAGAGTCAAGACCGGAGTAAGCGCCGCCAGTCGTCCAAAACTGTGGATGAGATCGAACTCATTTCGTTTTGCCCACAGCCTGGCTCCCACCTGCCATAATTCCCTGACCCTGTCGAGCCGTGTGAAGTGCGGCGGACAACCATAGGGGACGAGTGCCGCCGGGACAAGACTGTCAGGGTGGGCGAAGAGCGTTACCTGATGTCCGCGATCGGCCAGGCCACGCACCAGGAAATCCAACACTCTTTCAATTCCGCCGTACAAAGTAGGCGGAACGGGCAGATACGGGTCCGCCGTTATGGCAATACGCAAGCCCGAGTTCAACAGAGGACCCCCTGCATGGCCCCGACCAAAGCCCCTTTTTCGCTGGCATGCTCCCAGTTCCATCGGCGCTTGGCGGCCTGCCAGGCGGCCTGCCTGGCATGGCGAAGCAGCATGCGGTCTTCAGACCACCGGCGTAATCCGTCGGCAAGAGACGCTATGTCACCCGGCCTGTAGCATAGAGCCCCATCGCCCAGGTCCTCAGCGAGCGAACGCTGCCCCGCGGTATCGGTAAGTACCACAGCCAAACCGGCGAGAACATAGGTCAGCGCCTTGTTGCCCAGAGACAACGCGCGATTCAGAACTCGACCACTTTCAGGCGACAGACCAACGTCATAGGGAAGGCTCAGCTCCACCATCTTATCGGGGGGCGCGGGCTCGTGAATCCGGACGACTAACTGCGCGCTCTTCTCGCGGGCCAGCCGCTCGAGGCCGGCGACATATTCCGGAAGAGCGCGTCCACGCAAATGCAGCTCTGCCCGAATTCCGGAAACGCCAATAGCGCGCACCACATCTTCAAGCCCGCGTCCCGCGCCAATCGTCTGGCTGAACCAATAGAGTCGAAGGGCATCACCCGATGACGGTTCGGGATCGGGCGCCTGAGCAGGCAGTGGGAATGTATTGTGGATGGGCAACACGGGAATGCCGTAAACTCTTTCGTACTGTGCGGCGATGGCGCTGCTGCCCGCGGTCACGAACGCGGCTTCCGGCAACACCTGGCGCAGCATCCCGCGGACTAACTGGCGCGGATGGTCGGATGCGGGCCCATCCTCAAACTGGCCTTCGTGGAAGTCCTCGAGATCGAGNNGGTTGAGCCTTGGCATGTCTCAAGAGGTCGCGAAAGGCCCGCCCGTTCGCGGCGGCGCACGCGGCGAGAGATGCGCGGTCCGGGTCCAGCATCCGCACCCACTTGCGCGCCGCATGGAAGCGCAGACCGGTTTTCCAATACGTTGCGGGAGCCTGGTTGCGCCGGTAGTCGACTACGCTCCGCTGCCAGCCTCGCGTCTCGAGCAGCTCTTTATCGGCCTGGGTAGCCCAATCCATGAACTGGGCGGACACCAGGCGCACTGAGTAACCGGCCTCCAGGAACGCGTCAGCAGCCTTCAACATTCGGGGACACGTCGATAAGTGGCCCGCTGTTACGACGCACACTCGCTTCTTCATACTGGTCTACCCGGCAATGGAACATAGGCCAACAACTCCCGCGTTTCCCGGGGACATACTCCTCGCATGACTAACACATACACGACACTGAACAGGACGATCACGCCGCAGACCGATCGCACCGACGTCATTGGCGGCAGAAAAGCGCCGGCACGGCACAACGCGCACACCAACCAACCCGCTGCTCCAGCCCCCAGAGGAACTAACACGCCCCGGCCAACCGCCTCAAGAGCAAGCGCGCCGGTGCGACTTAGCGACCAGAGCATCCAAAGGAGTACCATTCCCTGCACCACAGCCACCGCGCCGAGGTACGGTGCGATGCCGTGAGGCAACACCACAAACAGGCAGATCACCAGACTACCGAGCGTCAGGAATTCGGCGACGGCACAACCCCTGTGCTGGACGTCGGCCAGCATGAGCAACGTGGCAGCCTGATAGAGTGCGCCGGCGGTACCTCCCGCAAGGGCCCAGGGGAGCAGCGGAATAGCGGCGTCCCACCTGGAGCCGTAAACCAGGCGGACCACTGGAGGCGCTATCATCGAAAACAGGATGGCGCAAGGTATTGCCAGCCAGCCCACCAGCCGCAATACGAGGCCACTGGCACGCTCGAAAGCTTCCGTTTTGCGGGGGATTCGCGTGAGAACCGGATAGAGAGTCGTAGTCAGGAACGACGGGACCTTCTGGCAGCAGAGTACCGCCAGTCCGACCGCACGGCTCATAACCCCTAGTTGCGAAAAGCCGGTGACCTGGACGATGACAGCGCCTTCGATCAACGGCCGGGCTGTAGTCAGCATTCCCGCCATGATACGAGTCAGGCCGTAGCTCCAGGCGGTGCGGTAATATGCCGAATCCCACTTCCAGTTGAGGCGCCACCCGAGTCTCACAAACAAGTCCCAGATAAATGGCAAGGTGACCATCATTCCGGGCAGGACAAGGGCGTAGACGCCGCAGCCGACCTTCGCCAGTACAATGGCCAGCATCGCGTTGCCGACCAGCCCGGTAGCTTCCAAGGTCCGCAGTCGTCTCCAGTTGAGATCGCGCTCCAGCATTTTCTTGCGCAGTTCACTAGCCCAGTCAAGCAGAAAGAAGACGGATGTTACATGCAGAACCGGAGCAATCTCGGAGTATTTTGGAGAATACCGCAACACAGTCGCAGTCAGGTTCACAAGGCCGCACATGCCGAATTGCATGAAGCAACCGGCTGTGAAGTGGCTTTGATAGTCCACCGCCTGGCCAGGGCGGAGTTGCAGGGTGTGTTCCAGGAAACTGCGGAAGGAAAAGACGGTGAAGAACACCATCACTGAACTGATCAGGCTGAACTCGCCGTAGGCCTTCGGTTCGAGCAGGCGGACCAACACCAGCATGGTGCCGAACTGAAGCAGATCCCGGAGAATGTTGAGGCCGATAACCCAAAGGACGCCGGAGCGAGCCTGTTTCGCGAGTCCGGGGGCCTTGGGCGCCGGAACATCGACTACTATTTCCGGGCAGGCTTGGGCGCTCACGTCAGTTCCTGCCGCAGGGTGGCGCCCAGTACGACCATGGCCCACGCCTGGGACCAGTGCAAGCGCCCAGCCTCGAACGCCTGAAACAGGCGGCCGGTTTCGCGGCGGTCCAATTGGTCGGATTGGAGCGCCATTTCCCGCATCGGCTCGGAATTATCCAGGAGCCAGCGGCCGATCGGAAACGTGAAACCCATTTTGGCCCTCGCGCCGGCCGCGGCGACGATTGGATGGGGCACGGCGCCCAGCAGCGCGGGCTTATTGGTCCCGTTTGGCTGCTTCATCGCTGCCGGTAGAGATGCTACCCGGCATACAAGTTCGTGGTCGAGAAACGGAAGCCGGGTTTCGATTGAATGCGCCATGCTGAAGACATCCGCGTCGCGCAGTAGCTGGTCATGCAGGTAACGTTTCACTTCGAGATAATTGAACGCCGCTCCGTCTATTGGCGCGCCTGGCTGGAGACGCGGATCGGTCGAAAGTACTTCTTCCGCCAGGGTCTTCAACTCGGAGGGACTCAAGCCGACCAATTGTGAGACTTGAGTAGAGTGGAAGAAGCCACGAGTCATGGAATAGAGTCCACCGACAGTCGGCTGATCCCGAAGATACTCAAGACGGCGCCACCGTTCATGACCCGCGGTCCGGCCGTAAAGCGCCGAGGCGGACAGGATGGGGCCGCGTAAGGCCTTCGGGAGCCCGAGTAATATCTTCAGCCAGGGCGCCTGGCCGTCTAGCCAGGAGTAGTGCCGATATCCCCAGAACACTTCGTCCGCTCCCACGCCGGATAGAACCACCTTTAAGCCTGCTTGCCGGGCGGCCTTGGAGACGAAGTAGGTGTTGACGCCATCGTTAGTCGGCTGGTCCATCGCCGCCAGAAACGCGGGCAGCTCAGACATGAAATCCGCCGATGTGACGCGCAATTCGTGGTGGTCGGTGCCGAATGCCCGGGCGGCCAACCGGGCCTCCGCGGCCTCGTTGTAAGCGTCCTCCTCGAAAGTGATGGTGAGGGTTTTCAGAGGACCCGCATGGATACGGCTGGCGAGCGCCACAACCGCGGCTGAATCCATGCCGCCGCTCAGGAAGACACCGAGGGGGGCATGACTTACTAAGTGGCTCGCTACGGCCTCTTGTAAGGTCTCGGCGATCGATGGGAGCGAACCGTGGCGCTGCCGTTCGCGCTCCTCGGCGGTGGCCTCCGCGAGGTCCCAGTAACGATGGATTGCCAAGCCCCGGCCGGGAGACAGGACAATGTAATGACCCGGCTGCAGACAGCTTATCTGTTTCCGGATGGTCCAGGGAGAAGCGATCGATCCGAACAGCAGGAAGCCCGCCAGTGCGCGGCGATCCGGTTCCGGCGAAGCCAGGCCGGCCGCGACCAGCGCCTTAGTCTCCGATGCGAAGGCCGTCCAGCGATCCCCCGCTCCCTGGACATAATAGAGCGGTTTGATGCCTAGACGGTCTCGTGCGAGAATCAGTTGAGAGTTGGATGAGTCGTACAGGGCGAAAGCAAACATGCCCCTGAGTTTTTCCAGCAGTCTGGCGATTCCCCATTCCTCATAACCATGAATCAGGACTTCGGTATCGGAGCGTGAACGGAAACGATGGCCGCTATCCGCTAATGTCTTCCTGAGTTCCAGATAGTTATAGATCTCGCCATTGAATGCGATCCGGACCGTCGAGTTTTCGTTCGACATCGGCTGGCGCCCGTCGGCCGAAAGGTCGAGAATCGATAAACGACGGTGGCCCAGCACCACCGCGCTGTCGTGGAAGAGGCCGGAATCGTCCGGACCGCGATGGGCCAGCGCCGATGTGACGCGTTCAATCGCGGCGATGTTCTCGGGGCCGATTGGGCCGGACGAACTGTAGTAACCGGCAATTCCACACATCAGGAATTCACTTCCGCGCCGCTTTGGTAATGTAATGTCAACGGTAGAGGTACCGCACCGCGCCCCTCACGCGCGGCGCGGCGTTTCCTGATGATGGTACTGCTTGTAATATTTCCGGTAATAACCGTCATAAGAATAGCCCTCGCTGGTAGAGGAGGTGACTTCGTTCAAAACCAGGCCCAACACGTTGGCGTGAAGACGATGCAGGGTAGTCAGGGCTGCGTCGAGCGCTTTCCGGCTGGTTTCACCCGCCACCGCGACAATCGCCACCCCATCGACCGCCGCCGCCATGTGCAAGGGCTCCGAAAAGCCCAGCACCGGAGGAGAGTCCACGATAATGAGGTCGTACTCGGATTCGGCTTGCGCGAGTATTCTCTTCAGGCCCGCGCCAATCAGGTCGGCGCAACAGCGCGAGGACGGTCCGGCGGGTAGCAGAGTCAGGCCGGGGATGTTTTCGAACCGGATCAGTGTTTCGCGCCAGTCCGCGCCATTCATCAACGCCGCGCTTAAGCCGGTTTCCGGGGTCAAGCCCAGCATGGTGTGTACTCCGGGACGCCTCAGGTCACAATCGATCAGGAGCGTCTTACTCTTCTGCTGCGCATGGGCGATCGCGAAGTGGACGGCGACGGTGGTTTTGCCTTCGGAGGGCGCCACGCTGGTTACCATCACGCTCTTCAGAGGACGGCCTGAATTGCCGAGCAGAATAGAGGCGCGCAATGTGCGAACGGCTTCCTCGAATCCTTCCGTGGAGCAGGCTGCCGGCCGATTGGCGTTTTTGACCGTCGCCATGCCGCGATCCGCCCGGTTCAGGTTTGCCTGAATCAGTTTGCCTTTCCAACCCCGCACCATGGGCAGGCTCCCCATGACTTCCGTGCCAAGCAACGATCGCGCTTGTTCGGAGCCGCGAATCGTATCGTCGATCTCATCGCTGAATAGGGACGCGACTATCCCCAAGAACAGGGAGACGAGGAATGCCATGGAGAGATTCGAGGAAGTGTTGGGATAGACGGGCGTTGCGCTTGGCCGGGCGGGGTCCGAAATGTTGATGGTATTGTTTTGGAAACCGGCGTTGATGCCAGCTTCTTCGATCTTTCGCACCAGTTCGTCGTAGAGGCCGCGATTTGTGTCGGCTTCGCGCTTCAGGGCGGTATATTGGAACGAGCGCGAGTTCAACACATCGAATTCGGCCTTCGCGGCCAGAAATTCGTTCTTCAGCATCTCTTCCCGCGCGAGCGTTTGCCGATACTCGGCTTCCACGCGCCTGGCGACGTTCAGCCGCAAAGTTTCGAATTGTTTTTCGAGCTCCGAAACCTGCAGGGCGGCTTTGATGGATTCGGGATGCCTGGCGCCCAGATGAGTGTGCAAGTCGGCCAATTTCTGTTTGGCATCGGCTACCCGCTCACTGGCCGCCTGGAGCGCGGCGCCCTGTGTGGAGACCTGGAGCGATTCCAAGGTTCCGGACTGGACCGATCGCCAGACTGACTCCTTGGCGACCCTCTCGCCTTCGGCGGCGCCGTAGTCGGTGTTCAACTGGAGCAGGCGCGCCGACATGATGCTGATCTTCTGCTCGGGATCGATCATGCCGAGGGCCTGCTCGAACTTGGATAGTGCGGCGCCGGAGCGCTCGGTTTTGGCCTTGAGTTCCTCCATCTGCTTTTCCATGAAGGTGGAAAGGTTAGCGGTGGCGCGATAGCGGGTCTCGTAGGTATAGTCGCGATACGACTTGGCGATGGCGTTGGCGACAGCGGCAGAGAGGTTCGGATCGGGCGAACGGTAGCTGGTCAGCAGCAGAAAAGTGCCGGGAACGCGCGTCACTTTCAGGCCAGCCAACGCGACGGGAGTTTCGGACGTCTGGCTTGCCCGCTCCGCAGGCATGAGGTGAAACTGCTGCATGACGGGGCGTATCACCGAATCCGATTGAATGAGCTTCACCTGGGTGAGGAGAAACTGGTCGGAATCGTTTCCCATGGCCCGGGTAGCGTCCTGCCCAACGACACCGGTGGGCATCTGACGGTCGATGTTGATGGTGACGGTGGACTCGTATATCGGGGTGATGCGCTTGGAGACCACGTAGGCACAGATGACCGCGGCCACCACGAAACTCGCAATCTTCCAGACATGCCGCCGTAGGACCCAAAGATAGTGCGGGAGGGCAAGAGCAGACCGGGCCGTTTCCATCTCCGGCTTATCCGTGTCGGCCCAATAGAGTTCGATGGGCACGGGCAGTTTGGCGCCCTGCTGCGGCATGGGAGCAGGAAGCTTCTTAGGTTTGGTCATGATGTGGCGCTAAAACCGGTCAAACCGGCGCCGCCGCGCAGGCTTCCGCCCTTGCGAGTCCCAACGGGGCGGTTTCCCGAGTCGAGCCTAGCTGCTTCTGGTGTAGGCTACAGCAGCACAAATGGCCGCTACGCCCACGATCAGCAGTCTCTAATCTTCAGCTCCATAGTGGTAATGGAACGTACATCGTCTCGGAAAAATGGGGAGGGCTCCAAGCATGCAGCCCGGCGCCACCTTACGCTAGTCTGGGGGCTGGGTCACGGACTTTCAGCCGATTCAAACGCCCCTTAAAGGGCGGCTGCGGGCTGCACCGGTGGTCGCAAGCATGGCGCCGGTGAGGGTAAAGCTTCGCAAACAAAATCCACGGCGCCGCGTCGTGGGAGCACCCGGCGTCGAGTTGCCGCAGGTCTGCCATCACTCCCAGCTCGGGCCGATTCAGACCTGCGATACCTGCATCGTGGAGGTCAACGGAGAATTGGTTCGCGCCTGCGGGGTCGAGACTCCGAACTCCTGATGTCGCGGAACTTGTGGCAAGCCCGGAGGTGGGGCAGGCGGTGCTCGCCTGCCAGCTCGTGCTCGCTGAACCAAGCCCGCTGCCTAAACGGGATAGAGGGCAGGCGAGCACCGCCTGGCCCACCGAGGAAAAAACGGGTCAGCGCATTTTCCCAAGCCACCCGCCCCCCCCGGTCGACATCAGGAGTCCAGAGGCGCAGCAGACTTGAGAGTCTGCGCCACGACGCTTGCGGCGAAGTTATTCTAGCCCGATTCCTAAGCGAGATCTCACTCGACAGAGACCGGCCTTCTTGTGGAAGCCGCGACCGTAAGCGTGCCGTACTTGCGAGTCCGTGTCCGCCCGGAAGGAGCCTACACGCGAATGTGACATGCGCCGCCCGCCCGGCAGCCGATCTTCTCCGCGGCCGAGCCCTGATTCACCGAGACCTCCAGGTATCCCGAACTGCCCGCGATCGCTACCAGTTCTCCCGCCCCCGCTTCCGTGTAACTCCGCACCAGCCGCCGCGCTTTTCCCCGCCCGATGGAGATCTGCTCCAGCGCCGGAAAATCGTCCGCGTGGAAATTGGTGATGACGTTGCCGAAGCGGTCGACGTTCAGAATCTGGCCCGTCCATGTGCGCGCGCCGGTCTGCCGCGGCCGTTCGAAGGGCGGGCGCACATAATCCGCGATGACCTTCCCCATGCGCGATGGCGCTACGCCGCTCGCCAGGTGGGCGGCCACGGGAGCGAAGATGTCACGGCCGTGAAACGTCCGGCTCACCGGTTGGCGGAAATACCGCTGGTTCGAAATCAGCCGGACCTTGTGCTTCTCGCGCGCGAATATCAAGGCCAGCACGCCGTTATCGGGCGCCACAAAATACTGCCCCGCGGCCTCCGTCAGGATGGGCCTTCGATCACTGCCCACGCCGGGGTCCACCACCACCACATGCACCGTTCCCCGCGGAAACGAGCGGTAGGCCTGGCCAATCAGGAAAGCGCCTTCGGCAATCGCATAAGGGCTCACCTGGTGACTGATGTCCACCAGTTGGGCGCGCGGGCAAATGCCCAGAATCACGCCTTTCATGCTGCCCACATAATGGTCGGAAAGGCCGAAATCCGTGGTCAGAGTAAGGATAGGCGCCGGCATTGCTAAAATGGCAGTAAGTGCAGCATTTCTATTTCGACCACAACGCCACAACCCCCGTCGCTCCCGAAGTCCTGGAGACGGCGATGTCGTGTCTCAGTCAAGTGTATGGTAACGCTTCCAGCATCCATCATTTCGGCCAGGCCGCCAAACAGAAGCTGGAAGCCGCCCGCCGGCAGGTGGCGGCGCTGATCCACGCCAGCCCCGCGGAGGTCGTCTTCACGAGTGGCGGCACCGAGGCCGACAACCTGGCGATCCTGGGAGTGGTCCGCGCGCCCAGCCGTCCGCAGGCCCACCTGATCACCAGCGCCATCGAGCATTCCGCCGTGCTGGCCACCGCGGCCCAACTGGAGCGCGAAGGCGTGGCCGTCACGCACCTGCCGGTAAGCGCCGCCGGAACGGTGAATCCCGACGACCTACGCCGCGCACTGCGCCCCGAGACCGTGCTGGTCTCCATCATGCACGCCAATAACGAACTGGGCACCGTGCAGCCCATCGCCGATATCGCGCGCATCGCCCATGAGGCCGGAGTGCCGCTGCATGTGGACGGCGTTCAGGCGCTCGGCAAAATTGCGGTCGACGTGGACTCGCTCGCGGTCGACCTCTATAGCATGAGCGGCCACAAGCTGTACGCTCCCAAGGGCGTGGGAGCGCTCTACGTGCGCAAGGGGACCAGGCTCGCGCCGACGACTTTCGGCGGCCACCATGAGCGCGACCGCCGTCCCGGCACCGAAAACGTGCCCGGCATCGCCGCTCTGGGCGCTGCCGCGGAACTGGCCGGGCGCACGCTCACCGCCGAGTCCGAGCGGCTGGCGGCGCTGCGCGATCGCCTCGAAGCCAGCGTGCTCGACCGCATTTCCGGCGCCGGCATCAACGGCGCGCGCTGGAATCGCACGCCCAACACCAGCAACATCTACTTCGACGGCGTGGATGGCGAGGCCATGGTCATCGCGCTCGATCTGCGCGGCTTTGCCGTGTCCACCGGCTCGGCTTGCTCCTCGGGCGCCATCACGCCGTCACATGTGCTGATCGCCCTGGGCCTCTCGGCCGACCGCGCGCGATCCAGCCTGCGATTTTCGCTGGGCCGCTCCAACACCGCCGAACAGGTGGACGCACTGGCCGACGCGCTGGCGGCTTCGGTAACCCACCTGCGCAGAATCTCCGTACATGCCTGAGCAACCACCCATCGCCGTCGCCATGAGCGGTGGAGTCGACAGCTCCACGGTCGCCGCGCTACTGGTGCGCCAGGGCCACAAGATTGTCGGGATGACCATGCAGTTGTGGAATCAACGGCGCTTGCCGGAACTGGTCCCCGAGACAGCGGGCCACGGGCGCTGCTGCTCGCTGGACGATGTGTACGACGCCCGCAGAGTGGCCGAGCAAGTGGGCATCCCCTACTACGTGGTCAACTTCGAAAAGCAGTTCGAGGAGCAGGTGGTGCAGCCTTTTGTGGAGGAGTATCTGGCCGGCCGCACGCCGATTCCGTGCACGTTGTGCAATAACTACATCAAATTCGACCGCTTTCTGGAAATGGCCGACGCCGTGGGCGCGCACTACATCGCCACCGGCCACTACGCCCGCGTGCGATACGACGAACCCACTGGCCGGTATCAGCTTCTGCGGGCCCGCGACGAGTCCAAGGACCAGACTTATTTCCTCTTCGGCTTGACCCAAAAGCAGCTCGCGCGGACGCTATTCCCGTTGGGGGAGATGGTGAAGACCGAGGTCCGCGAACTGGCGCGCGCGATGGATCTTTCGGTGGCCGATAAGGGCGACAGCCAGGAGATTTGCTTCGTACCCAATGGCGACTACGCTGCCTTCATGAGCGCCTATTTGAAGGACAAGGGCATTGCACCGCAAGCCACGCGCGGCGCCATCGTCACCACCGATGGACGGACCATCGGTGAGCATGAGGGCGTCCACCACTTCACCGTAGGCCAGCGGCGCGGCCTGGGGATTGCCGCCCGCGAGCCGCTGTACGTGATTTCTACCGATCCCGAGACGCAGCGCGTGGTAGTGGGCGGCAACGACGACCTGCTCCGCGGCCGGTTCATCGCCCGGCGCGTGAATTGGATTTCGATTGAGGGCGTGACCGCGCCGGTCCGCGCGCAGGTGAAGATCCGCAATAAGCATGCGGCCGCGCCGGCGACTGTGCAGGCCACCGCCGACCCCACCTGCGTAGAGGTGGTCTTCGAGGATGCGCAGCGCGCCGTCACTCCCGGTCAGGGCGCCGTTTTTTACGATGGCGACCTGGTGCTGGGCGGCGGCTGGATCGGGTGATGTGGATCATCGAACCCTCTATCGCCGGGATACTGGCCGCATTCCGTGACCAGGTAACAGCCAGCGGAGTCAGTGACGAAGAATTAGACAGCATCTTTTCGCAAGCACGCGAGGAAGCTTACTGGGAGCGCGGTCAACTCCCGATTGATGAGCCCTGATCATGCGGGCGTGCGGGCTGTATTCTAGCGATTCCCGCGATTTCCGGGAAGGTTGAACGGGCATCTGCCTTGAGATATCCTTAAATGATCCAGCGCCATATGCGATTCTTGCGGACAACAGGCACGACCCCGCCGCGGTCTGCCAATCGTTGGAGATGGCCTCGGCTCTCCAAGATTAGAGCCTTCCGCGCCGGAGCTGAATGAGGCTCGCACTCGATGAATTGCGGTCGGTACACCCCGCTCTGCGAGGGGACCCAATCGATCTTTCCAGATGCGGGGGCTTGGCGCTCCAGCGGTCGGGCCACGCCTCCCCCGTACGCTCGAGTATCGACCACGACGGTCATGAGGGCACAGCAGACATCGAATGGGCGTTCCAGGATTTGGCAATCCTAGAAGTGCTTGACAGCAATCGAGTTACCGAGGATGGCGCCGAGGCGATTGCGCTTGCCTACGCTAACTCCAACGCCGGTTGGGTAGTGAAGCGCAGGCTTCAGCGCGGAGAGAGCGCAGACTGGCTACTGCAAGACGGCACCGGCTGGCTGGCGCTCGAGGTAAGCGGGACGATTTCCGGCGACCCAGTTGCTCGCCTGGAAGAGAAAAAGCGGCAGGTCGCTCGTTGTTCGCTACCCGCCGGCCGGCTTGCAATCGTTGTGGCATTCGATAGACCATCAATTGTGGCGGCTAGCGCATGATGGAGACGGCATTACTCGCACTTACCGAAGACGAACTCAATACACTGGTTTCGATCGCTATTCGCCGGGCGGAGGTCTCCGACGACGTAAATTCCCCCACGGCGAGCGACGCTTGGCATGAGGTCATGGTGTACGAAGAGCGGATTGCCAGCATCACGCGTCCCGAGGAGATCACGGGAGGCATCGCTCGTGTTGGCGCCGTGAGGGCAGCTCTCGCGGCAGGGCAGCGCCTGGAGGCCGCACGCCTCGCGTCGCTCTACCTCGCCGAGGAGGCTCTTCCGCTGGAGCGACGAGTAGCGATGGAGCGGGCATTCGAACGGGATCGGGAACACCGCGCCCGGCGTTTTTCGGCCCTCGCCAGAACGGGCCGTCTTGCCGAGCTTGACGAGTGGCGTGCTACCGCGTCGAGACACCCGCGCGTGTTCCCTGTGGCGGCGTGACCATGGAAACGGTTGCCTTCTACTCGTACAAAGGGGGCGTTGGCCGTACTCTGCTCGTGGCAAACACCGCGCAGTTCCTGGCTATGTCCGGGCGCCGCGTAGTTGCGCTCGACCTGGACCTGGAAGCGCCCGGCCTGCACCAGAAGTTAGGGAGCCGGGACGTCTTGGACCGTGCGGAATCCGGCACGCTTTATGGCGCCGTTGACGAGCTCCTGGACACGCTCGAGAACGAGCCGCGGAAGCGCAGCCTTCGAGAGACAGCCATTGAGGTGGATCTGCCCTCGGGTACAAAGGGGTCCCTGCTTCTCATCCCGGCCGGGTCCGCGCCGTCGAAGGCCTACTGGGCAGCGCTTGAACGGCTGAACAATTCACTTCGCGTCCAACGGCGGAATGGTGGCCTTCTGGAAGCGGTCCTTGAACTCCAGGCCCACATTGCGGACGAATTCGCTCCCGAGTTCCTACTGGTCGACGCCCGCACGGGAATCACGGAACTCGGAGGGCTGGCGACATCGATATTGGCCGATCGCGTGGTTTGCCTGACCACCACTGCTCCGGAATCGGTCAAGGGTACTCAGGTCGTTGCGGATGCGCTCCGGGCGGCGCCAAGGCTGTCGTCACAAAAGCCTCTGCGGATCGATTTCCTGATCACGCGGGTCCCGCCGGGTCCAACTCGATCGCCTAACGTGTCGCGTCTCATGGAGGAACTCGGCGGATCGGTGGCGCTGCTGCCGCACGACTCCGGGATTGCATACGAAGAGCGGGCCTTTTCGATGTGGCGGCCAGATCGATCCCCAAACTCGGGGGATGACGAATACGCGGGGGCAGGACTGCTCTCCGCAACGCTCAACTGGATCGCGGCGTCATTTCCCGGTCACAAAGAGGACGCAGAAAGGGCGCAACGGCGAATGGGGGCCGTCTATAACGCCTGGCAGTATTTGACGCGAACCACCGAACGCCGGCGCGACCAGGTTTTCAGCCGGGCGGCTTGGCCCTTGGAGCAACTGGCCGAGCGCGTCAGGTTCGGAACCGCAGAGAAATCGCGCCAAGCCGATATCGTCGTATACGATAGCCTAGCGGGAGCCCCGACTTCGAAGCCACTGATGATCATCGAGTACGTGGATAACGAGGATCGTGATGCGGTCTCTCAGTGGTGGCTCGATGAAACGGGCGCAAAGGTTGTAGCGGTGCTTTCCAGCAATTGGGATCGGCGGCTTTATTCCAGCAGCGGTACCTGGGATTTACGGCCCCACCGTTCGGATCGGCGGGACTTCCCGTTGCCCCATGACTTCGAAGCCTTGTCCGACCCGACGGACGTCTCAGTTGACGCATTGCTGGATGCGGTTCGGCGGGGCCACCCCGAGTATCTTGAAAGGATCGTCACCGAATGGGCGCGCGCCAGCGCCTCCGGTCTCCACTGTGGCGCACCATGGAAGCCGGACATCGCAAAGAAGATCGTGGACGGACTCGCTCGCGTCGATGCTGTCGAACTTGCCCGCCGCGTGCTTTGGGCGGCTGCGGCAGAATCGCGCCCCCGCGGCATGTGGCTGGGAGATGGAGACGACTGGCTAGATGAACAAGTGCATGCGGAGTTGTTCGCGCCGCTTCTGTGGCGCCTGCCCCCGGAGGCGTCGATCAAGCTCATGACGGGTGATCGGCGGCCGTACGGCCCTCCTGAAGGCGCATCGGCAATCGCGCTGCTCGCGCGCGACACACTTGGGCTTCGGTACGATCCGGATGCAACGTTTCGGGTGGAAGGGCAGCGTATTCTGGAGCGGTCCGGGTTCGACCGCGACGCCGATCAGGACCGAGGCCTGTATAAGTTGGCTCCCGCATTTAAGCACACCGAGATCACTTTCGAGATATCCCCGGACTTGCCGCCGCTCGCCTACTGCACCGTCGATGACGCGGAGAGACGCCAGCCATCGGACATCGGAAGTCTCGTATCGGAACGAATCGCGGCAAATTCGCTCGTGACAACGGGCCTGCTCGGCGACTACCAGCCGCGGGTTGGGCGAGTGGTGCTTTACAGCAGCGCGATCGCGCAATGCGCGGATAAACTCGCGCTGCGAGCGCGGCACGTCGGCAGCGTGACACTCATTCACGAGACTCTTCACGCGCTTGCACATCTCGGCCGCGATCTTGACGGGCGCATGTGGCCGGAGTTCGCCTTGCCAGCCGCGGACACTCCCCTATTCGAGCCGAGTTGGTTTCACGAGGCGTTAACCCAGTACTTCACGTACCACCACATCGTGCGACTTCACGATCCTGCGCTGTTGCACGCTTTCGAGACAATGTCGGCCAAGCAGTCTCCGGCATATCGGGCGTGGCGACGCTTTCGAGATCTCTCCATTGAGGACGCGCGAAGCTGGTTCATGGGCGTTCGCCGCGGCATTGGGGCAGCGACGCCTTGGTCTGCGCTGTTCAATCCGATGAGGGAAGAAAGTTGATGCGGTAGGGCGGCTGTTCCAGCCAGCCGGGCCGCCACAGTCGCGTTGGATTCGCCTCGGAATCCAAAAACCCCCGAACTGTTTGCCCGGAACAGGCGTATGCTGTATTGAGACTGACATGTTCTGCCACAAATGCGGTACCCAAGTCAATCCTGACGTTCAATTCTGCCCCTCGTGCGGGCAGGCGATGGGCTCGCCTCTGTCATCGGGCCTTCCGGCGGCCGTGCCGTGGATCGCCCCCACCGGCATCAAGGCGACACCGGGCAAATGGATCGGCGAGGGATGGGAACTGGTGAAACTGGACATGGGCACCTACGTCCTGATTTCCCTGATTTTCTTCCTGCTCAATGGCGTGCCGCTAATTCAGGGCGCGCTCATCGCCGGCTTCCACATCTACACCATGAAGAAGCTGATGCGTCGACCGGCCGAGTTCGGCGATCTTTTCAAGGGCTTCAATTTCTTCATTCCCACGCTGGTGGCGGCCCTGCTGATCGCGCTCTTCACCTGCCTGGGGACGCTCGCCTGCATCATCCCGGGCTTGGTGATCGCCGCCATGTACAAGTTCACCTACCTGTTCATCGTGGACAAGCGCATGGACTTCTGGCCCGCCATGCAAGCCAGCCACGCCGTGGTGAAGAACGACTATTTCGGCTTCACCATGTTCCTGCTTCTGGCCGTCCTGGTGAACCTGCTGGGGGCGCTGTGCTGCATCGTGGGACTGCTGGTATCGGTGCCGGTGACGTTCGCCGCCATCACGGTGGCGTACAAGGAAATCGTGGGGTTTGACCAGCGCACCGTGGACGCTCTATAAGAAACATCATTAGCCGCCGATGAACCCCGATAACACCAATTCTTTTCTTATCGGCGCTTATCGGCGTTCATCGGCGGCTCCCTACTTGCCCTTAGTGGGAACAGTCCTGCTCTTCGCTTTCTTCCGGTGCTTCTCGCCCGCGGCCGAACCCTCATTTCGGCTCTGCCCGTTTTATTGGCTCACCGCGCGCCCGTGCCCGCTGTGCGGAATCACGCGGGCTTTTTGCGCCCTGGCGAAAGGCCACTGGACGCAGGCGATTCACTTCCATGCGCTCAGTCCGCTGGCCTTCATCATGCTGTTTTCCCTCTTCTGGAAATGGCGCTGGCGCGCGCAGCTTTGGACCTGGGGTCTCGCCGCCATCGCCATCTACGGCGCCTGGCGGGCGGCTTTCGCATAATTCCCGTTGACAGCTCCACTATTACGTCATAACAACTCAAAATCCAGCGGGAAACCCAAAGATATGCCCTCCAGTTCGGATCCTGGCGATCACCTACGTCGAAAAGCCCACCGCAAACTGACGGAGAGGGCCTGATAGATTAGTGACATGGAGACGACAGCGCTCAT
>PLRZ01000153.1:6445-16393 GCA_003164075.1 Bryobacterales bacterium | reverse complement strand
CGGCTTTCCCGGCTGGAATCGGAATACCGCTCCAACTTCAGAACTCCTGATGTCGCCGCGCAATTTCTGCCTGGCGGGGAAAATGGGTTGAGCCATTCCTTTCGATGGCGAGAGCTTCGCAGGTGGGGCAGGCGGTGCCGCCTGCCCGTCCGCGCTGAATTTGGCGCGCTGCTCGAATAGGATCGAGGGCAGGCGAGCACCGCCTGCCCCACCTGCGAAGCTCACTGCAAATTCCACGACATCAGGAGTTCTGAGGGCGCTCACCTGCCAGCTCCGCCCGCGCTGAATTTGGCGCGCTGCTCGAATAGGATAGAGGGCAGGCGAGCACCGCCTGCCCCACCGGGCAAGGAATGGGTCAGCGCATTTTCCCAAGCCACCCGAAACGGCGGGGTGCCTCGGGAGTTCAGAGCCTTTGGTCGGCAAAAACGTCGGAAACTACGCATTTAAACCCAACGGCAGCAGCACCGGCAGGCAGCCCGAGTGTGGCAAAACCCGCCGCTTTCATGCGATAGTAATAATGGAGTCTCAAGGTTAGTTTTCGTAGCGAGGTTCATTGAAGACGTTTTTAGTAGTTTGCGCTATTTTTGTGTTCATTTTTCAGGCCAGCAGTTCGCCATTAGCCCTCGTCGTTTTAAATACCGCCGCTTGGGATGCGGGTCATCCGCCCATGGATTGGCAGGTAAAGGTGAATCATGGCCAGCCCGAATTCGGTGTCTGCAAGGATAACTCCGGCCCGTGCCTGCACTTGAAAAGTGTCGGTGCTTCTTTCGGGCTGGAGCACAAGGTGAACGTATATCCCGCCCAGATGCCATACCTCACTTGGCGCTGGAAGGTGACGCAGTTGCCCAACGGCGGCGATTTCCGGCGGGCTACTACCGACGATCAGGCTGCCCAGGTACTGGTGGCCTTCGACGACAATCGCGTGATCGCTTACATCTGGGATACCAACGCGCCCAAAGGCATCGCCCAATCCGCCAACTCCTTCCCGTTTGTGCACATTTTCGCGGTGGTCTGCGAGTCTGGCTTCGGGGATGCCAACCACTGGGTCGCGGAAAGCCACAATGTGGCGGCGGATTACGAACACGCCTTCGGCCGGCCGGTAACGCGCGTGAAGGGGTTGCGACTGCAGATTAATTCCCAGCATACCGGCACCGTGGCGGAGAGCTACTTCGGAGAAGTGGCCTTCCGTAGCACGCCGGAATAATGATACTGGTCACCGGGGGCACCGGCTTCGTCGGCAGCCATCTTCTGGAAAAACTCGGCGCTCGCGGTGAGGCTGTGCGCTGTCTGGTGCGGCCCACTACGAACGCCCGCCGCTTGCCCGCGGGAGTAGAAACGGCCCTTGCCGATCTGACCGGCGGGCAGGGCTTGGACCGGGCGCTCGACGGGGTGGATACCGTGATCCACCTGGCGGGCGTCACCAAGGCGTTATCCAAGGCCGATTACTTCGCCGGCAACGCCCGCGCCACGGAAACCCTGGTACGCGCCCTCCAAGGCCGCTCCATCCGCCTGGTATACGTCAGCAGCCTGGCAGCCATCGGACCGAGTCCCGATGGGCGCCCTCTGGACGAGGATGCCGTACCGCATCCCGTGAGCAGCTACGGCGAATCCAAACTGGAGGGCGAAAGAATTGCGCGCCGGTTCGCTCCGGATGCCGTGATTATCCGGCCGCCGGTGGTGTATGGCCCGCGCGATACCGACGTTTTCCAGATGTTTAGAGCCATCGCCCAAGGGCTGGTGCTGGAGATAGCCGGTGGCGAGCGCTGGTTCAGCGCGATTTATGTGGAAGACCTGGCGGATGGCCTGTGCGCCGCGGCGCGCGCCGGCAATGCCGCCGGCCGAACCTATTTCCTGACCTGCCGCAAGCCGGCGAGCTGGCAGGAATTGGGCGCCACCGCGGCGCAAATCATGGGTTGCCGGCCGCGAACGCTGCGAGTACCGGTGGCGGCGGCCAATACGGTGGCATTTTTCAGCGAAATGTGGTCGCGCATTTCGCGGAATCCTGCTATCATCTCGCGAGAGAAGGTCGCGGAAGCTTGTTGCCGGTTTTGGACGTGTGACCCTACGCGCGCTGCCGCGGACTTCGGTTTTGAAGCGCCAACGCCGCTCGCCGCCGGCTTGGCCAAAACCCTAGCTTGGTACAAGGAGGCCGGTTGGCTCAAATACTAAGATTCCGTGGTGCGGGTTGGGGCGATTGCCCTTCCGGCGCTGCGGCATTGGGCCGGCGTTCATGATGCCTGCCGGCACACGTTTCTGGCCTGTCGACAAGGTAATCCTGGGCTATTTTTTTCTGACCGGCCTGGTGGTCCTCGGCTGGTGGAACACGCTTCCACAGGCGCCCGGCCTGCTGGTCTGGCATATTCTGGGGGCGGCCCTGGTCGTCTTCGAGGTGAAGCGGCCCAACCGCACCTCCTGGCTTTTCCGGAACTGGTATCCGCTGCCATACGTAGGTTACTTCTACAAAGAAATGGCCCTGCTCATTCCGGCCGTGCGGCAAAACGACATTTCCCGGCAAGTCTCGGACCGGTGGCTGGCCAATCTGGATTTCCGGATCTGGAGTGCCAATCCCTGCGTCTGGCTGGAGCGGATTCAGTCGCGGGCGCTCACCGAGTGGGAGCAACTGCTGTACACATTGTTTCTTCCAGCCGTCATATTGGTGGCGCTGCTGTTGTGGCGCAAGGGCCGTTTCGTAGAGTTCCAATATTATGCGTTTTTAATTGCGGTGGGCTACATGGTCTCGTACGCAGGCTACATTTTCGTGCCGGCGCGGGGGCCGCGGTATTTGCTTGCGAGTTTGCAGCACATCCCCTTGCAGGGATTGTGGTTATTCCGGAGCATGCAGGACGGGCTCGACAAGCTGGAATCGTACCATTACGACTGCTTTCCGAGCGGCCACACGGAACTGACCTTGCTAGCCTGCTGGGGCAGCCGGGTGGTATCGAAGCGGTGGTTCAGGATCTATTTGGCTTACACTCCGTTCCTCATTTTTGCTACAGTTTATCTTCGATACCATTACACGGTCGATCTGGCGGCTGGCGCCACGGCGGCGTTCGTCGTGGCGACGGCGGGTCCGGCGGTTTACAAGAAATTGTCAAAAGGGGCATGAAATTTGGGAGGAATCGACGTAATTGCGGTTGACAATCCGAAGGCGTTGAACCAGTTCGTGGAGCTGCCTTACCGTCTGCATCGCGACCTTCCCCACTGGGTGCCGCCGTTGCGCATCGCCGTGAAGGAACTGCTGGACAAGGCCAAACATCCGTTTTACGCGAACGCCGAAACCGAGCTTTTTATCGCCCAGAGGGACGGCGAGGTGGTGGGCCGTGTGGCGGCAATCATCGATAAGGCGCATAATCGTTTTCATGAGGAGAACGCCGGCTTCTTCGGGTTCTTCGAGTGCGTCAACGACCCTGTCGTCGCCGAGGCACTGCTCCAGCGCGCTCGCCGCTGGGTATTCGAACGCGGCGCCAGGTTTTTGCGCGGCCCCGTAAATCCGTCCACCAATTACGAATGCGGCATGCTGGTGGAGGGTTTCGATTCCGACCCCATGGTCATGATGCCCTACAATCCGGAGTATTATCCGGCTCTCATGGAGCAGGTGGGATTGCGCAAGTCCAAGGACTTGTACGCCTGGCTCAGCAATGCCAATACCATCGACATGAACAAGATCGGCCGGGTGGCCGACAAGGTCCTGGGAAAAAGCGGAGTCACGGTTCGTCCCATCGACATGAAGAATTTCGCTGCGGAGGTCGCCAAAGTCTGGGAAGTGTACGGGGCGGCCTGGGCCCGCAACTGGGGCTTCATTCCGATGTCCAAAGAGGAATTCGCTCTTATGGGCAAGGAGATGAAGCAGATTCTCAAGCCCGAATTGGTACTCATCGGCGAGGTGGAGGGCCGCGTCGTGGGTTTCGCACTTGCTTTGCCCGACATCAACCAGGCGCTGAAACCGGCCAGGGGGAGATTGCTCCCGACAGGCATCTTCAAAATCTTGTATTATCAACGTTTGATCAAAAATGTTCGGGTTCTTGCACTGGGGGTGGTGGAGGAGTACCGCGCCTCGGGCCTTGCGGCGGGTTTTTATGCGACTCTGGTCCGCAATGCCAGGAAGCTGGGCTATGGCGACTGCGAAATGTCCTGGATACTGGAAGACAATGTACTGATGAATCGCTCCCTGGAGGTGATGGGGGCAAAACGGTACAAAACTTACCGAATTTACGAATGGAACTGAGGACCATGCGCTTATCGACTAGCGACATTACCGGCAAAAAGAAGGGCAGCGCATCGAACGACATTTTCGAGAAATGCCGTAATTTCACTCGTCCGAGTGATCTGCAAGCCGCTGGACTCTACATGTATTTCGAAGTCTTCGGCGAGCGCGAAGGCTGCGGACCAGGCGAAGTCCGCATGGGCAAGCGCAAGGTGCTCATGTTCGGCTCGAACGACTACCTCTCTCTCATCAACCACCCCAAGGTGAAAGAGGCGGCCGCCACAGCTATCCGGAAATATGGCAGCGGATGTAGCGGATCCCGGCTTCTCAACGGCACGCTCGACATCCACGTCAAACTGGAAGAGGAACTGGCCGCCTTCGTGCACAAAGAAGCCGCCATCATTTTCGGCACCGGTTTTCAGGCCAACTACGCCACGCTCTCGGCGCTCACCGAAAAGGGCGATGTGATGATCTGTGACCACAACCTGCACGCCAGCTTGGTGGAGGGCGCGCTACGGTCGGCGGCGCGCACCATGCGGTTCCGTCACAACGACCTGGACCATTTCGAACGCTGCCTGGAAAACTGTCCTCCGGAAGAGAAGATTTTCATCGTATCGGAAGGCGTCTTCAGCATGGAAGGCGACATCGCCGAGCTGCAGGGCATCCTCAAACTCGCCAAGCCGTATGGCGCCCGGGTTTACGTCGACGAGGCCCATGGCATCGGCGTGTTGGGGCCCACCGGCGCCGGCGCCGCCGAGCACCTGGGCGTGCTGGACGAAGTCGATATCGTGATGGGCACTTTCAGCAAGTCTCTGGCGTCGGTCGGCGGATTCATTGCCGCTGAACGAGCCGTAGTAGACTACCTGAAACACACCGCCCGGGCTTTCGTTTTCTCCGCCAGTTTGCCGGCCGCTTCCGTCGCCGCGGCAGGTGCAGCTCTGCAGATCGTCAAGAAGGAGCCCGAACGCCGCCAGCACCTGCTGCGCATCGCCTCGTTCCTGCGCGACGAATTGCGGGCCCGCGGTTTCGCCGTATTGCCCGGTGAGACGGCCATCGTGCCGGTGGTGATTGAGAAGGAACTGGATCTCTGCCGTCTGTGCAAAGAGTTGCTGGAGCAAGACATCTACATCAACCCGGTGCTTCGCCCGGCCGCCGCACAGAATCTGCTGCGCATTTCGGTTACCGCGGCACACACGGAAGCTCACGTGGAGCGCCTCATCGATACCCTGGTGCGCGTCGCCGACGAACTGGGAATCGAACGGTAATTCCGGAATAAGGGCAGTGGCAGCGCCGCAAGCCCGGCGCGGGCTGAATCTTTCGTGCAGGGCGGGGCTCTATGTATTGCAGGACCGCCTCTTCGAGCCGGCACCGGCCAACTCCATCCCACGTCTTACGCTTTCGCGGAAATCACCGGGCTTCCGGGCAGCGGCAAGATCGACTGGCGCTATTACTGCGGGAAGACCGCCGGCGCCGCCGATGGCGGAGTAGCCGATGTCGATTCGGACGAAACCACTTACACCTTCCGGAATCCCCTGCCGGCATTTCCGGTGGTGAAGAACGATCCCACGCAGTGCGGCCGCCTCACCAACGCGATTCCATGCGGACGCTCAGAACGGTACCCTGCCGCTGGTGAGCTGGGCCGGCAAGTGGCGCGGCGCCGGCGAGGCCCGTCAATTCCGCACTTCCACGAATTTCTGCGCAGAAGCCTAAGAACCTTGTCGATAGGTCGTCTCGGATTTCAGCACAACCCATGCTATGTCAATGATCCGCTGCTCGCGATGGGGAAAGAAAATGATCCGATAGTCGCCCGTGCGTTTGCGGTAGTAGCCCTTCCACGCCTTGCCCTGGAGCGCTTTCACATCGCCCTGGAACGGATCCTGCTCCATCTGGGTGATACTGCGGGAAACTTGCCGCCTAGCCTTAGCGGGCAGAGGCCGTCGATAAAGAGTTGCGCGTCCTCTGCGATCCTAACGACCCAGTTCATGCTTTACGTCGCGCCACAGCTTGAACCGACCTTCCTTGATCTGCTTCATCCCGTGGCGGACTTTCTTCGCTTCCTCAGGCGTCAGTACGTCATCCGGATCAACCACGCGGCGGGGCTTGATGAGCACGCCGTTGTGCTTTTGGGCGAACGCCACGAAATCCCCCTTCTGGATGTTGAGAGTTTCAAGCATCTCGCGCGGAATTACTACCTGGCGCCGTTGGCCCACGCGGCCGATCCGCTCCTGTGTTGTGGTTGATTTTACTGCCATACCCTTTCAGACTATCTGACTGTCAGAATATGTCAAGCATTTCTGCTGGGAGGGCTGGGAGGCCCGGAAGCGCCGGCCACCTCCTCCCCTATCGGAATCCTCCCATCGCCCCGACTTGAGAAATCCGCCGCACCGGTCCCCAGCCCAGGTGAATCCCCGATGTGGTTTATCTGTGGCCAATGTGGCCAATAATGTCCTTGCCCGGACTCGAAGAAATCACTCTCATTCCACGACATCGGGAGTTCGGAGACTCTCGCTGGCTGTTTGCGGGCGCACTTACTGCCCCGGAGCGTAGTAACCCTGGCGGTAGTAGGTCCGCAGTTCGCTATCCGCCTCGGGCGTCGCCAGCTTCAGATCGACGCGATGGAATTTGCCGTCGGCCGTCCGGGTAGCCGGCGCAAAGCCCAAAACGTACTGATTGCGCAACTCGCGGGCGATTTGAACGCCGAATGTCCGGGAGATTGTCCAGGCCGGCCACCGGGAAGTCGCGCCCTCCGGTGTCCAGGGCCACCCGGTCCAACAGCCTGGGGCCGTTTCGCTCCTCGGGCGTGTGCCTGACCGAATAATCGCTGTCGAAAATGCCCATGGCATACACCTGCACGTCCGATTCGATCAGCGCGGCCTCTAATTCCCGAAGATTGCGCCGGCTGAAATTGTCGCCGCCATCGGAGAGCACAACCAGCGCTTTGCGTGCATTGCGCGCGTGTTTCATCTGCGTCATGGCCAGGCGAATGCCGTCCAGCATAGCGGTCATGCCCGAAGGCTTGGCGCCGGCGATGTCCGCGGCAATTCCTGACCAGTCCGCCGTGAAGGGCACTTTCAGGCGGGCGCGCCCGTTGAATTCCACCAGGAAGAACTCATCCCCGGGATTGGCGAATTTGAAGAACTCGGTGGCCGCCTCGGAAGCTTTGGCCATCTTGTTCTTCATGCTCCCGCTGGTGTCCAGGAGCAAACCGGCGGAAACGGGGGCATCGCCCTGCGCGAAGTGGGTGATGGTCTGCCTCACGCCATCTTCGAAGAGCACGAAGTCTTCTTTCTTCAGACCGGTGACGGAAGCTCCACCCGCCGTGGTGCCATGTACCGGGATGAGTACCAGGGAGGAGTTCACCCGCAGGACAGTGGCGGTGGCGGACGGCGCCTTGGATAATCCCCGCGGAATGACTTGTATGGGACCGTCTGAAGAGGGCTGGAACGCCAAACCTACGGCGCAGAATGGGGACAGCAGCACCGCAATTCTTGCGGCACAGGGGATTCCCTCGATCATCCCACGATTCTACCTCCATGTATCTACCCGCGCATCGGTGTTGTCGATTCCCCGGTCGAAGCTGCCGCCCAGCAATACGCCGTCGTGGCGCGAGCAAGGCTCGCCGCGACAGCAGTGGGCCCGGAGGTGGGGCAGGCGGTGCTCGCCTGCCAGTCCGCCCGCGCTGAACCAAGTCCGCAGCCCAAACAGGAAAGCTGGCAGGTGAGCACCACCTGCCCCACCTCCGGATCTCTCGCCAGCTAATTTCCCCCAAATTTATCCTTGACGTCACACACTGTTTGCTATACAGTGTGTATAGGACAGCATGTGATGCACAATAACGGCACCAATTCCGAGCTTTTCGACAATCTCCGCCTGGAGCTGCGACGCGGCTGCCTGGTGGTGGCCGTGCTGGTCCAACTGCGCACCGAACTGTACGGCTACGCTATCCGCAAAGCCTTGACCGATCAAGGCTTAGCCATCGACGAAAACACTCTTTATCCGCTGCTCCGCCGCCTGGAAAGCCAGGGCCTGCTGGTGAGCCAATGGCGCGAAGACGCGAAGCGCAACAAGCGCTTCTACCGCTTGTCTCCGGTGGGTGAGGAAGTCCTCACCGACCTGTTGGAGGAGTGGCAGCGGATGAACTCAGCCCTGGGACGGATCCTCGCCGCGCCAGTGAACCGAACCGAATAGGAAAAGAACCATGCCCCCAACGAAAGACGATCTCATTGACCGTTACCTGCACGCCGTGAAATTCTGGCTCCCCAAGGCCCAGCAGCAAGACCTCCTGGCAGAGCTTGCCGAAGACTGCATTCGCAGATCGAAGAGCGCGAAGCCGCTCTCGGTCATCCGCTGGACGAAGCCGATCTGGCGGCCATCCTCAAACGCCGCGGTTCCCCCACGCGGGTGGCCAGCGGCTTCATTCCGGAACATCGCCTCATCAGTCCGGCGATGCTGCCGGTTTACAAACTGGTGCTCCGGATTGTCCTGCTGTGGGTGCTGGCGCCGTTGTTTGTCTTCATCTTCCTCGCTCCGGTTTTCAGCTCGGGCCATCCGGGACGGGCGCTCCTCGAGTTTTTCGTGGAAGCCTGGCGGGCCGGCTTCATGGTGGTGGGCATCGTGACGGTGGTTTTCGCGGCGATCGACCGGTATCACGCCAAATGGGTCGACGATTGGGACCCGCGCAAGCTTCCGCGCGTACCGGTGGCGCACCAGACCTCCGTGCGCCGCACGGACTTCGCCGGATTCATAACCGGCATAGCCGCGTTCGTCTTTTGGGCATGTCTGATGTGGCAGCGCAGCGAGATCGCTTTCGAGGGAGGGCTTCGCATCGGCCTGAACGCCATCTGGAGTCAGATCTATTGGCCCGTTCTGGGTGTGACTCTGGCGCGGGCCCTGGTGGATGGGTTCAGCTTTCTGCGCCCTGCCAGCACTCGCGTGAGTTCGGGGATCCGGATCGGCCTGGACGTGGCAGTAATCCTGATGGCGGGCGTGCTTCTGAAGGTCGGCAACTGGGTCGCGATCGCCGCTCCGAATCTGTCGGCTGCGGATATGACCAAGGTGACAGCCTGGGTGAATGGTGTGATTCAGGTCAGCCTGATCTGCGCTTTCCCGATCATGCTTTTTGACCTTGTCCGGCAACTCCGGCTGATGCTGCGCGGGAAACCCAGCCAGCCGGCGGCGATCCTGACGGTGTCGTGACGGAAAACATGGTTGATGATTGGAACTTTTTTCTTCAGGCGCGCAAGTCATAATAGGCGGCATGGAATTGCGGCCCGAAAGTTTCCGGAGGTTAGTTGGATGAAGAAGAGTCTGATAGTTCTCGGATTGTGCGCTGCGGCAACCCTCCTCGCGCAGGGGCCGCCTGCCGGCAGAGGTCCCGGCCGCATGGGGCCCGGTGGTCCGGGCGGGATGATGGGAATGGGACCGGGCCTGAATCGCACGGTTACCGGCGCCCCCTATTCGGCCCAGGAAGTGACTGAAACGTCGCAAACCCTTCCCAACGGCAATGTGATCTCGCGGAAGACCCAGGCGAATGTGTACCGCGACAGCTCGGGCCGCGTGCGAACGGAAATGACCGTCCCGGCACGGCCTTCACCGGGACAGACAGCCGGGGCTACGGCTACCGGTACGACCCGGACTATTGTCAACATCCACGACCCGGTGGCGGGAGTATCCCGCGAGCTGGATACGCAGGCGAAAGTTGCCCGCGAAACGCCCTTGCCCGGTCCCCGCGGCGCCAACGCTGC
>PLRZ01000153.1:3447-6416 GCA_003164075.1 Bryobacterales bacterium | reverse complement strand
CGAGACCTGGCAGGCGCCGGATCTCAAAGTGCCGGTGATGACGAAGACTACCGATCCGCGATTCGGCACCACGACCACGCAGTTGATCAACATTACCCGCAGCGAGCCCGATCCGTCGCTGTTCCAGACGCCTGCGGACTACACGGTTACCAAGGGCCGTGGTCCGGGGATGCGCGGCCAGCAGGGTCAGGCGCCGGTTATCAACAAGTAGGGAGTCGATAACCCCGAACACGCCGCGGCGTCCCTCTCCTCTCGCGCCGCGGCGTTTTGTTTGGAAGGCTTTTGGCCGTTAGCTTTTGGCTGTTGGCTACCCCTCGCGTATCTTGGGGTTAGCCAATAGCGGGTTAGCCAATAGCCAATAGCCAACAGCTAAAAGCCAACAGCTAAAAGCCAATAGCCGCCTTTCTCACACTCGCACGACCCGGTCCATATCCAGGAATTCACGGACGTGCGGGTGGTCCGATTTCTCCAGGTCGCCCACCGTTCCAAAGAAAATCACTCCGCTGTCGTACAGGAAAACCACCCTGTCAGCCACCTTGTACATGAGGTCCAGATCGTGGGTCACCACTACGGACGTCAGTTGCAGTTGCCGCTTCAGGCGTAACATGAGGTCGCCCAAGTGGTCGGACATGATCGGGTCGACCATGGTCGTCGGTTCGTCATACAGGATGCACTGGGGTTGCGCCGCCAGCGCCCGCGCGATGGCCACCGCCCGCTTGTAGCCGGTAGACAGGTCGGTGGGGTACGCGTCCTTGGCCTCCGCGATATCCACCATCTGGAGCAGGCCGTTGACCACATCCTCCTTATTCTGCGCGTCGTAGTCCTGCCGCAATTCCAATGAGAAGAGGACATTTTCGCCTACCGTCATGGAATCGAACAGGGCGCCCGACTGGAACACCATGGTCACTTTTTTGCGGATCCGCCGCAGCTCGGTTTCGCCGAAATCGGTGATGTCCTCGTGGGCCACGATTACCCGGCCTTTATCGGGTTTCAAGAACCCCATGATGTGGGAAAGCGTGACCGACTTTCCGACTCCGCTGCGGCCGATGATGGCCACGGTTTCCCCGGGATTGACGTTGAAATTGGAATCGACCAAAACCGGCCGATCGAACGTCTTATAGACGTGGCGGAACTCAATGTAGTGTGGGTAGGAATCACCGTTCATACGGAGCCCAATCTTCGGGAGTGTTAACGTTTTGAAAATAAGAGACTTCTGGAACAGGCCAGGCAACCGCGCGGACTTCTTCGAGGGCCGCGGCGAGTTTGCGGACGCCGCGCGCGAAGGCAGTGCAGAGGCTTTGCCGGGAGCGCCGGTGGTAGGCCGCGCAGAGCGGTTCCGGGAGTCCGGACGGGCCGGCGGGGACCAGTGCATCTCCCGCGCAGCAGCCGGCGGCATCCAGCAATTGCCGCAGGAAATCGGCCCGCAGACCGGGCATATCGCAGGCGACAATCAGGTTCCAGTCCGCCGTGGAGTGCCGCAGCGCCGTAAGAATGCCGCCCAGGGGACCTTCGCCAGGGTAGAGATCGGGCACAATTCCGTAGCCGAGATGTTCGTGCCGGCTCGGGCTTCCCACCAGGGCGACGTTTCCAGCGGCGGCTCGCACGGCCTCAGCCACAGCCTGCGCCAGGGTGGCGCCGGACCACGGCAGCAATGCCTTGTCCCGGCCCATGCGCGAACTCTGTCCCCCCACCAGCACGTACCCCGCCCGCCTGCTCACAGAGAAATGATACCATCGGACCTACAGGGTAAGGTCCGGGTCCTTCCCTTGGAATTCTCCAGGGAATGTCTTATACTGAGGTGCCAAACATTTTGAGGCGATTCTGTTTTAGACTGGGACTTGGGCTGGTGGTCGCGGCGGGGCTTATGGCCGCCGATCAGGCGGATCGGCCGCCACAAACCGTGCGGGTGGTCCGCGCCGACCCGCGCACCGGTAAACTGGTGAGAAGCGTGATGGTGACTGCAAAGCCCGCGGGGACCCGCAGAGCGGCTGAGACTGTGGCCGCACCACGCGCCATCAATGAGGCGGTCGACGCCATTGCCGCTACCCAGTCGCTGCCGCCGCAGTTGGTCCACTCGGTGATCAAGGTGGAGAGCAACTATAATACGCTGGCGGTTTCATCCAAGGGCGCCCAGGGACTGATGCAATTGATGCCGGCTACGGCCCGCCGTTTCGGGGTGGCGAATGCCTTCGATCCGATCGACAATATCCAGGGCGGCACACGATATCTGAAGTACCTGTTGGATTTGTACAAAGGCGATTATAACCTGGCGCTGGCCGCCTATAATGCCGGCGAAGGCGCGGTGGAAAAATACGGAGCGGTGCCGCCGTATCCCGAGACGTTGAATTACCTGGTTCAGGTGGGCCGTCAGTACCAGAAGAACTCGGCCGCCGCTCCGCCGCCGGCCGCCCAGCCGGCCGCACCCGCAACGGCGGAGGTCCAACCCGCTGGGCCGGCGCGCATTCAGGAAGTTGTGGGACCCGACGGATCGGTACGCTACATTTCACGGTGAAGTTCTGGCTATGAAGCTGATTGCGGCGCTCGCGGTTTCGGTGACGCTCCTGATGGGGCAAAACAACCCGCCTGCGCCTCGTTCCGTGACCGCCGTGCGCCACTGGTCGTTGAAAGATGTCACCCGCGTGGCCGTGGAAGTCAGCGGCCCCTTCGAGTTCCGCACCGAGCGCCTGCATAACCCGGAACGAGTCTACTTCGACATCTTGAAAACCCACGAGCGCATCGATTCCAAGCGGTACTACGCGGAAAACGTCACAGATGACGTGCTGCAGCGGATCCGCGTGGCGGAGACCACCCCTGGAACCACGAGAGTGGTGCTGGACTTGAACGAAGGTGTGGACGCCACCACGTCCACGCTGACTAATCCCGACCGATTGATTATCGAGCTGCGGATGCCCGCCGGCAGTCCCGCTCATACCGAAGCGCCGCCAGCCGATTTCTCCGATCGCCCCGTG
>PLRZ01000153.1:0-3377 GCA_003164075.1 Bryobacterales bacterium | reverse complement strand
CACGATCAGGGCACGGAAGGCCCTAAGGGTCTACTGGAAAAGGACTTGGTCCTGGACGTGGCGTTGCGCGTGGGGAAACTGGTGCAAGACCGCATGGGTGCGGAGGTGATCTACACCCGCAGCGACGACACGTTTGTTCCACTCGAAGGCCGGACGGCTCTGGCTAACGAGAAGAAGGCCGACCTGTTCCTGTCCATCCACGCCAATTCGTCTCCCATTACGCGGATTTCCGGCGTGGAGACCTACTACTTGAATATCAACGGCAGCAGAGACGCGATGGACGTAGCCGCGCGCGAAAACGGTCCCTCCCAGAGTTCCATCTTCGAGTTACAGGATATTATCAAGAAAATTGCTCTACACGATAAGTCCGAGGAGTCGCACGAATTTGCCAAGCGCGTTGAGGCGTCGCTGTACGGTTTCTCCCTGAAGAATTTTCCCGGGACCAAGGATCGCGGTGTGAAGACGGCACCCTTTATCGTGCTTATCGGCGCCAATATGCCGTCGGTGCTGGCCGAAATCGGCTTCGTGAGTAACTCCAGGGAAGAAGCCCTGCTCAAGAAACCGGATTACCGGCAGAAACTGGCCGAGGCTCTCTACAAAGGCATGGAGAAGTACACCGAGAGCCTAAGTCACTTCCAGGTGGCCGGAAAACCGTGAACGTTCTGGCGTTCCGCCACGTCCCTTTTGAAGGTATCGGGCGCCTCGCGACTTTGTTTGAGGAGCGTGGCATTGTCTGCGACTATGCCGACCTTTACGAGGAAGGCGCACCGGTTCCCGATATCTCCGCTTACGCCGGGCTGATCGTTCTGGGCGGCCCCATGTCGGCCAACGACCCACTGCCGTACCTCGACCGGGAGCGGTCGCTGGTTGCCCAGGCAGTCGAGCGGGGACAACCCCTACTAGGCATTTGCCTGGGTTCTCAGTTGATTGCCCGATGCCTGGGTGCGGACGTGCATCGCAACCGGCAGAAGGAAATCGGCTGGTTCGACATCCATTTGACCGGCGCCGCCGCGGAAGACGCCCTGTTTGGGGGCATACCCGGTCCGGAAAGCGTTTTCCACTGGCATAGCGACACCTGGGAACTGCCGCCGGGCGCCGAGCGGCTGGCCTGGTCGCAAGCCTGCGATAACCAGGCATTCCGTGCCGGGCGAAACATCTACGGACTGCAGTTTCATCTGGAAGTGACTCCCACGATGATCGAGGACTGGCAGATACAGGACCAGAATTGCGGCGACGTGCGGGAGTTATCGGCTCCCCTCGACGCGCATACTAACTCCGTACGCCTGGAGGAGTTATCTAAAGTAGTATTCGGGCGCTGGTGCGGACTGCTCTAGCCCTAAGGAGTCCCCCTATAACAGTTTGCCGACTCTCCTATTTGGGGGGATTGAGTAAGCGAGACAAATCCCGGACAATGGTAAAGAGCCGTGCAGCGTGTGTTAATGGACATCTTCTCAGAACCGACTTTGGGATCGCGCCCGTTTTTGCGGGAGCAATCCACCTCCGCCGTAATCCTAGTGGTCGAGGACCCGTTTGTCAGTAGTTTCCTAAGGACGATTCTTCAGCGGCGAGGTCATAAGGTGATTGTCGGCGAACCCGACCGCGTGAGCGGACTGTTGCGCGACGGGCGCCTGGAAGCTCTCGTAGTAATCACCAACAGGCCGGAAGCCTTCCTGCCGCTGGCCGACACCCTGCCTATGCTGTACATCGCCGCCAACCCGGATCCGGCGCTGGCAATACAATTCCCCATCTGCCGCGTATTGCGCAAGCCCTTCCGTAACGACGATCTGCTGGAAGCCGTGGAAGAGTTGGCGCATAGCGTCGTACCATAAACCGCGTGGGCTTCTATCTTTGGGTGGACCAGGATTTGGCGTGGGCGCAAGGTACTTACGAGTACCGTCCCATGGGAACGGCGGTGATTTCCGCGTCGGACCTGTTCCGGCGCCGGGATTTTTCTCCGCGGCGCAAAGTGCAAGCTCCCCGCGACGCAGAATTTGCCGGCCAATTCGCCTCGCTGGGCCATCTGAATACCCAACTGCAGAAGCGCCGGAAGAGTCGGCGGCCCGCAAGATCGGGCCGCTAGTCGGGCGTTAGTACGGCATTTTTTGGCTGGACCAACTTCAGAACTCCTGATGTCGTGGAATTTGCAGTGAGCCCGCAGGTGGGGCAGGCGGTGCTCGCCTGCCCGCCCGCGCCGAATTAGGCCCGCTGCTCGAATAGGATCGAGCGAAGGCGAGCNNAAATTGCGGGGCGACATCAGGAGCTCTGAATCTACTTGACCGCCTTACTGAGTTCCGCCGTTGCCCCTTGGATGGCTTCCCCGGCGTTCTCCAGCACCTTTCCTACTTTGGCGATCTCTTCGCCGGCCAGCTTCCACTCCTTCTGCTCGATGCTTTCGCGCACCGCCGGCAGTGTCTTCACGCCATACCCCGTATAAAAACCGGGCGCGTAGATCTGATTCTTGAACCAGGGACGCTCCGGCAGCCCCTTCTGATTGAGAAACAGGCGCGATACCTTCATCAAATCGGCGTTGACCAGCGTCAGGGATTTTTCATTGAGCTCCGGCGAGCCCTTCTCCCTGAAAGTCTCGAGCGCCTTCGAGAACCGATCGGCGCTCTTGCGAAACGCGCCGATCGCGTTCTTCATGGGCGCGAAATTCATGTATGGCGGCACGGTCTCCGCAGGAGGCGCAAGCAGCGGCCGGCGGGGATCGTTGGTCGCGGTAAACACCCCCTCGGCCAGCTCCGTGTTGCGCTCGGTGAATTCCGCTTGTTTGTCCTTCAGCAGCTTCTCGAGCTCCGCCTCGTACTTCTCGATGGCCTCGGCCTGGGGCCCGTAGTCGACCGGCACGAGTTCGGCATCCGCGAGGCGCATGATGACGCTGCCGGCCATTTGCGACAGCGCGCGGCCGTAGACGAAGTCCGTGTCGACGAAGTGGGTGTACCAATAGAAGTCGTCGTAGATCGAGTGGTACTGGTCTCCGTCGTCCTCGTCTCCGAAGCCGAGATCCAGGGTGGGGATGCCGGCATAGTCCTGGAATGCCGTGAAATCCGATCCGTCCCCCAGGGCCTCCAGCACGAGGTCGCTTCGCTTGCGAAGGTCCGCGCGCTGATCCGCGTCCTTGGCCTTCGCGATGCTGGCGAGATGGGACCGCTGATACACCGACATGGGCGTCTCCGGGTCCCGCACCTCCAAGGCGACGGCGCTCACCACCGTCTGCAGATCCTGCGTGCCGCCCGCACCGAGGAAGCCCCGGTCGTTGGTGTCCGAGTTGACGTACGCGACGGCGTGGCTCTTGAGCTCGTCGAGATGCGTCTCCACCCATTCCACCGATCCCAGCAGCCCAGGCTCCTCGCCGTCCCATGCGCAGTAGATGATGG
>PLRZ01000004.1:887-11889 GCA_003164075.1 Bryobacterales bacterium | reverse complement strand
CCTTATTTCCCCGGGCCAACCGAAATTGCGGGCGGCATCAGGAGTCCAGAGTGGTGACAGTGTAGTAAACGTTGTCGACGTGGAAATTGCCATTAACGCTGTGCTCCAGTTGGGCAGCTCGGCACAGTAGGCTTCCCATTACGGAATTTGGACAGCGGCGTTGGTAGCCGACATCAATTGGCCTTCCGAATCCCGCACCACCTGGCGCACCAGGTAGGTTCCCGGCCGGACATCGAAGTTGGTCCGAATGGTAGCGGGTTGCCCCAGACGGTTGGCCAGCGTTTCGTCCTTGAGGTGCAGTTCCAGCACCTTCTTGATGCCTTGCAGATAATTCCCATCGCGATCGAAAATGCCCGTCACCAGGGTCACCGTATTGTTGTTCCGCCCATCCGCCTTGCGGTACCGGAACAGCTTCAGGTCTAGCCGCACCCGCACCGCCAACTGGGCGTTGAAAGCATCGCTCTTGAAAAACTGCGTGTGCAACTCGATGGGCAGCTCCTGCAACTCCTCGCGCGAGAACAGGGCAGCCTCAATCTCCTGATGCGCGGTCTCCTCGGCATCCTCCAGGCGCTTGGGCGCGTAATAGCCGCGGCGCGCCTGCACGTTCAGATTATTGGACGGCTTCAGGGTGACGCGCAACGCGTGAAAGCTGCCGTCGTTTTTCAGATTCTGCGGCGTGAATCCCAGCAGGTAGATGTACTCCGGCGCCGCCGCCAGGCGCTTGAATCCCTCGTCGTAATCGTTGCTGTTCTGGAAGAACGAGCCGCCCGTGCCGGACGCCATCTCGGCCAGAATGTCCGCCTGCATGGAGGCGCGAATCAACGACGAGCCCGGCCCGCCGCGCGGTGCGCTGGTGCGCGAGACATCCAGTGCCGGATCGGTATACAGGCCGCGGGCATCCATGGCGCTGATGATCACGTTGGCGCGGATGGCGCGGTCCAGAATCTCGGTCTTGTCGGGGAAATAAAGCGGATCCATGGTCATGAAGCCCGGAGAAATCACCATGATGGTGCGCTGCCCCGGCGCACTGGCCATTCGCTGGATCACGTCCTTGATCACGTTGAGCGAACCGAAGGTGAGCGTTTCGCCGCCGCTCATGGCCCCCGCGCGAGCCATGATGTTGGGCCGCAGCCGGGATAGCGCGTCGCGCAGGCGGTCCTGGTCGCCCGTGAAATCGAGCGTGGGATTGCCGGACATGGTGAAGATGGCGGCGCGGTCCGTGGGCTTCAGGGTAGCGATGTGGCGCAGGGCGGCATCGCGAATTCGTGGGAGGTCGTTCACCGCCAGATGGACATCGTCGAACAGGTACGCCACAAACCGCTCGGGGACCACGACACGGTGCTCCGTCCCTTCCGCCGGGGAAGATGGATCGCCGGGCGCCGCGTGGATTTCGAGCGGCACCTCGCTGCCGACTTTCTCCACCGAGAAGCGCGTGATTTCCTGCGGCTTGCCCTTGTCGAAGAGCAGGAAATTCGCCTTGGTGAGATCGCCCACCGCGACCCCGTGGAGGTCCCGCGCCACCACTGGAACGGACACCAAATTGACGTGCGCCTTGAAAGATGCGGTGGTATCCTCGCGCGTGTTCATCTCGGGAGCGTTGGGATTGACCGGAGCTTGCTGGGGAGGTGGTGGAGACGGCGGTGTTGGAACGGTTTGCGCCAGCGACATGGCCAGCGAGAGAAGCAGGCATCCCACAAACGGCGATTTCATGCTGCATCCAGCTTGGCACTTTTCGGGGCCGCTTGGGGACGCGCGGGGTGCTAAACTCGAATTACCCGCGCCCGCCAACCTCCGGAGGCCGCGTGCTCCCTTCATTTCGATATGTCGCAGTCTTGATTCTCGCTACTCAGTCCGCAGCCGCTCTCGCGGCGACGGACCAACTTCCCATGAAGTACAGCGTTTTGTTCGGCGACGGAGCCAGCATCGCCGCCGTAGCCGTCGATTCGAACGGTAACGCCTACATCGCCGGGACCGCCGGGTCCCCCCTCCCGGTCACGCCTGGGGCATTCCGGACGCAATACAATCCCGCCAGTTGTACTCTCCAAGACGGCCGCGTCACCGTTGCCTGCCCGATCGCTTTCGCCGCCAAGCTGAGCGCCGACGGCACTACGCTCCTCTACCTGACCTATCTCGGGATGTCGCAGAGCAGCGCTTTCGGCATCTCCGTGGATGCGCAGGGCAATGCCTGGATCGCAGGAGCGGGTTCGTCGGATCTGCCGGTCACGCCCGGCGCTCTTCAAGCCACACCCGGCGGATCTTTCATCGTCAAGCTGAATCCCAGCGGATCGCAAGCGCTTGTGGCCACCTATTTTAACGGCGACGTGACTTCGCAGGCCCTGGACGCGAATGGCAATCTGTATCTTGCCGGCTACGCCGTCTCGCCCGGCTTACCGGTCACCGCCGGCGCCTTCCAGACCGACCCCGGACAGAGTCTTAGGCCTCAGGTACCGTTCGTAAGCAAGCTCGATTCCACCGGAAAGCTGGTCTACGCCACCTATTTTCACGGCGGAAGCGGAAGCACCACGAACATCGCCTCCATTGCGGCGGACACCGCCGGAAACGCGTACGTTACGGGCGGGGAATCCGGCGGCTCGCTGCCTGTTACCGCCGGTGCATTCCAGACCACCGCCAGCGGCTATTCCGGATTTGCCGCCAAGCTCGACCCCACCGGATCGAAGCTGATCTATTGCACGTATCTCACCGCGAACACGCCCATATTCGGCAGCGCCATCGCCGTGGATAGCCAGAACAACGCTTATGTCGCCGGCACGGTCGCCCCCGACGTGGACCAGATCCTGAGCAATTTTCCGGTTACTCCGGGCGCATTTCAAGCCGCGCCGCCCAGCTTCCCTGTCCAGGAGCTGATGCGTTTCGGCTTCCTCGCCAAGCTCAACGCCGCCGGGTCCGGACTGGTCTACGCGACTTTTCTGGCTGCGTCGGATTTTGTCACGCCAACCGGCCTGACGGTGGACGGCGCGGGCTCGGCCATCGTCCTCGGGTCGACTTATGCTTACGATTTCCCCACCACGCCCGGTGCGTTGCATCAGTGTTATCCCAGCGCCAATCTTGAAGCCGGATTCCTGCTTAAGATCTCCGCCGATGGCTCTCAGCCTCTGTACTCCACTTATCTCGGCGCGGAAGAGCCAACCTCCGTTGCGGTGGACAACTCCGGCGAAATCTACGTCGCGGGAAACTACGCCGGCGCGCTGCCGATCGTTCCCGGTTCGTTCGGTTGGACCGACGATAGCGACGGCGCCTTCGCAGTCAAGATTGCGCCCGAACCGTTCGCCGCCGGTTCGGTCAGTTGCGTGGTGAGCGCGGCCAACCGGGGCGGAAGCGCCATCGCTCCCGGTGAGATCGTGGATATCTTCGGAATCGGAATCGGGCCGGCGCAGTCCGTCTCGGCATCGGCCGTCTCTGGCCAGATCCCCACGTCTCTCGGCGGCGTGCAAGTGTTTATCGCCGGCTATCCCGCGCCGCTACTTTCCGCGGGGCCGAATCAGATCCGCGCGGTGGTGCCCTTCGAACTCGCCGCTCCCGCGCTTCTGGACCAAAACCAATTCACCGCCGAGATTCAGATTCTGAGCGCCGCGGCGCCGGCTCAACCCTTTACCGCGACGGTGGCGGCGGCGTCCCCGGCGATCTACACGGTCGGCGGAAACACACCCGGGCGGGCCCTCATGATCAACCAGGACGGCACGCTGAACTCCGAGCAGAATCCCGCTCCGCAGGGCTCGGTTGTGACGATTTATGCCACGGGATTGAACAACACGCAGCCACCGCTGGCCACGGGAGTGATCGCGACGGAAGCGGTTCCGCTGGCCTTCGAGGCTCAACTCCAGATTGGCAGCGCCACGGGAGGTCAACTGACTTACGCCGGCACGGCGCCAGGCTTTGTGGCCGGCTTGACGCAGATCAATTTCCTCATACCGGTCTCGTTGCTACACGGATTCTCGACGGTGCACATTTTCCTTCCCAACGGAGTCGGGAGCGAGCCAGTCTACTTTTACCAGCAATGATCGGTCGCGGCCCGGTAACTGCTCGCCTTTCAACGTGACTTTACCGAGCCGCGCGCGCCAGCAAGCGGTCTCTTCGAACTTTGCAAGTTTCTCAAATGTCTTTACCGCCGTTGCGCATCCTCGATAAAGGCCGCCACCGCGGCGGAATCGGTAACCTGCCCATTCAGAATGCCGGTGATCAGCCGGCGAGTACTTACCGTGTTGAAGCGCTTGCTGTAAACCGATCCCACTGTCTGCCCCGGCAGCTTCAAGAGGAACGGCACTCCCGAAGTGTCCTGGTGCGACGCGGCTTCGTCTTCCGGGTTCCGTGGTCGCGCCCCGCCCATTGAACCGGTCCGCCAGCCATGATCGGCGCTCACCAGGATCGCGCTGCGGTCCCACAGCCCGGATTCCTCCATGGCGTGCCGTAACATGCCCAATTCGAGGTCGACTAATGCCACGTTGTCTAAGTAGCCTGGGCCCTTGTCCGTGCTGAACGTTCCGCGCGCCCGGTTATAGATAGCCGGAAAGTGCGGAAGCGGCAAGTGGAGGAGCGCCAGCCCGATCCCCGGATCCGACACGACCTCCCGGGCGTGATCGCTCAGATAGTCCCAGCCTGCGATTTTCTCCCGGCGAGCATACATCCCGGGGGACACGCCGGGCAGACGGCCAATCAGCGGCAGGTCCGCGGACTGAAATTCCACGCGATCCCACATGCCTTGCAGCAGCGATTGCGGCTCGAATCGCTCTTCCGTTCCGGGCGCCATCCATCCCGCCGTCCAATAGCATTTCGTCAGGCTGCCGTTCAGCACCCGGCCGTACGGATGATACCATCCCACCACCGCCGTGTTGAAACCGAGGTCGCGGGCGGAATCGAAAACGTTGCGAAGCGAACTCCAGGGAACCGCACCGGCGCGTGAACTCAAGCGTACGCGAAGATCGCCGGGCCCTTGAGGGCTTGTCCCCAGCACCTGTTCTCCCAGGATCAGGCTCGGCAAGGAGACCAGTGTCGCGTTGGAAGGCGACTCGGCCGCGGTGGCGTAAAAGCTCTCGCCCTTCAGGCGATCCAGGTTTGGCAGTTGCAGATCTGCCGCGCGATTGCCGAATGCGATCGTCTGGCTCAACTCGTCGAAGATGATCCAGACCACGCGCGTGCGCCCCGCAGATGAATGGAGGGGGACGGCGAGCTGGCGGTCGGCATAGGCGCTATCCGGGAAATGCAGCGTGCCGCGAACGGCCTGCACCAGCACGAGAATCAGCACCGGCCACGAGTACCGCAGCACGCCCCGCATAAACCGTGAAGCGCGCACGGGCCGCAGACAAACCCAACCCAGCGGCAGGATACCCGCCACTAGTGCCGCCGGCCAGAAGAACCGCATGCGAACCAGGGCCGTGAGACCAACCGGCGCTGCCCGCAACAGGGCCACCGAGACCATTCCCACCGGCGCGAAACAAGCTGCCAGGAAGAGGAAATGAATCGCCGGCGCCCGGGTCAGGCGCTTGCGCCGGCAGAACTCCCAAATGGCGAACATCCCCAGCGTGAGGACTACCTCCAGGATCAGAATCGGAACCACCGCCGCCCTGAAGGGACCCTGGCGAGCGAAGTAGGCGACGTCCTCCTCGGCATACTCCACCCACGTATCGGCAAAACACCAGGTGGCGAATGCCAGGCAGATCGACAGGCGGCGGAGCAGGGTCAGCCCTCCTTCTTCCGCAAAAGGTAGATCCGCCTTGTGGGACTTACCTCGCACTTATCGGCAATCTCAAACCAATTGCCGGCGGCCGACTCGAAATTCTCCGGCGTTACATCGCGATGCAGGGCGTCGCGCCCGCGGGCGATGTGCTGGAAGTTGGAATCCTTAGGGTCGATGTATTCCACTACGGCCCACCGGGTGGTCAGTTCCGCGGCGAGTTGCAGAATCGCGATGGGAGGCACCCGCTCATTGACCTGCAAATGGTGGATCAGGGCCAGCATCAGGACACAATCGAAGCTGCCACGAGCCCGGTCGAGGAACGCCGCGCATTCGCCGTTTTGCCAGCCGCAAGCTCCCGGAGGCCGGCCGATATCCACTACCAGGGGAAGAATCCCAGGGGCTGCTTCGCCGGCCGATCGCCACAGGGCGTCAACCACGGCCTCATCACGGTCGATGGCCACCACCCGCGCGCCGCGCAATGCCGCCATCCGGCTGAAGTGCCCGGTGTTGCAGCCCATGTCCAGTACGTTTCGGGGGGCGCATCGTTCCAGGGCCGCCGCCACGAATCGCTCTTTTTCGGCTAGCTCGGCGGCGGCATAGGCATGGCCGGATTCCATATATTGGAGCCGGGCGCTTCTGCCACGGCCTGGGCCCGCACGTGCCAGCAGCCGCCCGGCCCGCGCGAACAGGCTCTCCAATAGGAACGTCGCTTCGTCCGCGTCCCGCGCATGGCGCACCCGGTACCGATCCGCCGCCGCACCGTGGGCGGCGCGTGCCAGAACAGCCGGGATGGTGACCGCAGAGAGAAACGGCGGAAACAGGAGCCGGTAAGGCGGGCAGAGCGCCAGAAGCCTCTCGGGCTCGACGCCATCGCGATGCGCCAGCAGGATCTCGCCGGGCCGCAGACCAAAATATCGAAAGGCCAGTAAAGGAAAGACAAACGTGCGGACGAACTGTGCGTACGGCTGCCAGACCGATTCCGTAGGGTCGCGGCCGCGAAAGGAAAGCAGGTCCACAAACACCGGCCTGCAGCCGTCAAATACCACGTTATACGGAGTGGCATCCTTGAGGATGAAGCCGCTGCGCATTGCCTCCCGGGCTAACTCCAGAGTCAGTTCCGCGGCGGAGCGCAGCATTTGCGGCGCCCATTCGTAGGGATAATTTCTAAAAGGGATTGCTGTATGCTCGACGATTACCGCACCGGGAGGCAATTGTCCCGCGCACTCCGCCGGTAATTCAGGTCCCGATGGGTTCTCCAATATAGAAGAACGGACCAGTTTCCCCGCATTCATCCAACTTGTAGCAACAGGTGACTCGAGAAGTGCGCGCACGTCCGCGGCGGCGTGCGGAAGCACATATCGCAAGATGCGGTCCCGCGGTCCGAAGATAAATCCGTCCGGATCCCGGAAGGAACGGCACTCCACTAACTCCCGCAATTCCGGTCTTCACTCCGTTTGGAAGTGAATGGTGCGGTAATCAGCCGTCGAAACCGGTATGCGGCGGTCAGCACGGCCGCGGCGATGATCTGAATGAAAAAGAGTCCGGAACCGGGGTCGGTATACAAGAATTTCTCCTGCCACAGATTTTCAGCGTGAACTGCAAGTATTCAGTTTCGTCGATGGCAGTTTAAATGACGATCGCGATCCTTCTATCTGGGAACGCCGTACTGCCGCCAGCGTCCTCTTTACGAACATAACCAGTATATCAACCGGATAACACATGATCGCCGCGATTTCAATGAGCCATTTTGGCTACGGAGACATCCGGCCCATCCGAGCTGCAACTTACTATGAACCCGCCACCCCGACAAAAGTTCCGCCATGCGGCGGGCATCGCGAATGTCTCCGGCGGGAGCCGTGTTTTGAAGAAGATGCGGTCGTTGCGCCGCCCTGTCTTTTTGTTGTGTGCTCTACTCGATACGGGTTGCGACGCTGGCTTGCGCTCTCGATCCTGCATCGCCGGACCAGGCCGTATTCAGCGGGCACGACCTTCAGATCGGCCACACCGGGCGTCAGCCGGAGCGCGATTGGACCGAAGCCGGCACGCGTCGCAGTGTCCACGACGACGATTCATCCGCCCTGGCGGAATCGTCTATCCCGCCGATCGGATCCTCCCTGAGGCGGCCGGTCCTATAATGGGACACGCATGGACAACCACGTCGTTTTGATTACCGGTGCGCAGGGCGGCCTGGGCACGTTTGTCACCGAGACCTTTCTGGAAGCCGGCGCGCAGGTGGTGGGGACGGGCCGTGAGATCGCCGATACCGCGTTTCCCCACCCCCGTTTTGAGGCCATTCCAGCGGACCTGACCAGGCCGCACAACGCCGCCCGGCTGGTGGCCGACGCCATTGTGAAGTTCCGCCGGATCGATGTGCTGGTGCACGTGGCCGGCGGCTTCGCGGGCGGCGCCCCCATTCACGAGACCGACGATGCCACCTGGGACGCCATGCTCGACCTCAACCTGCGGGCGGCCGTCAACATTCTACGCGCCGTGATTCCCGCCATGCGCGAGCGGAAGCGCGGACGGATCGTGGCCATCGGCAGCCGGGCAGGCGTGGAGCCATCGGCCAATATATCGGCCTACAGCGCCTCGAAGGCCGCCCTGATTTCGCTGGTAAAGACCGCCGCGCTCGAAAATCGCAAGCTGGGAATTACCGCCAACGTAATTCTCCCCGGCACCATCGATACCCCTGCCAATCGCCGCTCCGATCCCGGCGCGGACCGCTCCCAGTGGGTATCGCCGCGGAAACTGGCGGCGCTGGCCTTGTATCTGGCGTCGGACGATGCCGCCGAGATCACCGGCGCGGCGATTCCGGTGTACGGAGCGGGGTTGTAGGAAGACGATGGTCAGAACTCCTGATGTCGCCCCGCAATTTCTGCCTGGCGGGGAAAATGGGCTGCGCCATTCCCTTCGATGGCGAGAGCTTCGCAGGTGGGGCAGGCGAGCACCGCCTGCCCGCCCGCGCTGAATTTGGGGCCGCTGCTCGAATAGGATCGANNAGGCGCGCACCGCCTGCCCCACCTGCGGGCTCCCTGCAAATTCCACGACATCAGGAGTTCTGATAGTTCACTGGCGCGGCTGATTCTCGCCGGCAGGCAGCATGGCCGCACCCACAACGCGCGACTGGCCGGCTTCCTGCAGGAACACCACAACCCTCTGCTCCGTGGCCCCGGCCGGCAACTCGACTTGCGTCGAAAATGTCCCGCCGCGCTTCATCCAGCCGATCTTGCGAAGGCTGCGGACCACCGCTACGTGCCGTAGATCGCGGCCCTTATTCTCACCCGCCGATACTTGCGAGGACACGGCGTCGTCCGCCACCGCCAGCCAAATCTCCGCGGCGCCCGGAGAGCCATGGATCTCCACGCGGGCGCCCGATCCGTTCCGCGTGAGGGAGATTTCCGCTTTCGGATGGCCGGCGGCCNNTGGTCCCAATAATCCACGTGCTCGCTGAGAACGATGCTCCGCGGATCGAGCTTCTGCAGGAGACGGTCGGCGGGCGGGCAACTGGAACACCCTTCGGAGGTGAAAAGCTCCACCAGCACCGGCGCGCGTTGCGGGTTGGCTGCCCCGGCGGATAGCGCTACGCACGATACGGCAAGAAGCAAATTGCGAAACATGAACAGCTATGCTTTATGCTTTTTGACTTTGGTGGTTTTGTGTTTGGCAATCTTGGGAGTGCTGGTCCGATGCTTGGCAACCTTTGGGGCTTTGTGGCTGACGCCCTTGCGTGCGGACTTCGAGTGCTTGCCGGCCACGGGCGGTTGGGCATGCTTCGACACCTTAGGCGGTTTGGGGTGCTTGTCGGCGGCGGCGGCCGTGCCGCTGGCCAACAGTAGCGCCAACACTAAGGAGCGTAGCCTCATAAACTCATGATATTCGGTAGATGGCTAAACCACAACCACATCTTTAGGAAACTAACCGCCGTCAGGATCACGCAAAACCAGGAAGCGGCCTGCCACAAACCTTCGGTCCCACCCGCGGCGCGGGGCGTTTCGGCCATGTAAGCCACGGCGAACCCGGCCGCCAGTCCGCCGATGTGCGCGTAGTTGTCCACCCCCGAAACCATCAATCCGAAGATCAGCATGTACACCGCCCAGCGCACGTACATACCGCGAATCGCGGCGCCAGCGGGATTCCGATGGCGAACGCCCAAGGCAATCATGGCCCCGAGCAGACCGCACACACCCGCCGACGCGCCGATGGATAGGCCGGGATTAAACACGGCGCTGGCGTAAAACCCCGCCACGGTTGCCACGAAATAGATTACCCACATGCGGCTGGCGCCGTAGACTTGTTCCACCTGCGCCCCCAGGTCGAAGAGCACCCAGGAATTCATGAGGATGTGCAGAAGGTTGCCGTGCAGAAACCCGGCCGTTACCAGGCGCCACCATTGACCGTCGATGTTTTGCAACCCGATCTTGGCGCCAAATGCATATAACACCCGGCCGTCAATCCCTCCCCATCCGCTGCCCAGCCCCAGCTTGACTGAGAAAAGCGCCGTGGCCGCGAACAGTCCGCCGTTGATCAGCAGAATCAGCATGGTGTTGAAGCGGGCATGCGGGATGAAGCCGCCGATGACCGCCCCGACATTGGCGCGCTCGGAATAACGCGGCCCCACCGCCTCGTTGCAGTAGGGGCAGATCTTATCTTTATCGGTAATGAATGCCCGGCAATTCGGGCACATGCGGCGTGGATCCATCTGCAACCATCATACAACCTGACGATTCTCATCCCCCGGAAAGTCGGCGGGGCTGACCCGCTGGTACCATCAAGTTGTGATGGATCGGAGAATCTTGCTGATCGCCGTGCTGCTGCTGCTGCCGCCGGCCACGCGGGCGGCCGGGGACGCGCCTCTGGATCGCGCCACGCTCCGCGGGCTGAAGGGAGTCGGCGTGGTCATCGATGTGCTCGATCCGGAACTCGAAAAGCTGGGGATTACGCGGGATCTGGTGCTTTCCCGGCTGCTGGCGCGCCTGCAGGCCGATCGCATCGCCATCGATCCGGGCGCCACGGAGTTCGTCGGCCTGCGCATCGTCGCGGTGCGCGCCGGCCGCGGACCGTTTGCCTTATCGGTGACCATGGGACTCTACCAGCCGGTCCTGCTCTCACGCGATCGCGACCTGAGAACTTCCACGCAAACCTGGGAAGTGGAAACCGTGCTGATGGCCGATCCCAAAGTGCTGGTTACGGCTTGCAACGAGTCGGCCGACGATCTATCGGACCGCTTCGCCGCCGCCTATCATTCGGTCAATCCGGAGTAAGGGCGGCGGCGCCACTGCCGAGCGAAGACTCTGGACTCCTGATCTCATG
>PLRZ01000004.1:0-848 GCA_003164075.1 Bryobacterales bacterium | reverse complement strand
ACATCAGGAGTCCAGAGACTGAACGTGAAATTCACGAATAGCGGCCCGGATGGTGACGATTCATGTAAGCTTTCACGGATAGCATATCAACCCTTGCACATAGGAACGACAAGTCGGCTTGCAACGGTTGATTTACCAGGCCCCTTCCCCAAGGCTATGCAGCGGTATCGGATCTGATAACCGAGACTCTCACGCGGTAACCGAGCGAGGCTAGGATGCGAATTAGAAGATCGGTCGAGACGTGTTCGAGGTCGTCGTTCAGGATAGCGGTCACCCTCGTCCGCGAGGTGCCGGACCGCTTCGCGATCTCCGCGTGCGTGAATTTGTGCTCGCGGACAATTTCCTTGAGATGCCGGAGCAAGCGGTGTTGGACCGGCCACTCCTTCGCTTCCACCGTGGAGAGCCCAATCGTCCGGGCCAAGTCCTCCGGAGTCGTTGCGATAATCGGTTTGATTCTAGGCATTAAGAAGCTCCTTCAAACGCTTTCTGGCCAATTCGATCTCCAGAGGAGGAGTCCGCTTTGTCTTCTTTTCGAAAGCATGAAACACCATGACACCNNTTCGGAGATGCCGTGTAGTAGAACACCCGAAAAACTCCATCCGCGCCCTTCACCCGCAGTTCAGAAACGCCTGAGCCAACTGCCGGCATCGGCCGCGCGTTCGGCAAGGCGAGAGATTCGCCCACCTGGAGGCGGAAGAGTCCCCGTCCCAGGCGACTCCGCGCTTCCCTCGGAAACTGGCGAATTTCATCCCGTGCCTTCGGATGGAAGACAATCGGCCGCACAGTCTAATGTATCAAATCTGGGACATCGCCAGGCCGACTTGCTCTCTGGCAGCCGATTCCTCCCC
>PLRZ01000334.1:1648-3228 GCA_003164075.1 Bryobacterales bacterium | reverse complement strand
AGGAGTGCCTGCGCCACGAAAACGGGCTCATCCCAAATTCCACGATGTCAGGAGTTCTGCCATTGTGCTCGCGTTCCAGCCCGGAAGTTCTGACATTGGCCTGCGCCGAGCCGGTCTTCCATCCCGGCCTCAAGGGAGTGCTCCAGGGCGGGCGGGAAGAAATGACATCTGTCACCTCCCCGCCCTGACATTCTCCACTGGCGGCCCGTTCTTCTTTCCCGCATGATCGGCATGGAGGCAAGAACTCATGCCAGTTGCTGAATTACGCGGCGTCACCAAGCGGTACGGGCAGGTGGAGGCGTTGCGCGGAGTCGATCTATCCCTTGCGCGCGGTGAACTCGTGGCCCTCCTGGGACCCAACGGCGCCGGCAAAACCACCGCGGTCCGCATCCTGCTGGGCCTGGCCGCGCCGACCTCGGGCGAGGCCACGATATTCGGCCATCATCCCGCCAGCCACCAGGCGAAACTTCGCCGCGGCGCGCTGCTACAAGTGGCCAAAGTGCCGGAAACTCTCAAGGTCCGGGAACACATCGAGCTATTCTCCAGTTATTACGAAAAGCCGCTGCCCATGGCCGAAACTATCGCCGCTGCCGGCCTCGGCGGCATCGAAAACCGCCTCTTCGGAGCGCTCTCCGGCGGGCAAAAACAGCGCGTGCTCTTCGCCCTGGCCATCTGCGGCAACCCCGACCTGCTATTCCTGGACGAGCCGACGGTAGGGCTCGACGTAGAATCGCGGCGCACGCTGTGGGCGCACATTCGCGGCTTCGTAAAGCGCGGCGGCAGCGTGTTGCTGACCACCCATTATCTGGAGGAGGCCGACGCGCTGGCGCACCGCGTGGCGGTGATCGACCGCGGCCGCATCGCCGCCGAAGGCACGCCCGCCCAGATCAAGGCCCAGACCGGGACCAGCGGACTCGAAGAGGCCTTCCTGGCCATCATGCGGGAGAATGGCAACGCACCGGAGGAGGTGCTCCAATGAATCGCGTTTACTGGATGGAATCGAAAATGGAATTGAGGAAAATGGCCCGTATGAAGCAGTATTCGCTTTCCACGGTGCTCTTTCCGCTGATGTTCTACTGCTTCTTCGGACTGGCCATGGCGTCCTCTACCCCGGGCGCCGCTTCCATGAGCAAGTACCTGTTGGCAACCTTCGGCGCGTTCGGAGTAATGGGCGCGACGCTCTATGCGTTCGGCGCAGGCGTTGCCGTGGAGCGCGGACTCGGCTGGCTGGAAGTGAAACGCGCCAGCCCCATGCCGCCGGCCGCATATTTTGTGGCCAAGGGGGTGGTGTCGCTGACGTTCGGGGCACTGGTGGTGACCCTGCTCTTCGCGCTCGGCGCCATCTTCGGCGGCGTGCGCATGCCGGCCGGACAGTGGCTGCTGTTATGGGCCGCGCTGGTGGCCGGCGCCATCCCGTTCGGCGCTATCGGGCTGGCCATCGGCAGCTTCGCGGGGCCGAATTCCGCCCCCGGAATCGTCAACATGATCTACCTGCCCATGGGCTTCCTCGGCGGTTTGTGGATGCCGGCCGAGTATCTTCCGAAAGCACTGCAGCATGTGGCGCCCTGGTTGCCGTCGTA
>PLRZ01000334.1:0-1597 GCA_003164075.1 Bryobacterales bacterium | reverse complement strand
ATGAGACTTCTTCCGAAAGATCAGGATTGGACGGGGTACGTATGGCTGGTGTACCTGGTGTATTTCCTGGTGGTCCCGTTCCTCTTTCCGGCGCCGGCATGGCAGCGGGTTGCCACCGTACTGGCAACCCTGGCGGCGCTGCCGCTGTACTTTTGGGGCTACTGGGTGTGCGGGCGCCGTGTGCTCTGGGTGGTGGCCGGTTTTACCCTTCTGGGCAGCCTGCTCGCCCCCATCAACCCCGGTTCGGCGACCATGTTCATCTTCGCCGCCACCTACCTGGCCAGAATCGGGGATCCGTCGAAAGCCTTCCCTTATTTGGGAATCCTGGTGGCCATTGAGGCCCTGGAAGCCTGGCTGATGCACCTTCCGCCAACCTTCTGGATTCCCACCATCTTCTTCTCTTCGCTCATCGGCTCGGTGGTCATCCAGTGGGTGCATCGCCGGCGGCTCACCGACAAGCTGCTGGCGGCGCAGGCGGAGAGCGAACATCTGGCCAAGGTGGCCGAGCGCGAACGCATCGCGCGCGATCTGCATGACCTACTGGGCCACACCCTCTCGGTTATCGTGCTGAAGTCCGAACTGGCGTCGCGGCTGACGTCGACCGACCCGGCCCGCGCCGCCGAAGAGATCCGCGACGTGGAACGCATCTCGCGCGAGGCGCTGACGCAAGTGCGGGCAGCGGTGCGCGGGTACCGCTCGGCGGGGTTCGACAGTGAACTGCGGATTGCCTTGCAGGCGCTGGAAGCGGCCGGCATCCAGGTGGAGACGCAGGTGGAGCCGCCGCCGCTTTCGCCGGCGCAGGAGACNNCGCTTTTGCGAGATGGTGATTGCCGATAACGGACTCGGCGGCGCGCTCGACGAAGGCAGCGGACTGAGCGGCATGCGCGAGCGGGTGGAAGCTCTGGGCGGCGCACTCCACCGCGACGGTTCGCACGGCACCGAACTGCGCATCCGGGTGCCGGTATGAAGATCCGCGTGATCGTGGCGGAGGACCAGGCTATGGTGCGCGGTGCGCTGGCCGCGCTCCTGACCACCGAAGGCGATTTCGAGATCGTGGGGCAGGCGCAGAACGGCCGCGAGGCGCTCGACATGGTGCTGGCCGCGCCGCCCGATGTTCTGCTCACCGATATCGAAATGCCGGAGCTTACCGGTCTGGAACTGGCCGGCGAATTGAAGCGGCGCAAGCTGCCCGTGAAAGTAGTCATCCTGACTACGTTCGCCCGCGCCGGATATCTGCGGCGGGCGCTGGATGCGGGGGTNNCAGGTACTGCGCTACGCCGGCGAGGGAATCGCCAGCGCCGAAATCGCGCAGCGTCTGGAGCTTTCCGAGGGCACCGTGCGCAACTACCTGTCGGAAGCCATGAGCAAGCTGGGAGCGGCCAATCGCACCGAGGCCGCGCGCATCGCCCGCCAAAAGGGATGGTTGTGAAAAGAGCTTTCAGTTCAGCTCCGACTGCTCGTAAGTTGTTGACTCCTGGTCTGACCTGGGATGACTCCGCACCGAGAATCGAGAACCTCAGAACACCTGACGTCGTGGAATTTGGGATGAGCCCGTTTTCGTGGCGCAGGCACTCCTGCCTGCTGGGTCGAGACTCTG
>PLRZ01000641.1 GCA_003164075.1 Bryobacterales bacterium | reverse complement strand
AGGCTACATAACCTCGAAATTAATTTCGATGTTATGTAGCCTGTCCCCGAAATAGCTCTCACGCGATGGCGCCCGTCTATTTGTGATACGGTAATGTTTTCATCGAAATTGGAGGCAAGAATGAATGAGGCCCTTGGCCTGATAGAAACGAAAGGTCTTGTCGCAGCAATCGAAGCCGCCGATGCCATGGTGAAGACGGCGAACGTGGTCCTGACCGGCAAGGAATTCGTCGGCGCGGGGTTGGTCTGCATCACCGTGCGCGGCGATGTCGGCGCCGTCAAAGCGGCTACCGACGCCGGTGCGGCCGCGGCCCGCCGCGTCGGCGAACTGGTCAGCGTCCACGTCATTCCGCGGCCGCATGAGGAAGTGGAGAAGTGCCTTCCAACCGGAGGGCTCAACAAGTAACGCCTGATGCTGGCAGATACAGACCTTCTCTCCATCCAGGAGGTTCGCACCAAGGTCGGGAAGGCATTCGCAGCCTGGCAGAAGTACCGCACCTATTCGCAGGAACAGGTGGACGCCATCGTGGAACGGATGGCCGCGGCGGCTCGCGCCCATGCCAAACGGCTGGCCGATTTCGCCGTGGAAGAGACCGGCTACGGGAACGCCAAAGACAAGTACATCAAGAATCTGCTGGCCTCCGACTGGCTTCCGCGCCGTATGCGCGGCATGAAAACCATCGGTATTCTGCGCGAATTGCCGGAGGAAAAGCTGGTCGAAATCGGCGTCCCCATGGGCGTGGTAGCGGCCATCCTGCCGACTACCAATCCCACATCGACAGCCATCTATAAGACGCTCATTTCGCTGAAAGCCGGGAACGCCATCGTCATCAGCCCCCATCCGCGCGCGCATAAGTGTACCTGCAGCGCCGCCGCGGTGCTGTACCAGGCCGCGGTGGAAGCGGGCGCTCCCGAGGACATCATCCAGTGCGTGGACACCGCTACCCTGGAAGGCACCAACGCGCTGATGCGTCACGAACTCACCAGCGTGATCCTTTCCACCGGCGGCGCGGCCATCGTGAAGGCGGCGTATTCCAGCGGCAAGCCGGCTTTCGGCGTGGGCCCCGGCAATGTCCCCGTGCTGGTGGACACCTCGGCCGACCTGGAAGATGCCATCCCCAAGATCGTGGCGGGCAAGTCGTTCGACTACGGCACGGTCTGCTCCAGCGAGCAGGCCATCGTGGCCGAAGCCTCGCTGCGTGACCGCATCCTGAGCCTGCTGAAAGCGCAGAAGGCTTACATCGCCACTGCGGCCCAGAAGGACGCGCTCGGCACACTGCTGATCATGCCCAACTGGACGGTGAACCCCAACTGCGTGGGGCAGGCGCCCACCAAGATCGCCCGTATGGCGGGCTTCGAAGTGCCCGCGGACACCTCCATCATCTGCGCCGAAGTGGACGGGGTGGGCAAGCAGCATCCGCTCTCCGCCGAGAAGCTTTCGCCAGTGCTTTCGCTCTACTTCCTCCCGGATTTCAATAGCTGCGTGCAGACTTGCTGGGCGCTGCTGAAGTTCGGCGGACTGGGCCATACGGCGGTCATCTATTCGCGGAACGACGCCCGGACGCGCGATTATGCCATGCGCATGCCGGCTTACCGGATACTGGTGAATACCCCCTCCCCGCAGGGCTCCACAGGCATTACCACCAACGTTTTCCCTGCGATGACGCTGGGGTGCGGCGCGGCGGCGAACAATTCCACCTCGGACAATGTCGGGCCGCTGCACCTCATCAACATTAAGCGCCTGGCTTTCGTGGCGCGCACGCCCGAAGAGGCGTTCGAAATGCCGCTCGATTACAACGCCGCCACTTATCCGGCGGCGGCGGGCGTACCGGCCGGCGATCTCACCATCGATCGAACGGTGGTGGCCGCCGCAGTGGAGCGCTACCTGGCTTCGCGCGGCATGGCGGTAGCGGCTCCCGCACCGGCAAAGGCGCCGGGCGGTCCCTCGTGCTCCTGCGAGACGGCCAAGCCTGCCGCTCCGAATGCCGCGGCCGACGTGGTGGACCGCTTTCTGGCGCGGCGCGGCAGCGGCGCTTCCTCACCGACGACGGCGGGAGGATATGGCTGACTGGCAACGGAGTGCCCTATTGGGCAGCCGCTAAAGCAGGCCGCGCCGCCAGCCCCTGCGCGGGTGGACTTCGTATGCGAACACGATGTGCGCACCGCCATCCGCGAGAAACGCAAGATCTACATCGGGCCCAAGACGATCGTCACACCGTCTGCCCGCGACTTGGCCGGCCCCTCTGATATTCTGGTGTTGGCGTAGGACTGAGGCAACAACGTGGATTTGAACCTCGATACATTGAAGCGTGAAATCCTGGAGTATCTCGAATCGTCCGGCCTCGCCGTATTCCACGGCTCTCCGGGGGGCCTGGATGGCCAGACCATGGTGCTCTGGGATACCGAGCGTCACCCCGATTACCGGATGTTTCTGGACGTCGCCCTCAAGAGCGAGACGCGCGTGATCGTCTTCGCCAGCCGCGAATTCGCGGCCGCCGACACGGAAGATCTGCTCTCCCAACTGGACGAGTTGGACCTCACCCGCGATGAGAAGCGCGACTACGAAAAGCGGCTGCGCGCGCTGCGCGTTCATGAGGGCGTCACCTGTTCGCTGGAACTGGCCTTCGACCACCACTCGCGCCTGTACGTCTACGAAATGCAGCCCGACTGGTACGACGAATTCCTCGGCGTGGAAGACGAAATCATCTCGCTCCTGTCCGACTCCGAGGACGGGGACGAAGACGACGATGAGCCGCTGGGCGGATACTTCTCCAAGAACTGACCGGCTGGGATGCCTGCTTCCCGTTGGCTGATCCCGGCTCCCGATGCGCACGCCGCCGGCGCGCTGGCCGCGGCCCTGGGCATCGCTTCACCCGCCGCCAAAGTGCTGATGCGGCGCGGCCTGGCCGATCCCGGCGCCGCCCGCCGTTTCCTCAACCCTTCGCTCGACGACCTGCTCGATCCTTGCTTGATGCTCGGGATGGATCTCGCCGTGGAGCGGCTCCGCGAGGCGATCCGGGAGGGTGAGAAGATCCTCATCTATGGCGATTACGACGTGGACGGAACCACATCGGTGGTGCTGCTGACGAAGGCTGTGCAACTTGCCGGCGGATCGGCCGGCTACCATGTGCCGCACCGCTTGAAAGAGGGGTACGGCATGCGCCCCGAAGTGGTGGAGGCAGCCGCCGCCCAGGGCGTCACCCTCATGATCAGCGTGGATACCGGCATCCGCGCGGCGGAAGTGGTGAAGCGCGGCAATGAACTGGGCATCGACACCATCGTGACCGACCATCACCTGCCCGATGCCGCGCTGCCGCCCGCGGTGGCCGTGCTGAATCCCAATCAGCGCGATTGCCGGTACCCCGAGAAGAATCTCTGCGGCGCGGCGGTAGCGTTCAAGCTGGCGCAAGGTTTGCTGGCGACGATGGGTTGGACGGCGGGCAAGCTCCGGCGCGTGACGGAGTCGTTTCTGAAGATGGTGGCCATCGCCACAGTAGCGGACGTGGTGCCGCTCACGGGCGAGAATCGCGTGATCGTGAAGCATGGGCTCGCAGGGTTGGGTACGGTCCACAATCCGGGCCTCCGCGCGCTGCTGGACGTGGCCGGTTTTACCGATGGCGCGGCGCCCAGCGCCCGCCAGGTAGCCTTTCAGATCGCCCCGCGTTTGAACGCCGCCGGCCGCATGGACACCGCCAAAACGGTGATCGACCTGTTCCTTTCCGCCGACCCGGCGCGCGCCCGCGAACTGGCGCAGCAACTGCACGATCAGAACGCCGAGCGGCGGCTGGTGGAAGCCGAGATCCGCGAAATCTGCGAGCGGATTGCGGTGGCGGAGTCCACGGCGGCGCTGGTTTATTACGGCGAGGGATGGCATCGCGGTGTGCTGGGAATCGTCGCCAGCCGCATGGTGGAGCGGTTCCACCGTCCGGTCTTCGTGCTGGGACGCAACTCCGAGGACGGCCTGGCGCAGGGTTCCGGCCGCAGCATTCCGGCGTTCCATCTGCTGGAGGCGCTGGAATCGATGCCCGGTCTGTTTGTGAAATTCGGCGGGCACATGCATGCCGCCGGGGTGACGCTGGACGCCGCGCGCGTGGAGGAATTCCGCGAGCGCCTGAATGCCTTCGCCGCCGCGCGGCTGCGCCCCGAAGATTTCCTGCCGTGCCTGGACATCGACGCCGTGCTGGAGTTGCGCGAAATCGACGAGGGGAGCGTGGAAGGCGTCTTCGCGCTAGCGCCCTTCGGCCACGGCCACCAGCCGCCGCTCTTCGCGGCCTTCGGCGTGCAGGTGGCCGCGGCTCCGGTGGTGATGAAGGAGAAGCACCTGCGCGTGACGGTGCGGCAAAACGGCCGCATGCTGAAACTGAAAGCCTGGAATTTCGCCGAGCGCGCCGCCGAGTTCACGCCCGGCGCATCTGTCGACGTGGCTTTCCAATTGGAAGAAGATGCGTATTCCGCGTCGCGCGGCTATCCCGGATGGGCGGCGGTGTTACGCGATGTGCGGCCGGCCGGTCCGCCGCGTCCTGAACTTACTCATCCGGGTTAGACTGAAGACAAGTGGAAGAAGAAGTACTCGGCAAAGCTTATGACGCCCGCCTGATGCGCCGCCTGATGGGGTATATGCGCCCCTACCGCGCGCTGGTCTTCTGTTCGCTGCTGTTCCTGCTGGCGGAATCCGTCCTGCAAGTGTTGAATCCGCTGCTCACCCGCCTGGCCGTCGATAAGTACATTCGTCCGGGCGTCCACCCTCTTACCACCCCTATCGATGCCTGGCTGCCCGCCGACCCATGGGCCGGTCTCACCCGCGTCGCGCTGCTCTACCTCGCGGTGCTGGTGGGCGGCTTCATCACCGGGTTCGCCCAGACGGTCCTGATGCAGTGGACCGGTCAACTGGCCATGTTCGACCTGCGCAAGCAACTGATGGAACACCTGCAGGGTCTCGACCTGGCCTTCTACGACCGCAATCCCGTGGGCCGCCTGGTGACCCGCGTGACCACCGATGTCGACGTACTCAACGACCTGTTCGCGTCCGGGCTGGTCACCATCTTAGGCGACCTTCTGGTGCTGGGTTTCATCATTAGTATCATGTACCGGCTGAGTCCGCCGCTCACCGGCATCCTGATGGCGGCCATGCCGGTAGTGATCTGCGCCACGCTGATATTTCGCCGCACGGTGACGCAAAGCTACCGGCGCATCCGCGTGGCCATCGCCAAAATCAACGCCTACCTGCAGGAGCACGTGACGGGAATCGTGGTGCTGCAGCTTTTCAATCGCGAGCGTCGTAGCGCGCGCGAGTTCGAAACGGTCAACCGCGCCCACATGGACGCTTATAAAGACGCCATCACGGCATACGGATGGTTCTACCCGGTGGTGGAGTTTACTTCCATGCTGGCGCTGGCGGCGATTCTGACTTATGGCGGCCTGCGCATCGAAAGCGGCAAGCTGTCGTTGGGTATCCTGGTGGCGTTTCTGCAATACGGCTTGCGATTCTTCCGGCCGATTCAGGATCTCAGCGAGAAATACAACATCCTGCAAGGCGCCATGGCGTCCTCCGAACGCATTTTCAAACTGTTGGATACCGAGGCCACGATTCTGCCGCCGCGCGATCCGCGCCCCGCGCCCGCGGCGATCGCCGCCATCGAATTCGACCACGTCTGGTTCGCGTACCAGGGCGAGGACTGGGTGCTGCGCGACGTGAGCTTCACCATCGCCCCCAGCGAGACCATCGCGGTGGTGGGCCACACCGGCGCGGGGAAGACCACGCTGATCGCGCTGCTGCTGCGCTTCTACGACGTGCAGAAGGGCAGCATACGCGTGGGCGGCATCGATATCCGCGATCTGGATCCGCTGGATCTCCGCCGCCAGTTCGGGGTAGTGTTGCAGGACCCGTTCCTGTTTACCGGAACCATCGAGGAGAATATCCGGCTGGGGACCGAGTGGATTCGGACGGAAGACGTGGAAGCGGCCGCGGCGCAGGTGAACGTGCTGGAGTTTATTCGCGGGCTGCCCGATGGCTTCCGCCATGCGATTCGCGAGCGCGGCAGCGGACTTTCCACCGGCCAGAAGCAACTAATCAGTTTCGCCCGCGCGCTGGCGCATAATCCGCGCTATTTGATTCTGGATGAGGCCACGTCGAGCGTCGACACCGACACGGAATTCCGCGTGCGCGCGGCGCTGGTGCGGATGGTGGAGGGCCGGACGTCGATCGTGATTGCGCATCGTCTGTCGACTATTCAGCGCGCCGACCGGATTCTGGTGATGCACAAAGGTAAGTTGCGGGAAATCGGGACGCACCAGGAGTTACTGGCGATGCGGGGGATCTACTGGAAGTTATATCAGTTGCAATATAAGGATCAGGAGCGGACGGTAAGTTAGGCGGAGGTCCCAGGTGTGCTTCCGGTGCGGGTGGAGAAGAGTCCACCGATCGGCCGGGAGTGGCCTTATTAGACTGATGTAAAAGGAGAACGCCGTGACAACAACCCGAAACGTTTCTATCCTGATTGGCGCTCTTTGGTGTCTTGCTTCTTTGCAGTCCGCGAACGGCGCAGATGTCTGCCCGGATCTCGACGGCAAGGACACAGAGGCCCACTTGGAGTACTTGCGGGGTGACCGCACAAAGGTCACGCCCAAGTGCATCGTAGCGGCCATCAAGTACGTCGGCGGCGAACACTACGCATCGGCCAGCGCCGTGCTCATTCAGTACCTCGACTATCCAGATCCCGCTGCTGTGGCCCGACGGGCTTATGTCCTAGAAGTCTACCCAGCTATCGACGCGCTGTACAGCCTCCGCAAGCAGGTCTTGCCGGAACTGACGGCATTTATCGCTGACGCCAAAACCGCCGAACTGGTCCGCGAAAACGCGGCGTTTGCCATTTTGCTCCTGCACGGGGCGAACCAGCCCGAGGGAATCAGTGTGCTTGTCCGCGCGGCTCGCTCCCAAACAGATCCAACGGCCTCCGCCCGCCTTATGGACAAAGCGAGGTGGCTGGCGACCAAGTGCATTGAAGGGACGAGGAACGACTGCGAGAACGCCGTCCTGAAATGAG
>PLRZ01000026.1 GCA_003164075.1 Bryobacterales bacterium | reverse complement strand
CCAGCTTGGGAATACGGTCGTCGTTTGACAATAAAGAACATCTGCGGCCATGGCGACATTTCCTGAACATAGACGATCATGCAGAATCAGTATTTTGCGAAAAAGCCCGGCTTAACGCAGTAATCGCAGTAACGAGCCGGTAGCTGTTTTGGGCCCCCCAGTCACCCATCCTGAAAGACCCTCGCCCAGAGGATTCGTCGGACCTCTCCGGCGATCTCGCGAGGTGATTTCTTGAACAGTGGAAGGGCCATCTTTCCGGAGCCGAAACCAGAACCGTACCAGCAACCTATGGAATCTGCCGCGGCCGTCTTGCGGCGGCTGCCTGGCGAGCTCATCATATCCAAGCAGAAGCTCCGTCAAGCCGAGGCCGTTGAGTGCGTCCGCCTGAAGCGAGATTCCGCCAGCCAGTCCCTGGGCTTCGCCTCCCGGCCCTTTGTTCTTTGTGGCCTGCCGATCAAGAGGCCAGCCAATGGTGTCTTGCTGCACGAACGCCGAAACGGACAATTCCAGCCTGCAGGTCACCGGTCATCCGACCTATGGGCTGCCGTGGGGCCAGGATCGCTTGGTTCCCCTTTTCCTCGCTACCCTGGCGGTCCGGCAGCAGCGCCGAACTATCACGTTCTCCAGTGCACTTGAAATGTTGAATACTTTCGGCATGCAGCAGGGCGGTTCCCAATACCGCCGGCTGATCGGCGCTTTCCAGCGCATCTTCGGCGCCACCATATTCTTCGGTTCCGATATGCAACTGGAAAAGGCCGCTGTTGTCCACCACGCGCGGTTCAACTTTATGAGCGAGGCGCGCATTTGGTACTCCCGCGATCCCGGTCAGCAGAACCTGCCGGGTGACTGCCAGAACATGATTGTATTGAGCGAAGAGTTCTACCGGGAAATCCAGAGCCATCCCATCCCTGCCGACCTGGAGGCGGCCAAGGCCCTATCGTCCTCGCCAGCGGTTCTTGACCTCTACATGTGGCTGTCGTACCGCTGCTTCGCAGCGAGGGGAGAGGAGCGCGTACCGCTGTTTGGAGACTTCGGCCTGGTGAATCAGTTGGGGAGTGCCACTTATGCCCGTCCTCGGAAGTTCCGGGAGCGATTGGACCGGTGGTTAGACCTGGTGCGCATGATGTGGCCGGAATGCCCGGCGTTCATCAGTCCGGACGGTCGAGCGATCATCGTCAAGCGCGCGTATGCCATTCGGCCTGCGGGGAGCAAGCATGTTTGTGCCTAAGATTGACGACGGGGTGCCTATGCGGCAAACGGCCTTGGCCGAAATTGACCGAGTCGTTTCGGAGCGACTGGGCCATGCGCGGGTAGCGGGAAATGCGCAACCGGCGGCATTCAATCGGCAGGTGGCCATGTACCTGGCCAAGCGGGTAGGCGGTTGGAGCCTTACGAAGATCGGCAAGTTCTACAACGGCCGGCACCACACAACCGTGCGCCACGCAATTCGGCGAATTGAAGCACTCCGCGCGGTCAACCCTGACGTGGACGGTTTGTTGGCGGTTTTGATTGATCAGATCAAGGCTGTTGGGGTCAACATGCCTAGCCGGCGAGAACGTGTAGTGAGAGGGATCGCCATAACGGAGTCGGCTCTACCAATTACAGAGGAGTTCTTGATGATTGTTGCAGACCGCCTCGCCAGCCACCTCAAAGTCAGAATTGATGAGATTCTTGCCACACGCCTGTTGGATGCGGGTTCTGGGAGAACGTAAACGCCGCGCCTTGAGCGGGTGCTGTGGGATCTAACATGGCACGGCGGTAGCGCGAAACGAAAAGTGCTCGCCGGTTCGGATCGAGTTACTAATATCTGCGCCGCGGCCGATCAGAATCCGATTGTCATCTGAACGCATCATGAATGATTCGCCATCACGTCCGACCAGTCTTCCGCTGTAACTCTCGCCTGCGACTGTCGTCGCGATATATGTGTCGTTCCAGTTAAACGTCTCGCGAGAGAGGAACATGATCGCACGCCGCAGGGGTCGAATGCGCTCCGCGTCTATGATTTCCTCAAACAGGCGGGTCATCATCCCGAAGTTGCCTCTATTCGCCTCGATGCTCGCCTGAACCATCCGCTCTCTGCTGACCACATCGAAATGCAGTTGGTGGCCCGCCTGGTTTGCGAGGGCATCGATAAAAAGCCTCTGTGTTCTTCCATTCCCTTCACGGAAGGGATGCAGCGCATTGATCTCCGCGAGCAAGCAGGCGGCTTTGCGCGCAAACTCGATTGGCTGGATTCGGCGCAACAGGGTCGAGCGGTGCAGCGAGTCAAATATTCGTTGTGCCTCGTGTTCCAATAGGTGTGGCGGTGTAAACCAGGTGGGTGGTTGCGCCACGCGTTCTGTTTTTCCCAGGATCGTCGTGCGGAATTCCCCAGCCCACGGGAAGACATCCCGAAACACACGTTGGTGAATCGTCTTCAAATACGTGGTATCAAACCTGCCTACGACCGGCGTCTCTTGAAGCTCGTAGATGCGCTGAGCTGTCTTGGCCGTTTCAAACGCGGCCAGTTGCTCTGCGTTGCGAAGGCCAGGGACGTTTCTAAGGACGTCCGTTCCCGGATACAGGTAAGGGTCCGAAGCGGCGTTCATTCAGCTCGTCTATTGCAGCGGCGAGTTCCTCGTCGCCGATTTCTCCATCCACGTGCCGTTGGAAGGTGCGCTTCAATTCGTTGTCCAAATGCAGGTTTTCGATTCGAAGGTGGGCGATTGTGGCGACGAGTGCCTGCTCGCGTTTAGCGCGCTCTTCCGCGCTGATTGGAGTGGATGTTGTCGCCATGCTCAAAACCTCTCTACATCTATTATTTTAGCACGCCGGGGATCACTTTCCTCAATATTGGCGGGCATGAGCACCCGCCGGCCCGGCAACCATTTGCCGGTGTCCACGACCAAAGACCGGATGGTCCAATGTGCGTCATCTAAGTAAAGATCTTCGATTGTTCCGATTGCTCCGTCTTCGGCGTGGATTGTGAAGTCGTGAAGGTGGTTGATGCTCTGCAACATTCGCGTCGTCGCTCCTTCGGGAAGTATAACCGCTTGCGAGGCCGGCGCACATCAAGAAAACCATAATACTTGTTTTATCCGCACTTTACGCGGTTCGGGTAGAGTCGGAATCGGGGAAGCACCATGTTCCGGCTTTTGCTGCGGACCCACTGGAATTCCCTGTCGTCGCCGCGCCGTCTCTTGCCGCCGCCGTACATGATGCTGGATTCCAACTACCGGGCCGCAGCTGTCACGGTGGTTCGTTCGAGTGCCGCTTCAACTCGTGCCAGCCGCTCTTCCAGAGAACGGATCTGCTCGTTCTGGGCGGCGGTACGACAGCTTGGCGCCGTGCGGACTTCCAATCCGGGATAGTGGTCCACTCCAAAGCCAGTCGGAATATGGTTTGTAGTGGGCCTATTTCTTGTCAGATCCGGACTCTTCCCTCAGGCGTTTGGTGATCCGCTTCTCTAATAGCCGGAGGACCTTTTGAATATCGGCGAAAGTGGTCCTTGGGTCATTGTTGTAATCCATAAGGCGGTGATGGTACTCTTTCCAGTTAGGCGCGATGTCCTCAATAACGAATCGGGCCTCCTGCATCGCGGCGCCGGTGTTCGAAGTGGCCGCTTGCTCACGGAGTCTTGCGACCGATGGCACATAGGGTATAGGCGGAGGTTTGGACTCGCCCATCGGATCGAAGCGTCCAGCCAGATTGTAGACTTTCACAACGTCGAAGGAGTGCAATACGGCAAGTTGGGCTTGGGCCGTGTGCAGCCGGGCTATCTCTTGGACATAAGGGACCATGGCTCTGCTGGCTGCCGAGAAATCCACTGGAAAAAGGATTTTACGAAAAGCAGACGCTCAGGACCGGGATGTGCGATTCCCGAATGATCCCATAGCCTTCGCCGTTGTCCCCCAGATGGCTTCGCCCAGGGCTGTGTCCGATGACAAGGACGTCCGCATTCGTTTGCCCGGCCGCCCGGCTCAATAGCTTCGGCACATTGCCGCTATCGATGATGACGTCTGCCTTGGTCCCTACGGCCTGCTGAAGCTTGGCGATTTCCTTGATGGCGTTGCTGACGATTATCTCTTTCCACACGGGGTCGACATGGGACCCTCCGGGGCCCCAGACCTCCACNNGATGTGGACGAGCGTAAGCGTCGCATCGACGGCCGTGGCAAACTCCGCTGCAAGCGATGCGGTGTGGCTGCTGCGAGGGCTCAAATCCACTGAACAGAGGACGTGGCGGACCGCGAATTCGCGAGCCGGCGCATCCTCCAAGTGAGCGCCTGTCCAGACCGGACAATGACTTTCGTGCAGAACCTCTGCTGTATCCGAGTCCAACAGCAGGCGGTAGAACGCCCCATGGCCGTGGGTCGACATCGCGATCAGGTCGACGTTTCGATCACGGGCCGTCTTCACGATTTCGTGGGCCGGGTCGCCTCTGAGCAATACGCGTGAGACTGCAAGCCCATCGAATTCCGGTGGCAACGCCTGATCCAAGTCCTTCTGCGCCCGCTGGACGATGCGCGCATGCAAATCCCGCGCGGTGATCTCGTCGCCGCTTTCAAGCGCGCCGACTGGATAGCTGAGAGGCGGCACCACGTGCAGCAGCATCAGCTCCGCATGAAAGCGGCCGGCCAACCAAGCGGCCTGGCGCATGACATGACGAGAATCATCTGTCAAAACAATGGGAACAAGAATTCTCTGAATGTTCAGCATGACGCCACCTATCGATAGACGGAATGAATCAGGCAAGTTCGACAGAAATAGTGTCAGCCTGCATGCGCGTCACATCGCCAGATCTCGCTCGGATGCATAATCACTGTCGGCCAAATTGTCCTGCGCTTTTGTTCGTTTGCCGGACCGTTGCGCTTCCGCACCAGTTCGGCCCCGCTCTTCGTTCAAGGGCCTCTTGGAATCGGCCGGTCTTCGTACGGGCGATCATTCTGGCCCTTTCTAAATGCCGAGATGGATCGACTATCGTCCACAACAGCACGAGATGGGCCATCACACTGGCTTCTTCCTGGAGGCTGAGGCCTCTGAGCCAGCGTGGGGGCTGCGCAATCCCGACAGGAGCCGAGACGAAAAGGCTGTACATCATGGTGCAGCGCCCNNGCCATATCGAAAGCGACAGTTGGACTGTTTGAGCGTCCGGACCTCGAGGATGAAGTCGTCCACGACCGTGAGATTCGTGCGGGCCCTCGGGACAATGTCCGCATGATCGGCGAGTTGATCAGTAGTCGGTCACTGGCAGTAAACGGGGAACTGGCAGTTTGGGCGGCGAGAACATGAATCGAACGCTCCATGGTGCCCCCAGACCGGCCGATCAGCATCCCGGCGGCGGTGCCCCTTTGTTTGGTGGCTCGTGCAAGATGCATCCACCAAACTGGTGGGCGGTCTTCCGGTGCGGAGTTTGCACTCGCAACAGCAACTTCTGCACCTTAGGTTTTTAAGGGCCGGGGTCGAGGACAAAAGAGACTTTCACTCACTGCCATGGAGGGCAGAGCAATGTTGACGAATAAGCGCTTGCAGAATTTTGTGATTCACGCAACGGACGGCGAACTCGGATATGTGCACGAGATTTACTTTGACGATGAGACATGGGCCATCCGGTACCTCACTGTGGACACCGGCGGCTGGCTTGGCGGTCGCAAGGTGCTGATCTCGCCATTCTCCATAATTCGCACTGACTGGGATGCCCGGCGACTGGATGTGGCGTTGACTAAAAAGCAGGTTGAGGATAGCCCCAATATCGACACACACCGGCCGGTCTCGCGGCAACACGAGGCCGCATACCTCGGGTATTATGGGTATCCCTATTACTGGGGTGGCCCATTTCTGTGGGGCCCAGCGTATTACCCCATGGGAGTGGCTGCTTCGGAACCTGATTCCGCGGAGAGGTTTGCGGACCGGATCCGGAGGGAGTCGGCCGATTCGCATCTGCGCAGCACCGGGGCCGTGACGGGTTATCATATTGAAGCGACGGACGGCGAAATCGGNNGGCAAGAAGGTCCTGGTTTCGCCCGAGTGGATTGAGCGGATAAGCTGGATGGATTCAAGAGTCCGCGTCGGCCTCACCCGTGAAGCCATCAAGAGCGCCCCGGAGTACGACGAGTACGGGCCGATCACCCGAGAATATGAAAACCGGCTCTACTTTCACTACGGCCGTCCACCATATTGGCTGCAAGATGCAGAACAAAGAGCTTCGTATTCACTGACGGGCGTTTGAGCTAGAACGCGGGTATTCTGCGAGCCGCATGCTCATGCTTCGGCACGCGCGGCGTTGGTTCCACGCAATCTCCTGTTCCTTTGAGCTGGACTCCCTATGAAAGGGAAGCGGCGCCACGCGGGTCCGAACACCTCGCACAAAATCTTAGGAACCGGCCAAAATTGACGGCCGACACTCCCGTCGTGTACTTGAAGAACTTGAAGAGGCAGCAAGTGCTAAATGAAACAGCGCGGTTGAGCAGGACAGCGGCGTTTTCTGGTGTCCGCCGCGCGAGTAAGCCAAGACAGGAGAACAGGGCCCGGATGTGACAGCCAGCTAGGCCAGACTTTGCTGAGATCTGCGATATAGCCCAGGAAAACCTGGCTGAGTTTGACTGGGTTGGGGTCACAACCGAGTTAGTGCACGACCAAAGAGTAGTGAGCGAGGTTCAGAATGGCAGAATGGCAATATCGAATTCATCGCATACCGCTACTGCATGATGCGGAACTCGACAATCAGATCGAAACGATCCTTGAGGAGTATGGGACGAAAGGTTGGGAGTTAGTTCAGGTATTCCAGCGACACACCGTCCCGGAGGATCCGGTCTGCCGCCTGATTTTCAAGAGCGAGAAGACCCTGGACTGAAGTTCCCATGGCAGGAATGCTACGAGCTTCCACAGAATCAACTTCCACTTCGCACATAGCAATAACCCGCCAGACTTCGACGGGGAAGGAGGAACATGCTTCACGAGCTGCACACCTTGACTGGATCTTCCGTTATTGCAACGGACGGCGAGATGGGAAGTATTCGTAACTTCCTCTTCGACGACCAGTCATGGACGATTCGCTATTTGGTGGTCGACGTGGGAGGTTGGCTTACGCGGCGAGCTGTGGTTGTTGCGATCGCGGCGGTGGAACAGCCCGATTGGGAAAAGAAGACCTTCCACGTCCACTTGACCAAAGAGCAAGTGCGTCATAGTCCCGATGTTGACACGGAGAAGCCGGTGTCACGTCAACAAGAAATCGCGATGCAGGAGTACTTTGGTTGGCCGATGTATTGGGCGGAGAGTGAGCTTGGCCCCGCGTCGTCACTTCCAACTGGCAGGAAATACCCGTTGCACACCAAGGAGGACTCGCATCTGCGCAGTGCCGGGAACTTGGAGGGTTATGAAGTGTGGGCCACGGACGGTGAAGTCGGGCGCGTGGAGGGCTTCATCATGGACGACGCCTCCTGGCATCTGGGCTACTTGGATGTGAAAGCCGGAGATTGGCTTCACAACCGCTCGGTTCTCGTTCCTACTCGCTGGGTGAACTCCGTTTCCTGGGCCAATCACCGCGTGAATTTACATCACGCCCAAGCGTAGACAAGCAGCCTTGAAAGGTGTCGTACACGGCACACTGTTCGGTTACAGGCGCAACGAAGCGTTCCACTCAAACATATTGTGCTGGAACGAGTACCGGTGGTCGAACGGGGGAACGTATAAGGGCGAAACAAAGCCGAGAGCCCTTATGCGGTCTCCTTTCCTTTTCCGTAGTAATGAATCAGGTTGTTTGTTGAGCTGTCATGCGAGAGCTCCGGTTCCGTGGCGCCGCCGAGTTCACATAGGAAGCCCCGCTGTTTCGCCCCCCAAGCTCCGCGAAGCAGTGTCGGCAAGCGGGATATCACCGGGGTCGAAATGCAAAGGCTGCACTTGAAAGTGCGGAATCTGCCGATCCGAAACCCTGCAAATTCAGCTGCCACGCGTCTCCTCGCCGGCTATTCCACCCTTGGTGCCTTCCCGCATTCCTTCCCGCCCCTTTTCTAAGCATTAGGGTTCCGTAAATTCTGCCTCCGAGTGGCGCAACAACTGCTACAGAGGACCGGGAGAACCGCCGTTGCGCTTCCAACCGCATCCAGTTCGGACAGGCCGCTTCGAAATGTCGCAACGGCGGACTCACTTACGGACTCAGCCGACTTTCACCGCACGGTGGGACGGCCGGTGCATCGGCGTGAGCGGTCTACTTGGACCGGCCCGTAGCCGTCGTCCGGCATTTCAAATTGGTCGAAAGGTGGCAAAGGAATGATCGAGAAACCATTACACATCGAGCCGCCAAGGCCTCCCGGAATCGAGCCCCGTAGCGTTGTGGTCAATTATCATTTCCCGCGATGGCGGCCGTTGAGATCCATTATCGTCGCAGTGGTCCTGCTTATCGCTCTAGTTGCCTTCATCCCCGGCTGGATCCAGAAATGGCTCTGGATGCGCCAACTCGGGTACGCCGGAGTCTTCTGGACGATCTGGTCCGTTCGGTGGGAACTGTTTGCCGCTGCTTTTGTAGTCGCGCTTCTGTACCTGGGAATCAATCTTCGCCTTGCTCAGAGAAACGGCGCCGCCTCCAACGCGGGCAAATCAAGGATCCAGTCCACGGTTGCGGCTGAACTCGGCATCCGGATTTCGCCTATGGCTTTGAAACTGGGGACTGCCGCGATAGCCGTTGCCGCAGCCCTGGTATTCGCAGCCATCTTCTATACGCAATGGGACACCTTTCTCCGCTTCCGTTATGGCGGATCGCTAGGAGTGTCCGATCCTCTCTTCGGAGTCGATGGCGGCTTCTATCTGTTTCGTCTGCCTTTTTATGAGCTCTTGCAGAGCTCCCTCACAGGCCTGGCCTTCGTCACGCTGCTGGCCGTCATTGCTTGCTACGCGTCCTGCGGATTACTGCGTTTCCACCGAGGCGCAAGGACTGAGGACCTAAGCGTGGAGGTTGTTCCGCATCTGTCCATCGTGGCCCTTGTCCTGGTCGCCAACTGGGGATGGGGCTTTTACCTCGACCACTTCGAACTGCTCTACTCCACCCAAGGAGTTGTTTACGGAGCCGGCTATACNNACGCGGGTCGCCTATTGGCTTATGGTCGGCGCGGCGGCGGCGCTGTGTGCATTGCTCGGGCTGAATGTCTTCCGGCCACGCTATAGGACTTTAGCGATTGGAGCCGGCGCCTACGTAGCGTTGTACGTCTTCGCGGTCATGCTGCTTCCGGCGCTCTTTCAACGGTTCGCAGTGCAGCCGAACGAGCTGAGCCTCGAAACGCCGTACCTCACACGCAATATCGAGTTCACTCGAAAAGCTTATGGCCTCGACTCTATCCAGGAAACGTCATACCCTGCACTGGCGGACCTGACGTCTGACGTAATCGCGAGAAATCAGGACACGATTCAAAACGTCCGTCTGTGGGACTGGCGCCCCTTGCTGCAAATGTACCAGCAAGCTCAGGAGATACGACTCTATTACCAGTTCTATCACGCCGATGTGGACCGCTACCACCTGCCGGATGGATATCACCAAGTGATGCTTTCGGCCCGAGAACTCTCCGCGGAGCTTCCTGCTGAAGCCCAAACGTGGGTTAACCAGAAACTCCAGTTCACCCATGGTTATGGCTTGGTCATGAGCTTCGTCTCGAAGACCATCGGGGGCGGCTTTCCGCAGTACGTCCTGGAGAACATTCCGCCGGAATCCGCCTACGGATTGACCGTAAACCAGCCTTCCATCTACTACGGCGAATCCATGCCCGGGTATCGCATCGTTGCTACGGGCGTTAAAGAGTTCGACTATCCGAAGGGGAACCAGAATGTTTACACCAGTTATAACGGCGCGGGAGGTATTCCGCTCGACAGCATGTGGAGACGGTTGCTGTTCGCCTGGACGCAGACCGATGTAAACATCCTCTTCACTTCCTATCTTCGGCCGGAGAGCAAGATTCAGATCTGGAGGAGCGTTCAGGAACGCGTGCAGCAGATCGCGCCGTTCCTGCGCCTCGACCAGGATCCCTACGCCGTGGTGAGCGAGGGCAAACAGTACTGGATTCAGGATGCCTATACCGTCTCGGATCACTTTCCCTACTCCACTCCTTACGCGGAGGACTCCAATCCAGGCCTGAACTACATTCGAAACTCCGTCAAGGTTGTTGTGGACATGTATGACGGAACCGTCCGCTTCTACGCCATGGACCCGAAAGACCCCATCCTCGCGGTTTACCGCCATGCATTCCCTGGCGTCTTCCAGGATCTGAATCGGCTTTCGCCGGATCTGAAAGCGCATCTGCGGTATCCGGAGGACCTCTTTTCCATCCAGGCTGACCAATACGCCACATTCCACATGACAGTGCCCCAGGTGTATTACAACCGCGAAGATCTCTGGGTGCATCCCCAAGAGAATTACGCCGGTAAGGTCGCGCCGATGAAGCCCTATTACATCCTGATGAAGCTTCCCGGAAGCGACCAGCTCGAATACCTTCTCATGACGCCCTTCACGCCGCAGAAGCGCGACAACATGATTTCGTGGATCGCCGCCAGGTGTGATTTTCCCGAGTACGGGAAGATGCTGTTTTACCAACTCCCGAAGGAGAAACTGATTTATGGCCCGATGCAAATCGAGGCCATGATCAATCAGAACACTACTATTTCGCAACAACTGAGTCTGTGGGACCAGAAGGGCTCGAAAGTAATTCGTGGAAACCTGATCGCGGTGCCGATCGAGAACTCCTTTCTCTATGTCGTGCCGGTGTACCTGACGGCTGAAGGCACGGACTTCCCCCAACTCAAGCGTGTGATCGTGATTTCCGGGGATAAGGTGGCGATGGAGCCTACGCTCGATGAAGCCATCCAAGCGGTCTTCGGGACGCAACAACCCCAGACTCCTGGGCAGTCGCCCGGCCGGCCACAGGAATCGGGGCAAGCGAGAGCGGCATTCGATAATGCCCAGAAGGCAATGGAGCAAGGAAACTGGGGAGATTTCGGCAAAGCGATGGACGCGCTCAAGAGCTTGCTGAGCGGCCCGGCAAAATGATGAATCTGATAGCAGAACGCCTAAGGCGGCGCTGGCGCCTTCCGTGGCCAAGGAGTTCAGTAGTGAGCGGACCGAGGCCCGAGGGGGGACAGGCCCATACTGCTACGAGAATTCAACCGCGCCAGAATGCCGGCCTTGAAAAAGCTGCCGACGTGCTTGAAGAAATCTGGCGTGCTGCGGATCGCAACACCCCCAACGCCAGCCTCTCCCCGTGCCCAGGCTTCGTTCGCATGCTCCGAGCAACGCTGGCCTTTCTAAAAACCGACGTCTTCGGCGTCTGTCTGTGCTGCAAAGCGACGCTCGGACTGAGCCGTCTGACGGCAGAACCCTGGACATCCTTGTGCCTTCGATGCCAGGAAGCAGCCGACCGGGACGATGTGGAGATTCTCAGAATTCGTTCACGAGGCTCACGCCAACTTCGCCGCACTTCATGCGGAAATGGAAGCAAATTCGATCTGGAAAGAAAGGACTAAGTTATGACAAAAACGAACTCGGTTGTAGCAATCTACGGAACTCACACCCAAGCGGAGGAAGCAGTCAAGGAACTCCAAAGGTCTGGGTGTGACATGAAGAAACTGTCGATCGTTGGCAAGGACTATCATACCGACGAGAACGTCGTCGGATACTACAACGCTGGCGACCGCATGAAGTACTGGGGCAAGCAAGGCGCATTCTGGGGTGGTCTCTGGGGAATGTTGTTTGGCGCCGCCTTCTTTGCCATCCCGGGCCTTGGACCGATATTGGTGGCCGGCCCTCTGGTCGCATGGATTATTGGTGGATTGGAAGGTGCCGTTGTGGTGGGCGGATTGAGCGCGCTCGGTGCGGGCTTGTACAGCATTGGCATCCCCAAGGACAGCGTAGTCCAGTACGAGGCAGCGCTCAAGGCTGACAAGTTTCTGGTACTGGCCCACGGCACGGCGGACGACGTGGCCAAGGCCAGGGGCATCCTGCAGACGACTCACCCACTTGACATTGCTACCCACGCCGCTGAACGCGACCAGCCCGAATTGACTATCGCCGGGTAGTCGGTCGACAAAGTAACAGAAACCGTCATCGGCCTGAAAAGGCTGGGAGATTAAGGAGCAAAATCATGTACAAAAACGCGTTGATCATTTCGGTTGCGAGTCTGGCTGTAGTTATGCCCGCTTTGGCGTCGGATCGCGAAGATGACATTGGACGTGTCGAAAAGGCCGGTCGAGTCTTCCACGAAATCATGGCGACGCCCGATAAGGGCATCCCCCGTGACCTGCTGGAAAAGGCGAAGTGCGTTGTCATCATTCCAGGAGAGGAAAAGGCTGCCTTCATATTTGGCGGCAACTACGGCAAGGGCGTGGCTAGCTGCCGCACTGCCAGCGGTTGGAGCGCCCCGATGTTTATAGCTGTCGGAGGCGGGAGCTTCGGTTTCCAGATTGGCGCATCTTTCACCGACTCAGTGATGCTATTCATGAACGATCATGCTTTGCATAGTCTGCTCGGTGACAAGTTCAAGATCGGCGCCGACGTTACGGTGGCGGCCGGACCGGTGGGTCGGCAGGCATCCGCCAACACCGATGCAAGGATGGATGCGGAGATCCTGAGCTACTCGCGCAGTAAAGGTCTCTTTGCCGGGATCAGCCTGGATGGCGCGGTGGTGCAGGCTGACCACAGCGGGGACCGGTCCATGTATGGCCACGACGTCACGCACGAGGAAATCCTGGGCGGGAAGATGGCGGTGCCCGCGTCTGCTCACCGCCTGATCGAGGAACTCGACAGTTATCCATCGCACCGTGGAAGCGACAATCAGTAGACATTCCCCCTGAGCCGGCTCCGGAATTGCCACACTCTGGAGCCGGTACGCGAGTTCGACTGGAACGCCAATCTAATAGGCGGGCACTCAGCCTTGTTGGAGAAGAAAAATGTCCGATTCGCAGACACTGCCGCCAACCTCTCTGCAACGCATCGGTGTCGCTGCCGATCACGGCGGTTTTGAATTGAAGGAATACCTGGCAGCCATGCTGCGTGAAGCTCACTATGAGATCTTCGACTTTGGCGACGGACAGCCGAAGCCGGACGATGACTATCCGGACTTTGTTGTGCCCTTGGCTCGCGCGGTCGCTTTCGGAGAGGTTCATCGTGGAATGGCCATTTGCGGCAGCGGCGTGGGTGCGTGCATTGCCGCTAACAAAGTGCCGGGCGTGCGGGCATGTCTGATCCACGAGTGTTTTTCCGCGCGCCAGGGTGTCGAGGACGACGACATGAACGTAATTTGCCTGGGCGGGCAAGTGGTTGGGAAAGCGCTCGCCTGGGAGTTGGTCCGAACCTTTCTGCAGGCACGATTCAGCGGCGCCGAACGTCACCGGCGCCGTCTCGCCAAAGTCGCAAGTCTGGAAAGTACGGAGGCATTTCATGAGCGGTAACCCTTTGAAAGAGTTGGGCGTCATGGGGCAATCCCTCTGGTTGGACTACATCCGGCGAGATCTGATCGCGAGCGGAGAACTGCGCCGTTTGATCGAAGAAGATGGACTGCGATGCAGCGGTTAATCGGTCTGAAGGATCGCTTCGAGATCGCCTTCCCTTGCGACACGGACCACGACCGGCACGGAATTGTCAGCAAATGCGCTGGGCTGCTTCCACCAAATCATTATCTTTCAGTTGCCATTTTCTACCTTATCCAGCACCGGCCGAAGTGGAGCGAGGGGGCGGCCACAGGCAAGACGGTAGTGAGCAGCCAGATGATTGATCGGGTCACAGCGAAGGTTGACCGCAAACTTTACGACGTGCCAGTGGGTTTCAAGTGGTTTGTGGTTGGCCTGCTCGACGGCTCGCTTGGCTTCGGCGGTGAGGAAAGCGCGGGCGCGTCTCTTGTCCGTCTCGACGGTAGTGTCTGGACGACGGACAAGGACGGAGTCGTGCCGGCTTTGCTTGCGGCGGAGATCACGGCCCGCATGGACCGCGATCCCGGCGAGATTTACCGCGAACTCATGTGTGAGTTCGGCGAGTCTGTCTACGACCTCGTGGAGGCTCCGGCCACCATAGAACAAAGGGAGATACTGGATAGGCCCTCGCCGCAACAGGTTCGGTCCACGGAGCTGGCCGGCGAGAAAATCCAGGCCGTCCTCACTCCCACACCCGGCAACGGGGCTGCCATCGGCGGGTTGAAGGTGATTGCAAAGAGCGGGTGGTTCGCAGCGCGCCCGTCAGGAACTGAGGACATCTACAAGATCTACGCGGAGAGGTTCCAGAGTGCGGATCATCTGCGCCGCATCCTGGAGGAAGCCCAGGCGATGGTCAACGATGCTTTGGCAGCAACACCGGATCGGAGCGTCAGATCATGAGCAAACAGGACCTCGCGAGCCGCCCGATGTACCACCTTCTACCGATCGGAATCGAAGGCTTCGATTCACTGGCAGAACTTGCTTTGGACATGCATTGGTCATGGAACCACGCCACCGACGAAGTATGGCGGCAGCTCGATCCCAATCTCTGGCAGATGACGCACAACCCCTGGGTTGTCCTGCAGACGGCTTCGCATGACCGGATCAAGCAGGTACTGGCCGATCCAATGTTCCGGAAAGAGGTAGACGGCCTGGTGGAAGCCAGTCGCCAAACGGCGGAAACGCCCGCATGGTTTCAGCGCAATCACTCAGATGCGCCGTTGACCTGCGTAGCGTATTTCAGTATGGAATTTATGTTGAGCGAGGCGCTGCCCATCTACTCGGGAGGGCTCGGGAACGTGGCCGGCGATCAACTCAAGGCCGCCAGCGACCTCGGTGTGCCCGTGGTCGGCGTTGGACTGCTTTATCAGCAGGGCTATTTTCGACAGGTGATCGATAAGAACGGAGACCAGCAGGCCCTCTACCCGTTCAACGATCCTGGACAGTTGCCGATCACACCCGTGCGCCAGCCGAACGGCGAGTGGTTGCGGCTGGAGATCGCGTTGCCTGGATACTCCGTATGGCTGCGCGCTTGGCAGGTGCAGGTTGGCCGGGTGAAGCTTTACCTGCTGGACAGCAATGACGCCGCGAACTATCCCGCCCATCGCGGGATTACCAGCGAACTCTATGGAGGCGGACCGGAATTACGACTCAAGCAGGAAATGGTCCTCGGGCTCGGCGGATGGCGACTGCTCCGCGCGCTCGGCCTTGAACCGGAGATCTGTCACCTCAATGAGGGTCACGCCGCGTTCGCCGTACTTGAACGCGCGCACAATTTCATGGAGGAAAGCGGGCATCCCTTCGAAGTCGCTCTGGCGGTAACGCGAGCGGGTAACTTATTCACCACCCACACGGCAGTAGCTGCCGGTTTTGACCGTTTCTCCCCCGCTCTGATGAAGCAATACCTCGCCGGGTATGCCGAAAAGAAGATCGGCATCCCACTCGAAGACCTACTGGCGCTTGGACGCGAGAACCCGGCGGATTCTTCGGAGCCGTTCAATATGGCCTATCTGGCGATTCGCGGGAGCGGCTCGGTGAATG
>PLRZ01000500.1:3564-14879 GCA_003164075.1 Bryobacterales bacterium | reverse complement strand
ACGTCGAAATGGCGCATGTTGAGGACCCGGCGTCCGCCCTCGCGAACTACCGCGAAGGCCTCCACCATGAGGTCGTCGAGCGTAGCGCCTTGGGCGATCCTCTCCTTGAATTCGATGGTTTTCTGAGCGAGTTCGGCATCCGACAACTGGCGGATGGCCGGTTCGAGCGCGCTGACGGCCGCCACCATCGGCTGCATCTCTTTGATTTCACGTTCGTTCTTGGTTCCGAAAACTTTGGCCAGGACTTTGTCGACAATCATTGAATGGTCTCGGTACGGGGGGAAGTCCGCAAATGCTATTTTAGCGTGTCTGTACGGAAGACGGTTAGATGGAAAAGGGTTTAGCGACCGTGGCCGTGCCGGGATGGAACTCGCCACTGGTCTTGGCTTGCAGGATCGCATTGGCGTGACTGGTTTCTGTCGCGAAACTCAAGAAACCGCTCCCTTGCGGTTCCCTTGCGGTCGCGGCTCGGTAACAAGTCCCGTGGAATCATCCCGGTGTTTTCCGAGCCGCGCGCGCCAGCAAGCGGTTCTTGCCGTTTCCCGACAACGTCTAAGCACCCCACGCAGGAGGCTCGTATTTTACGTCGGAATGGGCGCGGCATCCGATGCCTGCCGGACGGCGCACGGAACGTCGCTCGTCCATACTCAGAACTCCTGATGTTGTGGAATTTGCAGTGAGCCCGCGGGCGGGCAGGCGGCACCGCCTGCCCCACCTGCGAAGCTCTTGCCATCGAAAGGAATGGCTCAGTCCATTTTTCCCGACAGCCAGAAATTGCAGGGCGACATCGGGAGTTCTGATACTCGAACGGCCTTATCCCTGCCTCAGCGCCTCCAGCGGGTCGATCCGCGCGGCGCGCCGCGCCGGAATCCAGCAGGCCAGCAATCCCGCCATTAGTAAGACACCGATGACCGTAGTGTAAGTGGCCGGATCGGTCGGCGGGACGCCAAACAGCAGGCCGCCGAGCGATCTCGTGGCCGCCAACGCAACCCCCATGCCCACAAGCAACCCTGCAATCACCGGCGTCAGCCCGTAGCGCGCGATCGTCATCCACAACTGGGCCCGCGGCGCGCCGAGCGCCAGACGAATGCCGATCTCCTTGGTCCGCTGCGCCACCGATTGCGACACTACTCCGTAAACGCCGAGCGCCGCCAGCAGCACCGCCGAAAGCGCGAATGACAACACCAGCGCCATCTGGAAGCGGCGCTGCCGCACCGAGGCGTCCACCACATCTTCGAGCGCAGTGGGTTGCGGAACCACCAATTCGGGATCCAGACCGCGAATGGCCGAGCGCAACGCGGGCGCCATCGACAGCGGGTCCATCGCCGTGCGAACCACTAGCGAAAAATCGGCGCGGTCGCGCTGCCAATAGGGCAGGTAGACGGTGAGGTTCGGGGCTTTGCTGAGCGTGGAACGGACATCGCCTACCACGCCGATTATGGAAACCCACATATCGGGGTCCACTTTGAAGTTGTCGCCGCCGCCCAACTGGAAGCGCCTTCCGATGGGGTTCTGGCCGGGCCACAGGCGTTGCGCCGTCCGCACGGAGATTAACCCCACGCGGCGGCCGCGGTCCTGTTCCGCGATCGCACGGCCGCTCATCAGCGGAATGCCGATCGCCCGGAAGAAATCGGGCGACACGCAGCGATAGTCCACGGTGGGCAGATCGAGGGCCGGCAGGTCGACCCCTTCCACGGCGATGCCCAGATTGCTGCCCGTTCCGCTCAACGGCCCGCGGTTGTTGATGCCCGCGGCAACCACGCCGGGCAACGCCTCCACACGGTCGAGAAGGCTGTGGACGAAGTGGCCGCGGGCTTCGAGGCCGGGATAGCGCAAGTTGGGAAGCCCCAGATCGAGCGCCACCGCATGGTCGGCCTGAAAGCCGGTGTCCACGTGGATGAGCCTGACGAAGCTGTGCAGCAGCAACCCGCCCGCCACCAGGCAGACGGCGCTAAGCGCGACTTCGGCGCCGATGAGCAGGCTGCGCAGGCGTCCGCCCCCACGGTCAGTGGTGCCACGGCCGGCGGAGACCAGGGCGCCTTGCGGATCGGTGCGTGCGGTTCGCCAGGCGGGCCGTATGCCGAAGAGCACGCCGCTCGCCACGCTGACCAGTGCCACGAAAGCCAGCGCGGTGAAGTCCATGTGGATATCGCTCAGGCCCGGAAGATCGAGAGGCGCCTTCAAGACGATGGCCGTCAACGCCCACTGCGCGGCCAGCGCTCCCAGCACGCCGCCCGCGGCCGCCAGCAGGAGACTTTCCGTGAGCATCTGGCGCACCAGCCGGCCCATTCCCGCGCCAATGGCGGCGCGAATGGCGAGCTCTTTGCTACGCCCGGCGGCACGCGCCAGCAGCAGGTTGGCCAGGTTCACCACCACGATTAGCAGCACCGCGCCGGCCGCGGCCAGCAGCAGCGTCAGGCTGGCGCGGGAACTCCCGGTGATCTGTTCCTGGAGCCCCGAAACAGCGGCCCGCAGCTCGGTCCTTTCGGCCATGGAATTGGAGATGGCGTTTTGAATCACGTTCAGGTCAGACGTGGCCCGCGCGGCGGATACCCCTGGCTTGAGGCGCCCCACACAGCCGTAGTCGAAATCGCCCATGACGGTGAGCTCGTCGTCGGAGATGGCGAACGGCTTCCAGATGTCCTCCGTTGCGGTAGCTCGCGCCATGGAGTAAAGCTGCTCGTCGGTGGGAATGCGGGCGGCCGGCGGCAGAATGCCCAGCACCTGGTACGGCATGCCGTCGAGCGAGATCTTGCTGCCGACCACCGCCGGATTGCGCTGGAAACGGCGGGTCCACAAGCGGTCGCTGATGACCACCACATGGTCGTGCCCCGGCTGGTCTTCTTCTTCGAGAAAAGTACGGCCGAGCGCCGCCTGAATTCCCAGCATGGGGAAGAGGCTGGCGGAGACGCGGGCGCCATTGAGTCGCTCCGGCTCGCCTGCGGAGGTAAGGTTGAAGGTCATCCCGCTCAGCAGCGCCAGTTGGTCGAAAGAATGGTTCTGCTTACGCCATTCGCGGAAGTGCCAGGCGTTGGCCGGCAGGGTGGGTCCGGAATTCGCGAACTTGGGGACGATTTCCTGGATGGCCACCAGGCGCTGGGGCTGCGGATAGGGTAGCGGGTGGAGCAGGATACCATTGAATACGGTGAAGATTGCAGTGTTCGCTCCGATTCCCAGGGCGAGCATCAGAATCGCCACGGCGGCGAATCCGGGGTTGCGCGCCAGAGTACGCAGCGCATAGCGGACGTCGAAGAGCATACTCTATATACGTTCGACCGCCCGAACAGTTCCTAGGGATGCCGCCGCTTGCGTACGACGCAGGGAGTACTTTCAGAAGCTGTTTGAGAGCTGAATCTCTTCTTTTAGCGCCGCCGACCGAACTCTTGATACCATCGAATTATGGGCGGTCCCGGGCGTAGGTTCTCGCGGCGAGGATTCCTGCTTTCGGGCGTCGCGGCTGCACAACTCGGCGCCCAGCAGAAGAAGGTCACCAGCTTTCCTTCCGAAGTGAAGCGCTACGAGGATCCTTCCACCGAATTGGATGTCTACCGGCTCACCGACCCCGCCCATTCCAGCACTCTTCCGGCTTACTACAATCGCGCCATTGCCCACAATAGCGGGTCGCTGATCTTTTGCTGCGACCGCAACGGCAGCCCGCAGGCGCACCGCATGGACCTGAAATCCGGCGAAACCAGGGAATTGACCGAGGCGGAAGATCTCGACGGCAGTTCGCTCACCCTGACGCCCGATAACCGCTGGTTCTGCTATTTTGCCGGACGGCAGTTGTTCATGTCTACCATGGCGGGCCGCGCGAAACCGTTGTATCAGGTGCCCGATGGGTGGGAGCGGTGCCCTGGTCTGAGCGTGGGGCCGGACGGCACGCACGCCACCTTCGCCGAACGGCGGGGCGACACTTCCCGGCTGCTGATGGCGCCGCTGGTGCAAGGCGCGGCGCGCACCGTGGTGGAAGTGCCCTTCGCTATGAGCCACCCCATCCCGCGGCCCATGCGGGCGCAGATTCTGTTCCGCCAGGGAGACGATGCCTTGTGGATGGTGAACCACGACGGCACGCAGAAACGCCAACTCAAGCTGGCTGCCGGGCGGGTGGGGCCGGCTTCCTGGGCGGCCGATGGCAAGAGCATCCTGTACCTGAACTTCCCTTCGGACCCCATGCAGATCACCACCATCCGCGAGTCGGTTCCCGATAGCAATGGCGATGCCCTGGTGGCCAAGACCAGCCAGTATGCGCACTTCGGCTTCAATCCGCCGTCGACGGTTTTTGTAGGAGCATGCCGGAGTGCCGCGTCGCCCACGATCCTGATCATGCTGCGCTCCACCCGGCGGGAGTTGACGCTGTGCGAGCACAAGGCCAGCAATCCGGAAATGACGGCGCCCCGCTTTTCACCGGACACCCAACGCCTGTACTTCCAGAGCGACCGCGACGGCAAACCGGCCATCTACGGGGTACACGTGGAGAGATTCCTGGAAAAGACCGAGCCGGATACGGGGCCGTTGGGGTAGGGCAGTGGGGCAGGCAGGATTGCCCCACTGCGCCGCGGTACACTATCGCGCAGCCTGTTCCTTAGGCGTCGAGAGGTAGCCCACAATCTCGTTCTTATTTACCTGATTGATCACCAGTTCGTAGGGGATGTGGCCGCCCTTGGCGGTNNTCAGTGCGGCCAGTTCATTGCCGTTGGTGGCGATCAGACCGCTCTGCACGCCCAGGTCGCCCTGCGTCGATTTCAATGATGCGATGGTCTTCTGCAACTCCGCCTGGGTGGCGCTCAAGTTGGTCTTGACCCCGCCGACGTCGGTGGAAACATCGGCGATTTTGGCGTTGGCGGCTGTGGCGGACTGCTTCACGTCGCCGATCTCGCTGGCCTGGGCGGCCTGGGTCTGCTTCAACTTGTTTTCTTCCTCGGCAATCTGCTTGGCCAGGGCTTCGGTTTTGGCGTTGGCCTCCAACTTGGCCTGCGCCGAGAGGGTCTTGGCCTCGTCCTTCATTTGGGTGCGAGCCGCTTCCAGTTCTTCTTTCAGGGTGTCGATGCGCTTCTGGTGCGCCGCCGTTGCCACCGAACTCGCGTCCTTCGCGCTGGTCAACTCGTTGGCGAACTGCTCTTTCATTTTGGCCATGTCCGTCTGCAGGTGATCCATCTGCACGAACAGATAGATGACGGCTGCCAGAAGGGCGATCATGGCTCCCGCCACCAGTGCGGTTGTCAGGCCGGAGCGCTGCTGCGGCTCGGAATAGATTGGTGAACTCACGTCACGTACTCCTTTATCTTCTTTCAGTATAGATGGCGCCGGCCACTCTTTCGGTTTCGCCTAATTCAACTCAAAACTCTGGCCCGGCGCCGGGACCACCACTTCCAAACCATGGGTAGAATGCAGCAACCTGGCGAGCGTCTCGGCCTGCCGCGGTTCGCCGTGTACCAGGAAAACCCGCCGCAACGCGGGCGCCAGGGGCTCGATCCAATGTACCAGTTCGTGCTGGTCGGCGTGGCCGATGAGTTCGTCCAGGCTGGAAATCTCGGCCGAGATCGGCTTTTCGTTGGCCAACTGGTGCAGCAGAAGCACCAGTTTCCGGGTCCGCCCCACCGGCCCGCAGTGCGGTTCACCACGTCGCGCAGCTTGTTGATGACGTGGCCCACGTCCTTATGTAAGCGGCCATTCGGCTATTTCGGGGACAGGCTACATAACCTCGAAATACCGTTGGGGCGGTACACAGCTCTCCTGGACGCTCATACCATTTCGGCTTACAGGAGGTTCTTCTTGGAAGTCACCGCCAGGGCCTTACAGCGCCTCTACGCCCGTTTGCCGGATGAGGAACTGCTCCTGCTGAACCGCGACGACCTGACGGATCTGGCCGTCCCTGTTACGACGCCGAGCTGCAACGGCGCGGATTGGTGGAACCCGAGCCCGAGCCCGGACCGGTAGCCACCCCGCCAGGCGGCCTCCGACCATTGGCCGCAACTGCTTGCGGAAAAAGCGGTTGTCACCCGGACGGTGATCTGCGGGGCAGTTGGAAATCGTTGACGGCAAACCCAGAGCAGGGCGCGGTGGCGGCTGAACTGCCGGATTCAGGTTCAATAATGGCCGGATCCAGCCGAAGAAGATCATAGGAAACATGATGAAGGCATCGCAGCGTCTAACCAGCGGCTCGTGTGAGGCGCTGTGGGTTATCGTCGAAATCCGCAAACAGGAGTTCGCAGTACCGGCGGCATCTGTGCGTGAGATTGTGGCGATGCCCGACATAACAGCCGTTCCCCAGTGCGGTCCGCAACACCGCGGCGTCATCAATCTCCGTGGCCACCTCCTGGCCCTCACCGACCTGCGTAAGCAGTTCGGCTGGCAGTCGATACAGGAACAGCTCGAGGATTTTCACCTCTTAATGGGACAACGGGAGCAAGATCATCGGAACTGGCTCTCGGAGCTGGAGAAGTCCGTCACAGAAGGCACCGAGTTCCGCCTTGCGCGGGACCCCCACAAGTGCGCCTTTGGGCGGTGGTACTACACGTATCGGTCGGAATCGCCATGGATTATGGCGTTGTTGCGAAAGTTTGAACCACCGCACAGCAAGGTCCACGCCCTCGCCTCTTGCATCGATGAACTGGAGAAGAGTGGGAAAAACGGAGAGGCGCTGCGCCTGATCGAGAGTGCGCGACATGGTGTGTTGCAGGAGATGGTCTTACTCTTTCAGCAACTCAGACAACTCATGCGGGAAAACGTGAAGGAACTCGCACTGGTGATCACGGTAGCCCAGCGAACGTTCGCGGTTTCAATTGATCAGGCACTGGCAGTAGAGAAGATACCGCCCGACCTGATCCAAGAGGTTCAGCTAAATGTCATCTCGTCCGGATGTGGGTTGGTGCACAGAGCGGTGCAACGAAAATCTACCGGTACGCTTGCTATGATTCTGGAGCCCGACCGGTTGTTGTGCCGGCGACGCGAGGCTGAAACGAGACCGGTGGCGCCTGCAAATTGATCTGGCTCCGGGTGGTGGCGCGGCAGGTCGAGCCGAACACAGTCCCCAGGATCGGCGAGGTCCGAATGCACTTCGCTGATCGGCCAGTCTGGTCAGGCACTCGAAAACGGGTTCGCCAAGTGTTTACCGATAGCTGGCGACAACAGCCCATACCACCACCGGCCGGACTCGTAATCCGGAAACGGCGATTCGGGAAGCGTCCGCACGCGGTTCTAACCTTACAAGAACTGTCTTAGGGCAAGCTGCTTCCTGGCGCAGAAGTGAGTGCCCATCCCTTGCCTTTTCATCGGCCTTTTTGCCCGTCCGGGGCTTCTGCAAGACTCGCAGGCCAAAACTGACGGGGGCATCAAGCCCCGTACGAGTCGGGTCCCAGACAATCAAGCGCCGCATGATAATACGGGCCTTGGTTAGGTCCTCACCTTTGCGCCAGGAGGCAGCTCGTTTCTGTCGCGGATCCTACTGGAAGCTGCGAAGAGTAACAATAATCCAAAGCTACTAGAGAATGTCCGATTAGTAGACTTCTATTACTGCAAGCGCGCCCCAGTTTCAAGTATTCTCGGTTAGAACATTTGGAGGATCCATGGCACATATACAACTGCGTGAGGACCTGCCCGGCATCCGCGGGCTGATGGCCTTCCGGCCGGAGACCGCCGCGCCCCTCAATCGACTTGCCGACATTCTTCTCCGCGGACCGAATAGCCTCTCGCCCGGGGAACGCGAGCTGATCGCGGCTTTCGTATCCTCAAAGAACGACTGCTTCTTCTGCCAGACCGTTCACGGAGCAATTGCCGCCTACCATCTGGGCAACGACGAGCAATTGGTACTCGACGTCAAACGCGATCCCGAACAAGCTGCCGTCTCGGACAAGATGAAGGCCCTGCTCGCCATCGCCGGCAAAGTGCAGCGCGGCGGAAAGGAGGTAACCGGCGAAGACATCGCCCGCGCCCGGACCTGCGGCGCCAGCGATCCGAAGATCCATGACACCGTGCTGATCGCCGCCGCTTTTTGCATGTTCAACCGCTATGTCGACGGACTGGGGACGTGGGCCCCTACCGACCCCGAGGTGTACCGGCAACGCGCGCCCATCACGGCCCGCGACGGGTACGCGAACTCGATTCACCGGATCCTGGCCGAACAGCCGTAATCGGCATTGTTTCCCATCGGTACACCTGCACCGAATCGATACGCCCGTGCCCCACATCGGTACACTGGAAGCATGGAAACTCTCTCAAGCAAAATCGCCGTCGTCACCGGCGGAACACGAGGAATCGGGCGCGCCATCGCGGAACGGTTGCTGACCGAAGGCGCTGCGGTAGCCATCTGCGGACGCAAGCAGGACTCCGTGGACCGTGCGGTCGCCGAAATGCAACCGCTTGGTAAGGCTTTCGGACTCGCGGCGGACGTCACTCAACACGAGCAGGTCGAACGCTTCTTCGAAGCTGTCGAGAAACACTTCGGCGGGCTCGACATCCTTGTAAACAATGCCGGCGAAGGCGTCTTCCGCAAAGTGGGCGACATGACGGTCGAAGAGTGGCGGCGCAATATCGACCTAAACCTCAACGGTGCTTTCTATTGCGCGCACGCGGCACTGGCCCGGTTTGCGCGCCGCGGCGGCGGGTTTATCGTCAATATTTCCAGCCTTGCCGCCAAGAATCCGTTCAGCGGCGGGGCCGGCTACAACGCCTCCAAATTCGGCCTCAACGGTTTCGGCGAAGCGCTGATGCTCGACCACCGCTACGATAACGTGCGCGTTTGCTCCGTGATGCCGGGCAGCGTGGACACGGAATTTGCCGGGGATCCGGCCAAGCGGGTAGGGGATACCAGTTGGATGGTGGCTGCCGAGGACGTCGCTGAGGTGGTCGCGCTGGTACTGCGGATGCCCGCGCGTACCATGGTCAGTCAGGTGGAGATGCGGCCTTCGAAACCCAAGAAATAGGGCCGTCCATGAGCGTTTTTACGTGAATTTACCAGCACTTCTGTACCTTGGCAGCGAACGTGCACATCGAAGTAGTGAAGGATCGGAGGGCGCACATGGGGCTGCTCAATCGGATACTGGATCCAACACAAACGGGAAACGAAGCGGAAACGCTGGAGTCGGACCTGCACAAGCGAATCGTGGGTCAGGACCCCGCGCTTCAACAGATCATCGACGTTTACCAGACTTACCTGGCGGGGATGTCCAGCCCGGGACGTCCTGTCAGTAACCTTCTCTTCCTTGGACCCACGGGTTCCGGCAAAACCCGAACGGTGGAAGCTCTGGCCGAGAGCTTAGTGGGCGGTGCCCATGCAGTCCTCAAGATCGATTGCGCCGAGTTTCAGCACAGCCACGAGATTGCCAAGCTCATCGGTTCGCCCCCGGGATATCTGGGGCACCGCGAAACGCACCCCCTGCTCAGCCAGGAAGTGCTCAACCAGTTCCACACCGAAAAAGTGAAGCTGAGTTTCGTGCTGTTCGACGAAATCGAGAAGGCCAGCGATTCCCTGTGGAACCTGTTGCTAGGCATCCTCGACAAGGCCACGTTGACGCTCGGAGACAACCGGCGCGTGGACTTTTCGCGGGCCATGATTTTCATGACCAGCAATCTGGGCGCGGCCGAAATGGGTTCGATTCTGCGGCCGAACTTGGGATTTGCGGCCGGCGAAGTAGAGCGCCGCCGCGCCACCGGAATAGTGGACCGGCAACTGAACGACAAGGCCGCCAGCGCCGGCATGGATGCCGCACGCCGCAAGTTCACGCCCGAGTTCATCAATCGCATCGATCAGGTAGTCGTATTTCAACCTCTGGATGCCGTGGCGCTGCGCAAGATCCTGTCGCTGGAACTGAACGTGGTGCAGCAGCGGATCTTCAGCACAGCGCGTGTTTTGCCCTTTGTGATCAATGCGACCGAGCCGGCAAAAGACTTCCTGCTGAGTGAAGGCACAGACCTGAAATATGGCGCCCGGCACCTGAAGCGGGCCATCGATCGGCACCTGGTGCATCCCCTGTCGAACCTGATGGCCAGTGGCCAGGTACGCGGCGGCGATCTGGTCCGGGTGGATTTCGACAGCGAAGCAAACAAGCTCATTTTCTACAAAGACGCCGAGGATCTGTCGACGCAGGCGATGTTGCAAATGGTGGACGCTTCCATCGTGCCGCCGCCGATGATCGCGGCGGTCAGCGCCATAGCGGAGATGCCGAAGGTGGCCAACGCCAAATCGACAAGGCGGTGAGCCTTCAGCTTTCTCTCCGGAAACTGCTCGCAGATTCTTGGTCCTTTGCCAGACCTGGGATGACTCCCGAGGTGGGGCAGGCGGTGCTCGCCTGCCCGCGATTCTGTTTGGGCAGCCGGGCCGGGTTCAGCGCGGGCCGAGCGGCAGGCGAGCACCGCCTGCCCCACCTCGGGATCTCTCGCCATTGTCCCAGGCCACCCGACCCCGGCTCTCTGGAAGCTGCTCGTAGGTTTCAGACCCCTATGGACCGCGCCTCGACGCGGTACCCCAGCCGAAAGCCGATCGCTGGAGGCTTTCTTGCCGATCGCTCCTTTTGGTACAATTCGGCTGCCAGTGAAACTACCGCCTGAAAAGCAGAACTCCCGCCTGATGCGGCGGATGTTCGCCACCGTCGCGCCGCGCTACGACTTCATCACGCGCGCATTTTCTTATGGAATGGACCGCCGATGGAAGCGGCTGGGAGTGGCGCGGGCCAGCCTGCCGAAAGCGCCCGTGGTTCTCGACTTGGCCTCCGGTACCGGCGATTTTTCCAAACTGGTGGGCCGCCAATATCCCGGCGCACAGGCCGTCGCCGTGGATCTCACCGAACGCATGCTGCGGCTGGCGAAACAGAGCGGCGTCGAACAGACCGTCTGCGGCGACGCCGGCGCGCTGCCCTTCGCCGACGGCTCCTTCGATTGCGTGTTCGTCGGCTATGGCCTGCGGAATTTCCCGGACCTGCGGCTCGCAGTCAGTGAAATCGAGCGCGTCACGCGCCCCGGCGGATTGCTGGTCAGCCTCGATTTCTTCCTCCCCGCCAACCCCCTGTTCCGCACCCTGTATCTGGGCTACCTATACGCCCAGGGAACCTTCTGGGGTCTGTTGCTGCACGGCCGGCCGCGAACCTATACCTACATCCCCGATTCGCTCCGCAGTTTTGTGTCGATCGACGAATTCTCGTCGCTGCTGCGCCGCACCGGGTACGGGCGCGTGGACGCCAGCCGGTACATTTTGGGCGGCATCGGACTGCATTGGGCGGCCAAGGAATCCTAGCCATGAAAGAGCGTCTCCAAGCTGCCGACTATCGCTTCATCGCCGTCTGCCTGGCGCTGCTGGCGGGCGCGGTCTGGTACTCCACCGG
>PLRZ01000500.1:2228-3544 GCA_003164075.1 Bryobacterales bacterium | reverse complement strand
ATGGGTACGCGCGTGCGGCTGTGGCGCTGGTCGTTCCGCTGGTTCCGTCCCCAACAGAAGGAAGAGTTCCGCGCCGATATCACGCCCACCGGCGATTTCGTGGGGTTCACGCATGAGCTGCCGGAAGACGCCGCGCGGCCCGACATCACCGCAGACCAGGCGCGCATTCTGGCCGAGGATTTCCTGCGCACGCGGGCCCATCGCGATCCGGCCGCGCTCGAGTTCGTGGAAACCTCCAGCGTCACGCGGCCCCACCGGGTGGACCGTGTCTTCACCTGGAAAGAACGCGATTTCGATATCCGCGACGCCACGAACCGCCTCGCCGTCACCATGCTGGGAGGGGAAGTGGGCGGCTATAGCGAATATCTGAAGATCCCCGAGCAATGGACGCGCGACTACCAACGGCTCCGTTCCAAAAATAACGAAGCCCAGACCTTCGACACTCTGGCGCTGCTGGGGTTGATGATCGGCCTGATCGTGGTGCTGGTGATGCGCGTGCGCCGCCAGGATGTGCGCTGGCGCCGCGCGGCGGCCATCGGCGCGGTGGGAATGGCGCTCTCGTTTCTGGCCAGCCTGAACGCGTTTCCGCTGGCTGAATTCGGCTATCCCACCACCGATGGCTACGGCAGTTTCGTAATGCAAAAGCTGCTGCAGGCGCTACTGGAGGCGCTCGCCTGGGGCGGCGCGCTGTTCATCATCGCGGCCGGCGCGGAGGTGCTCTACCGCGAAGCATTCCCCGGCAAAGTCTCGCTGGGCCGCCTGTTCAGCCTGCGCGGCCTGCGCACCAAACGCTTCTTCCTGGGCGCGATTCTGGGCGTGACGCTGTGCGCCATTTTCATCGCCTACCAGACCATCTTCTACATCGTGGCGTACAAGTACGGCGCGTGGTCGCCCGCCGACGTGCCCTACAGCGATCTCCTCAATACCAAATTCCCCTGGTTCTTCGTGCTGGTGGGCGGATATCTGCCGGCCGTCTCCGAGGAATTCATGTTCCGCATGTTCGCCATCCCGTTTCTGCGGAAACTGGTGCGCTGGCTTCCCGCGGCCATTGTGCTGGCGGGCTTCATCTGGGGGTTCGGACATGCCGGGTATCCGCAGCAGCCATTCTTCATCCGCGGCCTGGAGGTGGGAATCGGGGGCGTGGCGCTGGGCCTGATCATGCTGCGCTGGGGCATCCTGCCCACGCTGATCTGGCACTACTCCGTAGACGCCATGTACAGCGCCATGCTGCTGCTGCGCTCGCACAGTCTTTATTTCAAGCTTTCGGGCGCGGCCAGCGCGGGGATTTTCGTGGTGCCCATCCTGGTGGCGCTGGT
>PLRZ01000500.1:0-2166 GCA_003164075.1 Bryobacterales bacterium | reverse complement strand
TTTCTGCGCGCCCAGGGCATCGACCCCTCCAGCTATCGTCATGTAACGTACCCCGAAGTCCACTGGGGCGGAGACGATAGCCTGGCCGCCAAGTACTTTCTGGAGCGCCGTCCGCTGAGCGCCGCGTCCAAGCTGTTCGAACGGTATCGACCCGTGCGGATTTGGGCCACGCGATACTTCAAGTCTTTGGAGAAGGAAGAACTCCTCGTGACGGTCGATCCCGAGAGCGGGAAGGTGATGGGCTTCAACCACGAGATTCCCGAAGACCGTGCCGGCGCCGACCTCGCCCCCGATGCCGCCCGCCAAATCGCCGCCGCCTTTGCCACCGCCCGCGGCCTGGACGTGGAAGCCATGGACCTGAAGGAGAGCCAGTCGGAAAAGCGCAAGGCGCGCCGCGACTTCACGTTGGTATGGGAAGCGCGCCCCGGCGACCGGCGCAACGTGGACGAAGCGCGCTATCGCGTGTCTATCGGAGTGGATGGCGACCGCGTCTCTGCGATGCGCGCCTATTGGAAAATCCCGGAGAGTTTCGAGCGCGGCCGCGACCGTCAGAATTTTATTTCCATCGCCGTGCTGGCGATCAAGTTCTCCATGATCGCAGCCGGAATAGTCTTCGGCCTGTGGGTGCTCATCCGCCAGGTCCGCCAGGGCCTGGTGCCATGGCGCCGCACCTTGCTGCTGGCCGTGCTTCCCACGGTAATGACGGCGATCGTTCTGGCGCTTTCGTTGCAGCTCACCTTGTATCGTGGCTACCAGACCTACGTTCCCTTTGAGACCTTTGTGATAACCACGTGCGTGGTGCTGGCCATGGGGGTGGCCTTCGCCTATGTGATGTACGGGGCCGCCTCCGGTTTCGTGCTGTCCTTTTTCCCGGAAAGCGTGGCCGCCCTGCGGGCCGTCGGGCGGCGTGTACTGGCGGTGGATGCGGTAGTGCTCCTGCTGCTGGCAGTGGGCCTTTGGCACCTCTGCCAGGAGCTTGCGGAAGTATTGACGGACCGTCTTCATGCGGCGGCGATCCTGACAGTGGATAGCCCGTCGCTGATCGGCCTGCCCGCCCCGGCGGTGACGGCGGTGGCTAACGTGGTGCGGGCAATCTTCACGCGGGCAGCGATGCTGGCGGTTCTCGCACTCGCGGTGCGGAAGCTGCCCAAACGGTGGATGCTGGCGCCCTTGACCCTGTTGGCGGTTTGCGTTCTGGTTTCCGACGAGGTTCGCACGCCCGGCGAGTTTGCCCTGGAGTATCTGCTGGCGTTCGCCGGAATCGTCTGTGCGCTGGCGTTTTGCCTGTGGTTCGCGCGCAATAACTACCTGGCCTACATGCTGATCCTGGGGATGGGCGCCGTCCATTCCGCGCTGGCGGAACTGCTGCACAGCGGAAACGCCGGGCTGGAAACGCAGGGATGGGCGGTGGTAGCGGTGGTTGCGGTGGGCATCGCATGGGCCGTGGGCCCGGGTCTGGTACGCGCGGCGCGCCGCGACGGATAGTGCTGCTGTGGGCAGGCAATTCTGCCGGCGTCCCGGGTAGCCAACGGCGGTCCGAGTTCGCGCAAGCCGAGCACCGCACAGACCCGTCAGAACTCCTGACGTCGTGGAATTTGCAGTGAGCCCACAGGCGGGCAGGCGAGCACCGCCTNNAATCGCTCAGCCCATTTTCCCCGCCAGGCTGAAATTGCGGGGCGACATCAGGAGTTCTGACCCGTACTTGCAGGATCTACTGGCGGCGCCGCCTGCCCCACCCGCGAAGCTCTCGCCATCCGAGGCGGCGCCCGCCACTATTCGCCTTCGAGCATTTTCATCGCCTTCGCCATGCTGATCCGCATGCGGTCGAAGGAACCGGCCAGTACGGCAATCTCGTCTTTACCGTGAACCGGAAGTTCCGGCGCGTCGAGTTCGCCTTTGCTGATACGGTCGGCCATCCGCGACAGTTTGGAAACGGGGCGCACCACGATCAGGATGAGCGCCAGATCCACGGCGATCAGCGTGACCAGCGCTACCAGGCACATATCGGCCAGCAGGTTCCGGAAAGCGCTGTCGGCCATCCGGACGGGCAGCGACGCCGGCACGGAAACAATCTGCGCGCCCACTACCTCATGCAGCTTCCAGCCGAATCCGTTGGTGCTGCCATAGATGGCCACCATTGAGGGAGGCGCCGCCGCGGCGGTGGAA
>PLRZ01000682.1:19819-20280 GCA_003164075.1 Bryobacterales bacterium | reverse complement strand
GGCGACATCAGGAGTCCAGAGCCTCGACCCCGCAGGCAGGAGTGCCTGCGCCACATCGCCGCCACAGACAGTTATTTTTGCGTCGTTCCTAACTAACAGGAGAATAAGCTCACGTCGCAGGACCCCATCCTGGATGAAGTGCGACGCATTCGAGAGGACCGTGCCGCCAAGTACGGTTTCGACGTAAAGGCAATCCTTGGAGCATCGAAAAAGCGGCAGCGTCGGTCCCGGCACACAGTGGTCTCCTTTGCGCCAAGAAAGAAGTTGAGCGCCTGATCCATCTCGCGATCTACTCCGGCACCCCCAACACCAGCCGACAGCGCTCCAGCACCTCCGCATCTTCCACGCCCGCGAAACCGAAGCCTTGCCAGCGATAGGCGGCCGTTCGAACGCCTGTCGAGGCGGGCTGCAGTTCCAGGAAGGAATCGCGGCGATCGAGCGCGCAGAGCAACCCATCGCCG
>PLRZ01000682.1:0-19794 GCA_003164075.1 Bryobacterales bacterium | reverse complement strand
GCTTTCGCCTCAAAATCCGCAAGTCCAAAATCCATCGCTATGGTGTGTACGCCGCCGAGCGTATACCGGCGCAACGCAAGGTGATCGAATATACCGGCGAGAGAATCAGCCGGCGGGAAACCAAAATTCGCGGCAGCGGCCGCTTCACTTACCTGTTCGCTCTGGATAGTTATTGGACTCTCGACGGCGCGGTGGGCGGCAGCGGGGCCGAAATCATCAACCATAGCTGCGATCCCAATCTGCGCTCCACCATCCGCAACGGTCACATCCTCTACATCAGCAAGCGGGAGATCCAGCCCGGCGAAGAACTGACCGTCGACTACCGCTTCTCCGACGATATCGGGCGGGTGAAGTGCTCCTGCGGCGCCCGGAATTGCCGCGGACAGATCAATCTGAAGGAAGAATAACCCATGAAGAAGCCCGCTATTCTGGCGATCGCCGCCTTTGTGGCCGCCATCGCCGCGGCACAGACCGGACCGAGCAATCTGCAGATCGTCACCAGCCGCCTGACGGCCAACGATCTGAAGGCCGACGTCTCATTTCTGGCCTCGGACGCCCTGCAGGGCCGCGCGACGCCTTCGCCCGGCCTGGAGATCGCGTCCGAGTACATCGCCGCGCAATTTCGCCGCGCCGGGCTCGATCCCGCGGGCGACGACGGGTACTTTCAGACGGCCTCGTATGTCACTGTGACCCCCAAAGTGGAGGGCATGGAATTCACGGTAGACGGCGCCGGCGGCAGCGTCAATGCGAAGAGTATGTCGATGGCGTTGCAGCAGGCGTCGGCGGCGGACTTGAACAAAGTCGCAATGGTGAAAGTTGCCGGCAGCGATGCCACGGCCGTGGCGGCATTGACGCCCGACCAGGTGCGCGGCAAGGTGCTGGTGCTCGATTTCCCGGAGGGCCAGAATCCAATCGTGTTGACGCGTCAACTTCCCGCCCTGGCCGCCCGATTGCAGCCCGCGCTGGTGGTGCTGCTGCGCTCCGGCGGTCAGCCGACCAACATGTCGGCGCGCCTGCGCGAAGCGAGCGCCGCGCCCGCGGTCCCGGTGCTGGTGGTTTGGGACGAACAGGTGCGCACCGCGCTCGGCGCCGGAAGGCCAGGGCCGGTGGAAGCCGTGGTTTCGGTGCACATTCCGTCGCCCACCGCGGTTCTCGTGAAAGTGCGCAATGTGGCAGGCGTGATGCGCGGATCGGACCCGGCGCTGCGCGATACCTACGTGCTGGTGACCGCGCATTACGACCATCTGGGCGTGCGCGGCACGGGCGAAGGCGACCACATCAACAACGGCGCTAACGACGATGCCAGCGGCACGGCATCGGTGATCGAAGTGGCCAACGCGCTGGCGCTATTGCCCACGCGGCCCAAACGCTCCATCGTATTCATGACGTTTTTCGGCGAAGAGCTTGGACTGGTAGGATCGCGCTACTATGGCGCCCATCCGATTTTCCCGTTGGAGAAGACGGTGGCCGATCTCAATCTGGAACAGCTCGGGCGAACGGACGTCGACGGTGGTTCCAGTGTGGGGTTGGTGAATGTGACGGGCTTCGACTTTTCCACTCTCACCGACGCCGTAGTGAAGGCCGGCGGCCAGACGGGGCTCCAAGTGGCGAAGAACGCGCAACTCAACGAGCGATATTTCGCGCAAAGCGACAACCAGGCGCTGGCCGATGCCGGGGTCCCGGCGCATACCCTTTCGGTGGGCTATATGTTCCCCGATTACCACCAGCCGGGCGATGAGTGGCCCAAATTGGACTACGCCAACCTGGCGCTGGTGGACCGCACCGTGGCGCTGGCGGTCTACGCGGTGGCCGACAGCACCGACACGCCGCAGTGGAAGGACCTTCCGCAAACGCAGCGGTACATCAAAGCGCGTCAGGACTCGTTGGGGAAGAAATAAGGCGGGCCTCCCGGNNTGGTGCAGGAGACCGGGGAATGCCGCGCACGGCCGAGGGACTGCAAGATTCGAAGAAACCGCTTGCTTGCGCGCGCGGCTCGGAAAGGTCACATTGAAAGGCAAGCACTTTCCGAGCCGGGCACAGAGGGCAGCCCGGGAGATTGATGGCTGGCCTCTCAGGTGAGCCGGCCCTCGCGGGATGGTGCAATCGGCTATAATCCGCACCATGTTTGCCGTGCAAAGTCTGCCCGTCGCCATCGTATTTTGCGTCGTCACCATGTTGGGCTGGGGTTCCTGGGCCAACACCCAAAAGCTGACCGGTAAAGAAAAGTGGCCTTTCGAGTTGTTCTATTGGGACTACGCCATCGGCGTCTTCCTCTTCAGCCTGATTTTTTCGCACACGTTGGGAAATTTCGGCAGCGCGGGCATGAGCACGAGAGAAAACATGCACGCCGCCGATGCCGCGAACTTCATACCGGCGCTGNNCTACCTGGCGACCCCCAAAGGCAATCCCGCGATGCTGTTCGGCGGCGTGGCGCTGATCGTGACCGCTATGGTTTTGTCGGCCATCGCCCACAGCCGCCTGCCCCACGGCGGTGTGAAGAGCCGGTTCCGGGGGCTGGTCTACTCGGTGATCGCGGGCTGCCTGATGGGCTTTTTCTATCCGCAATTGATGAAGTCCATCTCCCCCAATTTCAACAGCGCGCCCATCGCGCCGGGAATGCTGACGCCGTATGTCGCGCTGGTGGCCTTCGGGGCGGGCGTTCTGGGGAGCAATATCGTATGGAACACGGTTTTCATGCGGATGGGCGGCGTCACCTACGCCAGCTATTTTCGCGGAAGCGCGAAGCTGCACGCCATCGGGATTCTGGGCGGCTTCATCTGGATGATCGCGCTCAGCTTCAACGTGATCGCGTCCAGCGTCGCGGGCCCGGCGATCTCGTACGCGCTGGGGCAGGGCGCGACGTTGGTGGCGGCGCTCTGGGGCCTGCTGATCTGGCACGAATTCCGCAGCGCGCGGGAGGGTACCGGAAAATACATCGGACTGATGCTGGCGGGCTATACCGGCGGCCTGATTCTCATCGGCGCGGCGTCGGTGTGAGAAGCGGTTGGCTGGCAAGGACCGCTTGCTGGCAGGGCGCCCTTCGGGCCTGGCTGCCGGGCCCAAAGGCAGAACTCCTGATGTCGTGGAATTTGGGATGAGCCCGTTTTCGTGGCGAAGGCACTCCTGCCTGCTGGGTCGAGACTCATCTCGACCCTCTTCGCGAGCGGCATCCGCCGTCCCGGAGCGCCGAGANNCGGGGCGAGATCAGGAGGTCTGAAAGGGCGCCAGCATCGAACTGGCGGCGTGCGGATGCATCGTCCGCACCGCGAACCTGAAAGCTTCTTATCCAGCCGACCCCGCCGCCGGTAGATACTCCACCGCCAATCGATCGAGCTCCTCGGGACGCACCAGGCGGTAGCGGATTTCCAGGGCCGAAAGGCCGGCCAGTTCGCGGGTCAATTCCCGCGAAGGGACGTCGGCGACCGCCACATGAAGGTGGCCGGTTTCCACGCGATAGGGCAGCACCCTCCACCGCCGCGAGGCTTCAGCCGGAAGGGCTCGGGTGGCCAGACGTTCCACCTCGAGGCTGCGGATGGGGCCGGTGGGAATGCCCGATTGCACGCTCAAGGCATGGTAGAGGTTTTCCTCCGAGAGCTTCTGCGATTGAACCAGATATTCACCGATCCGCAACCCTTGGGGCAAGTCGCGGACGGCCGTTTCCACGTCGCCCGTCGACAGGGTCCGCATGCGCACCAGCACTTCGCCCAGGCGCGGGCGCGGGTAGACGTGGTCGGTCTTGCGCCAGGCCATGGTACGGCTCTGGATGCGGGCGGCGGTATATTGGCGGACGGCCGCCACGGTAGCGGCGAAGTTGATCACGTTGCCCCAGGTGGCGCGCAAGGGCACGGCCGCCGCGAAACGCCAGCCATAGATTTGTGCGCTGCACCAGGTCCGCATGGCCACTTGCACAAGGGCGCACACATAGGTGACCAGACACAGACGGGAAAGCCACGGTGGGACGAGGGCGGCGAGGCGCCACGCCTCTCCGGTCCCGGTACTCACCGCGAAGTTCCCCAGGCCGGCGAGAAATACCAGGTTGGCCAGCGGCGAAAGCAGGTTGCCCACCAGTCCCTTGCGGTCGCGCCAGAACCAATAAGCCTGGGGCCACGCGCCGCGCCAGCCGTGATTCTGCCAGCCCTGCAGGACAATTCCGGCCACCCAACGGCTGCGCTGCCGCATGGCCGCGCGATAGTGGCGCGGGAAATACTCGCGCGTGGCCACGGGGCGGCCATTCTGAAACCGCACCGGCAGGAAGATCTGGCGATAGCCAAGAGCGTGCAATCGAAAGCCGTTCTCGTAGTCCTCGGTGAGGCAGGCGGGGTCGAAGACCAGGCCGCCGCGCGTGGCCGCCAGGTGTTCCAGGGCGGAACGCTCGAAACCGGTCCCCACGCCGTTGGCGGGCAGAAACCCGTTCAGCCTCTGGCGCATGGGGATGTCCTTGGTCTGAAACTCGGCAAACTCGTCGCAGTAGAGCCCGTGGGTGAACTCGCCGATGGGGGTGGGCAACGGCAGCACGGGGACCTGCACCATGGCATAATCGCGCGAGAACCAGTTCACCAGCCGCAGCGAATCGGGATGCACCAGGTCTTCGGCATCGTGGGTCATGACGATGTCGTAGCGGACGCCGTGGAGAGCTTCGTATTGGGCCATGCGGCGGTAGACCCAGTTGAGACAATCGCCCTTGGAGGTAGGCCCATCGTGCGGGCCCATGACCAGGTGTACGCGCGCGTGGAGACGCTCGGCTTCCTCCACCGCTTGGGCGGTAGCTTCGTCGTTGGGGTAGACCCCGACGAAGACGTCATACGCGGAATAGCGGATGGCGGCGAGGTTATGTTCCAGCATCTGCCCGATGACGCGGTGCTCGCGCCACAGAGGCACCAGGATGGCGATGCGCCGCTCGGGGGCGCGGTCCAGTTCCGGCTCGGCCGGCCACGGAAACGGCGTGCGCCGGGTGAGCAGGAAGACCAGGCTGATAAACAGATCGTCCAACCCGCTGATGAGGATCCACAGGGCGAGCGGAACAAGAGACATCACCAACAGGTGGGCAAGGCGCACAGAATACCGTAGTAACGAACGGGGGCTTAAATTCTCAAGAAATCTCAGCCGGCCAATCTCAGAACTCCTGATGTCGTGGAATTTGCAGTGAGCCCTCCCGCGCCGAATTAGGCCCGCTGCTNNTCGAAAGGAATGGCTCAGCCCATCAGGAGTTCTGAATCTCAAGAAACCAGTGTGACCTTGGTATAGACCACTTCGAAGCCCAGGCGCTCGAAGTTGCGCTGCGAGGTGCTGCCCGGGAGGGTGGATGCCGTGGCGGTGTCGCAGCCCAGGGCGATGGCCTCATTCAGGCGCGCGGCAATCAGCTCGCGGTGGAAGCCCTGGCGTCGAAAGGCCGCGATGGTGCTGTCGGCGAACAGGGTGGCCAGCCCGTCGCGCACCGCCAGCGCGCCACCGCCGGCCGGTTCGCCGGTGGCCGCCACGGCGAGATAGCAGAGGGCACCGGGCATGGCGAAGATGGCGCGGCCCACGTCCATTTCGGCGGTGGTGAGGTCGCCCTGTTCGAAGAAGCCGCGGCCCACGGTGTGCGACCACAGGTCGTGCTCCGCGGCAAGGGCGCGGCGGACGCGCGGCGCCAGGACGATCTGGGCGCCGGCGATGCGTTTGACGAGGACGTTGTTGAACTCTGTGGGGCGATACCCGCGGCGGCTCAGGATCTCGAGCAGGCTGGGGTCGGCCAAGGGGCAGAAGTCGATGGAGACTTTGGCGCCGCGGCTGCGGAAGAAAGCTTCGAGGGTGTCGACCTCGGCATCGCTGACGGGCCCGTTCAGTCCGAGGGCGACGGATTGCGTGAGGGGCGAATCGGGGCCGACGAAGATGGCGCAGCCGCCGGCGATATCGAGGAAGGCCGCGTCGGGCGGGGAGGCGGTGCAGAAACGGGCGTTGATGGCCTCGGCGGCCTCCAGGCGGCGGGCGAGCGAGGCATCGGCGAACGTGGCGAAGTCTGGGGAGCGCACATGTCTATCATAAAGGGGGGCGGGAGGCTTCGAGGCCCCACCTGCACTGGCATTTTGGAGTCTAATGGAATATGCGCTTTGTCAGTGGGTTGCTTTTTCTGGGTCTGGTCCCCCTATTCGCCCAATTCTCCGGCCGCGTCACCGGGTCGGTAGTGGATTCCTCCGGCGCTTCCGTTCCCGACGCGCAGGTGGATCTCTACCTCGCCGGCGGCAAAAAGCCGCTGCTCTCCACCAAGACTTCCAGCGACGGCCAATACAATTTCAACAGCGTCCGCGCCGCCAATTACGACCTCACCGTCGAATCCACCGGCTTCCTCAAGCTCACCCTGCGCGATCTCACCGTCGACGCCGCCCGCGAGACTTCCGTGCCGCAGATCAAGCTGCAGATCGCGTCCGTCACCGACACGGTCGAAGTCAAGGGCGACGTCCAAGGCGTGGAACTTAGCAACGCCGAGATCACCGACACTGTCACCGTCGACCAGATCAAGAACCTGCCCATCTTCGACCGCAATCCCCTCGGCCTGATTCAACTCCAGCCCGGCGTTGTGGCCAACGGCAACTCCTTCACGGTCATCGACGGCCTGCGCACTTCCTATTCGGATGTGACCATCGACGGCATTAACATCCAGGACAACTACATCCGTGACAATGCCTTGGACTACAGCCCTAACATGCCGCTCATGGGCCAGGTCCGCCAGGTCACCATGGTCAGTTCCAATGTCAACGCCGCGGCTGCGGGCGGGGCCACGCAAACGGCTTTTTCCACGCCATCGGGGGGCAACAGTTTCCATGGCGATGCCCTCTGGTACAACCGCAACAACGCTTTCTCGGCCAACGACTGGTTCAGTAACCAGGCCGGCGTCGCGCTGCCCTTCCTCAATCAACAACAGTTCGGCCTGTCGGTTGGCGGACCTATTCGGAAAGACAAGTTCTTTTTCTATTTCAACTACGAAGCCCTGCGCACCCACCAGCAAACCCCGGCCAACGGCGTGGTCCTTACGGCTGACGCGGCACAAGGCATCTTCCGCTATAAGGACAGCAACGGCCTCCTGCACAGCGCCAACCTGCTGACCCTGAAAGGGGTTTCAATGGACCCTACGATTCAAGGCCTGCTGGCGCAGATTCCCGCCCCCGGCCTGATTAACAACAGCCTGGTGGGCGACGGTCTCAATACCGGCGGATACCGCTTCAATATGCGCGACAACGGCACCCGCGACAACCTCACCGGCAAGCTCGATTACAGCGTCAACACGCGCCACTCGCTGGCTTTCTCGTATCTCTGGAACCGCTACAATCTCGACCGGCCCGACCTGGAAAACGATTTTTCCACCATCCCCAAAGCCACCAATCCGACCCATACGAATTTCATGGCCCTCTCGTGGCGCTCCACGCCCACCTCGCGGCTCACCAACGAAGTGCGCTTCGGCTTCAACTTATCGTACGGATACTTCTTCAATAATCAGCCGTTCGGATCGGCTCTGGTTACGGGGTATGCTTTCTCCGACCCGGTCAACGAATTCCAGCCGCAGGGCCGCGATACCAACACTTACACCCTGGCTGACGATGCCGCGTGGCAGCACGGCCATCACAACATACAATTCGGTTTCCACATGCAGGATGTGCGGGTGCGCTCCTTCAACGCCGCGGGCGTACTCCCCACTTATTCCCTCGCCATGGGTTCCGGCCAGGCGCAATATACCCTGAGTACGGCCAACCTGCCGGGCATTTCCAGCAACGACCTGACTAACGCCAACGCTCTGCTGGCCACGCTGGGCGGCTTCGTGGACGGATATAGCCAGACCTTCAACGTGACCAGCCGCACCTCGGGATACGTCGCCGGCGCCGATTTCGTGCGCAACTTCATCCTCGACGACTACGCCGTCTACGCTCAGGACAACTGGCGCGTGGCGCCGCGCCTGACTCTGACGCTGGGCCTGCGTTACGAAATGCCCGGGGTGGCCGACGAAGCCAATTCCCTGGAACTGCTGCCCGATATGAGCGGCGGCGCGGCTGCTACGCTGCTCTCCAATGCGACTTTGAATTTCGCCGGCGGTGGGGTGGGCCGCCCGTGGTACAAGCGCGACTGGCACGCCTTCGCGCCCAGTATCGGGGTTGCCTGGGATGTCTCCGGCAACGGCAAAACCGCCATTCGCGGAGGCTACGCGCTGAGCTATGTCAACGATCAGGAGATTGTAGCCGCGGAGAATATGCTGGAAGGCAACGCCGGCCTGCAAGGCATCGCCAGCACCACCGGCCTGTCGAGCCGTCTTTCCACGGGCCTGCCGGCCATCCCCATTCCCCCTTACTCGGTCCCACTCACCCTCGCCCAGAGCTACGCCACCGATCCCTTCAACACGCTTACCAGCATCGACCCGAACCTGCATCGTCCTTACGTGCAGCAGTATTCCATCGGAATCCAACACGAATGGCTGCACACCGTTTTCGAAGGCCGCTATGTGGGTAACCACGTGGTGGGCGCCTATCGCGCCTTCGATTACAACCAGGTGCAGATTCAGAGCAACGGCTTCCTGACCGATTTTCTGAAGGCGCAATCCAATGGGTTCTTATCCGTGGCGGCGGGCAGAGGCTTTAACCCGGCCTATAGCGCATTGGTCCAGGGTAGCCAGACTCTCTCCGTGCTGACTAAGTTCACCGGACGCGGCGAATTCAACGACCCCAACGTCGTCTATTACATTCAGACCGGCCAGCCGGGCGAACTGGCGAATTACTACCAGACCAATGGCTTTAACCCCAACAACGCCGTGCCGGTCTACGCCAACCGCTACGCGCTGGGCGCCGACATGCTGACCAATTACTCGAGCGCCAGTTATAACTCCATGCAGCTTGCCATGCGCCATCGCATGCATTCCGGCTTGAGTTTCGAGGCCAATTACACGTTCTCAAAGGTTCTCAGCGACGGCGATGGCGATCTGCAGACGCGCTTCCAGGCATTCCTCGACATCAACAATCCCAAGCTGGAGCGGTCCCGCGCCAACTTCGACCTCAACCATATGATCAAGGCCGATGGCTACTACGAGTTGCCTTTCGGCGAAGGCCATCGCCTGGGCTTCAAGCCGCTCAACCGCGTGATCGGCGGTTGGACCTTCGGCAGCGTGATGGTGTGGCAATCGGGCGCGCCATTCTCGATCCTCTCGTCGTATGCCACCCTCAACCGCGCGGCCCGCTCTTACTATAACGGCGCGGACACCACCGTGGGCGGCGCGGCGCTGAAGCAAATCGTGCACTTCCAGATGACCGGCAACGGACCGGTGGAGATCGCGCCTTCGGCCATCAACCCTGCGGATAACAGCGGTGTCAACGCTCCCGGCGATCCCACTTTCACCGGCCAGATCTTCTCCAATCCCGCCCCCGGCGCCCTGGGCGAATTGCAGCGCCGCGAGTTCTCCGGGCCCTGGACCTTCAATATCGATATGAGCCTGTCGAAAATCGTCAAGATTACCGAACGCGAGAACCTGCTCTTACGGATGGAGGCCTTCAATGCCCCGAATCATGCAACCTTCTATGTCGGCGATCAGAACATCAACTCCACCAGCCCCGGCTTCGGCGCCATTACTTCTATGTTCTATACGCCGCGCGTCATGGAATTCGGCGCGCACTTGAATTTCTGATGACCCCACTAATCGACTTACTAACTTCGGCCAGGGTCTATGACCTCGCCCAGCCTTATTTCACCGGGATGCCGCACCATCCGGCGCATCCGCCGTTCCTTTTCAGCCTGGTAAAGTCACACGGCGAATATCTCGGCCCCATCGGCAACAGCTCCGCGTCGGACGCCATCGCGCTGGGGAGCCACGTGGGGACGCACATCGACGCTTTGTGCCATTTTTCCTGCGGCGGCAAACTGTATGGCGGCGACGAGGCGGCCGGTTTGCAATCATACGGGGGCGGCCTGCGGCGGCATTCCATCGACACGGTTCCGCCGATTCTGCGGCGCGGCGTGCTGCTGGATATCGCCACGGCGGCCGGCCTGGACCCCTTGCCCGACGATTTCGAAATCACCGCGGCGCAGCTTGACGCGGCGGTGAGTGCCGCGGGAGTCGCGATCAAGCCCGGCGACGTGGTCCTGCTGCGTACCGGTTGGGCGCGCTACTTTCGCGATCCCGGTAAGTTCATCTCGCAGGTACACGGTCCCGGCCCCGGTGTGGCGGGCGCGCGATGGCTGAGTTCGCGCGGCATTTTCGCCGCAGGCTCGGACACGGTGGCCTTCGAAAAGGTTCCGGACCTGGCCATGCCCGTCCACGTGCATCTGCTGGTGGAGCATGGGATCCATATCGTTGAATGCCTGAATCTGGAAGAACTGGCCAAGGCGGGAGTAAGTGAGTTCGCGTTCGTGGCGTTGCCGCTGAAGCTGGAGGGCGCTACCGGATCGCCGGTGCGGCCGATCGCGTTGGTGTGAGAGCGGAGGTTCGGCGTCGCGGACGTGCCGCCCCGGCATTGCCGCGGCAATGGTCCAATCCACTGGGCTAACGGATAGGAGAGTATGCCGCGGCACGAAACAGGAATATCTGGCGAACTGTCGGATTGTCGCCATAGCGCTGCCGCGACTCCGCGGAGAGTTTCTGCCATTCCGGGTCCGCGCTGAATGCCGCCCACGCCTTGTCGCGCGCCGCCTCGTTTTCGAAGGCCGTGATCCAGGTCATGTTCGGCACGTCCGCGCCAATGACAGTTGGCGCGAATAGGATCGGCGCCGCTCCCACTTTAGTGAGGATGCGGACTTCACCCTCCCGGAACCGCCATTCCAACCCTCGCATGTTCTTCCAGGTGGGGGCGTGGTAGATACGCATTTCGAATACCCGGGGAGTGGTGGGTTGCGGGTTGAGTGGAGCCAGTTCCGGCGAGTAATCCCCAACGCGAAGCAGGGAACTGGTAATGTTCTCGAACGGCGTCTCGGCCTCCCATGCATCGGTGGCCGCCTCAAGAGCCTGGTCGCCATCGAGTTTCGCGCGAACGCTCCACATCTCTTCCACGGATTGGTAGCCGGTGAAGACCGTCACCTGTGGCAGGTGGGTCGCCAGGGTCGCCTCCAGCACGAGCGTCGGCCCGGTATGAACCTTGGCAAGCGCCCCAAGATACGTCTTACTGAGGTAATCCGTAAGCCGCGCGCCCTGCGGGCCTATCTTGAGAAGATAGTTCTGCTGCACGAAGATCCGGGTCTTCTTCGCGGGTGTGGTTTGGCCGAAGCCGGCCTGCGCGGCTCCGGCGGCTCCTATCACTCCTACAAACGATCGTCTATTCATGTGCGGGACTTCCGTAGATTTAAGATGACGGCATTGTAACGCAGTTCAGGGTCCATATTCGCTTTCATCGACGCTCCCATCCCGGCGCTTCCGGATGCCGCTCGCGAAGAGGGTCGAGTGGACCCGCGGCCGCACGCTCCCTAAAGGGGCGCCGCGGATCGATGCAATGCGCGAAGATGGGAGGGATACTGACTCTATATGGACGCTCTGACGATTCACCGGCTCCACTTCGCGTTCACCATCACGTTTCACTACCTGTTTCCGCAATTGACCATGGGGCTGGCCCTGTTGATCCTGGTCCTGAAGACCATGGCGCTACGGACCGGCAACGAACATTACAACCACGCGGCCCGTTTCTGGACCAAAATTTTCGCCATCAATTTCGCCATGGGAGTAGTAACCGGCATCCCCATGGAGTTTCAATTCGGCACCAACTGGGCGCGGTTTTCGAAATCCGCGGGCGGAGTGATCGGGCAGACGCTCGCTATGGAAGGCGTGTTCTCCTTCTTCCTGGAGTCCAGTTTCCTGGGCGTGTTCCTCTTCGGCGAGAAGCGGCTGGGACCGAAGGCGCACTGGTTCGCGGCCTTCCTGGTCTTCGCCGGTTCGTGGCTTTCGGGCTTCTTCATAATCGCCACCAACGCCTGGATGCAGCATCCCACGGGATATCGGTTGGATCCTAACGGCGCGATTCTGCTGAGCAGCTTTCAGGAGTTGCTGCTGAATCCGTGGATCTTCTGGCAATACCTGCACAACATGATCGGGTCGGTGGTGACGGCCAGCTTCGTGATGGCCTCCATCGGCGCATTCTACCTGCTCACGCGGCGGAATGAGGACTTCGGGCGCACGTTCGTCCGCCTGGGCACGATCGCCGGCGCCATCTCCACGCTGCTGATGATCTTCCCCACGGGCGATGGGCAGGGCAAGAACATCGCCTACCTGCAACCGCCGACACTGGCCGCCATGGAGGGGCTGTTCGAGACCGAGAACGGCGCGCCGCTGGCCATCCTGGGGCAGCCCGACGTGGACCGGCGACGGCTGGACAATCCACTTATCGTGCCGCGGGCGCTGAGCTTCCTGACTTACCAACGCTGGGGCGCCGAAGTGAAAGGTCTCAACGCATTTCCGCAGGACCGCTGGCCCGATAACATCCCGCTGCTGTATTACAGCTATCACATCATGGTGGGGCTGGGAACGGCGTTTGTGGGCGCGATGGCGCTGGCGGTCTTCAGTTTGTGGCGCGGCAAGCTATACGGGCAGCGCCCGCTGCTTTGGATGTTGATGCTGATGCTGCCGTTTCCGTATATCGCCACGACCGCCGGATGGGTCACCGCCGAGATGGGCCGCCAGCCGTGGCTGATCTATGGCATTATGCGGACGCCGGCAGGCGTGTCGCCGCACGTGTCGGCCGGCAACGCGCTGTTCACACTGCTCGGCTTCATGGGAATCTACACGATTCTGGCGATTCTGGGCCTGCTGCTGGTGTATCGCGAAATCGACGAGGGCCCGGCGCACGGCGCCGCGGTTTGAGGCTCCATTATGGAAACCATCTGGTTCAGTCTGGTCGCGGTAATGATCGCCCTGTACGTGGTGCTGGACGGCTTCGACCTGGGCGCGGGGATTATTCATCTTTTTGTGGCGCGCACGGAGGCAGAGCGGCGCACCGTGCTGGCGTCGATCAGTCCGGTGTGGGATGGCAATGAGGTGTGGCTGATCGCCGGTGGCGGGACGCTGTATTTCGCCTTCCCGTCGCTCTATTCGTCGAGTTTCAGCGGCTTCTACCTGCCGCTGATGATGGTGCTGTGGCTGCTGATTTTGCGCGGGATCGCCATCGAATTCCGCAATCATATCCGGAGCCTGGTGTGGCAGCCGCTATGGGACGTGGTGTTCGCCTCCGCCAGCGGCCTGTTGGCTGTTTTCTTCGGCGCGGCGTTGGGCAACGTGGTGCGGGGCGTGCCGCTGGATCGTTCGGGCGAGTTCTTCCTGCCGTTGTGGACGGACTTCTCGGCCGGCAAAGAGACCGGCATTCTGGATTGGTACACACTACTGATCGCGGCGGCGGCGCTGCTGGCGCTGACGGTGCATGGGGCGCTGTGGGTAGCGTTGAAGACCGAAGGCGGCGTGCAGCAGCGCGCGCGGCTGGCGGCGAAACGGGTGTGGTGGGGCCTGGGGGCGGCGATCGCGGCGATCACGCTGGCGAGTTTCCAGGTGCAGCCGCATTTGAAAACGAGCTTCGCGGAACGGCCCTGGGGATACGTCTTCCCGCTGGTGGCGCTGGTGGGCCTCGTCGGGATACGGATGCTCGACGGGTATCGCGAAGGGCTGGATGCGTTTCTCTGTTCCTGCCTGTTCCTGATCGCCATGCTGAGCAGCGCGGCATTCGGGCTGTACCCTTATGTGTTGCCGTCGAACGGCGATCCGTCATTCTCGTTGACGGTGGCTAACTCCGCGGCGGGGACGTACGGTCTGCGGGTGGGGCTGTTCTGGTTCATTCCGGGAATGGTGCTGACGGCGAGTTACTTTGTGTATACCTATCGGAGCTTCGCGGGGAAAGTGGGCAAGGGATCGGTTTGAAGACGTACCGAGGGCCTACAACACCGCGCCGCAATTTCGGGTGGTCCGGGAAAATGGGCTGAGCCATTCCTTGCTTGGTGGGGCAGGCGGTGCTGGCCTGCCCACCTGGGGGCTCATCCCAAATTCCACGACATCAGGAGTTCGGAGGCTCGTATGTTTCGGGCCGCCGCTCCACTCGTTCTCGGCCGCGGCCCTAGACATGCATGCACGGTGCAGGTTGGCTGGGCGTGTTACCAGCCAGACCGGTTGCCACTTGGGCAACTTGCGCAAGGGCGACAAGCCGAAATCACATTGACTATCGAGGATTGCAATGAATAAAACGTTGGGGATCATCCTGATTGTGCTTGGCCTGGCCGGCCTTGCATGGGGAGGGTTTACGTACACGACCAGGGAAAAGGTCGTCGACATTGGGCCGATCCACGCGACTCGCGACAAGACCCATGATTTTCCGATTCCTCCCATTGCAGGCGCGGTCGCGCTGGTAGGAGGCATCTTACTGCTGGTAACAGGGAAAAAAGCGTAGCTTCAGAACTCCTGATGTCGTGGGATTTAGCAGGGAGCCCGCAGGTGGGGCAGGCGGTACCTGCCCGCCCGCGCTGAGTTAGGCCCGCTGCTCGAATAGGANNCCGCGAAGCTCTCGCCATCGAAAGGAATGGCTCAGCCCATTTTCCCGGCCAGTTTGAAATTGCGGGGCGACATCAGGAGTTCTGAGCTTCCACCAGCCGTGCCGAGCCCAATGCCCGCTTCACCGGTAGGGATGCCGCGCGCGACCGGCCCGGCCACGCGCATGCTCGAAGAAATTTGTCCTACCGATTCCTGCCTGATGAAGGGCAAAACCTGCACCTGCACTTGCCTAACGCTCCCTTACGGTCGCGGCTCCGATGCGCGTTCAGAGCCGGACCCAGGGGGCACCCCGTAAGGGAGCGTTAGGTCGCCGATGCGCGTTCGGAGCCGAGCCCAGGGGGCACTCCGTAAGGGAGCGTTAGCTGGCGAATTGAATAGGTTATTTCCACACAGGCCCTTACGGTTGAATCGTTGCTCTCAGGACTTCCTGCCCGCTTGGACTCTTCACCCTGAAATCCTGCTCGGCGGTAACAAACACATCGAAACTCTTCAGCGGAGTGACGGTTTCGAAGGTTGCCGCCAGCTTCTTGTCCATTTTGAGCTGGCCCTGATTCTCGGAGATTCCGTCCCGCTCCTGAAACCAAACAACATAGGCGGAAGCTCGGGGCGTCAGGTTTTCAAGATTGGCGAGATACTGAACCTTCATCTTCAGCCTCGTGTTGCCGTTCTTGTCTTTGTTGATTGCTACCTCGGCGCGAGCACTGGGAACGGTGGACGCCGCAGTCATGGGGTACTTCTTGGCCGCATATGCGATTGTGCAGAGCAGCGCGAATGTCAAACAGATTGTATATAGCTTATGCATCGGACACCTCGTCCTTAAGTTTTCTAAGGCACGTGTAAGACCACGATGTCCGTCACACTGGTGGGGGAGGAAGGCGAGCTGTCAGTTCAAGGCCCGGCGCACGACGGAATTCGTCGCGTTCCGGAGAGCGGTATAGTACGGGCGCTTCTTCAGATTTCCGTGGAGGGCCAAGACTGTCAGGCCCAAGCCAAGGAGCCACCCGGTCGCGGGCTCGGGCACCGTGGCGGGGGTGTTGGTGAAGGAGATCGTCACCAGGTCCGTTAGGTCATTCGGGTCTGAGCCTCCGCCAAGCAGCACTGTGGCGGTCTCCGCTGGCAGGTCGACGGCAATCAGCGGGCCGCCCAGCGCGCCGCCCGGGTCGCCCGGGAAGGTGAAAACGCTCTCAAGCACCGAAGTAGGGTCGGGAGCTTCAGTGATTACGTACGGCCCATCGGGCAACACAATGGGGTCTGGTGTGCAGGAGTCAACGAACACCGGAATCTCCCCGAGCCCGGCGCCTGCGCCGGAGATCCCGAAGTAATAGAAATAAGAACTCAGCGAGCCGGGTGGATCGGAGACTTTACAGATCTCGAGAAGACCTGCATGGGCGGAGACGGAAAGGCAAACAAACACTAGAGCGGTCCAAAATAGTCGCGAGCTCATTTTTTACTCTCCTGACACATTTCAAAAGCGCCAAGCAGACGTTTCAGTTTTCACACTACCAGAAAAGTCTCCGGCTGGAACAAGAATCTCGTGTGCGGCGGAGCTGGAAGTACTGGCCCGCCGACCGCGTCTTCATCGCATAACACTGGTGGGCCCGCGGCGGATATGGGGCACCCCGCGACGGGGTGCCCCTTGGTCCCTGCTCCGTGACGCTAGGGTTTGACATTTGTGAAGGAAACTTCCGTCGTGCCGATGGCGACGGCCACGGTTGCCGACCGGCTGGAGACATTGCCGGTGCCCGCGCTTGCCGGAACGATGCTGATCGCCGAGACCGTGCCGGCCGATGAAAGGTTCTCCGTGATGGTGATAGGCGTGCCGACCGGGAACGTTCCCCGGCTTACGCAGTATCCCGCCGGGACCGAGAAACTTGTACCATTCATCACAAAGCCGAACATCGTTAATGGCGCCACGCCTGTTCCAGCAACCTTACACACCTTCAACAGGCCGACTCCGCCAGCTATATTTGTGAAGTAGACATCCGTTTCGCCGGCGCCGATTGTCGCGGTTACCGAGCCGCCGGACACATTGATGTTGCTACCCGCGCCCGCCGGAACCACGCTGATGGCCGACGGTACTGTGCCGGCGAAAACGGTCTCCGTAATGGGGACGGCTGTGCCTACGGGGAACGCCAGTGCCTGGCTGCAAGTCCCTGGCGCCAGGCCAGCCGGAACCGTCAAACCGGCCCCAGCCACCACAAAGTTGAACATCCAGCCTGCCGGTACGCCTGTGCCGGCGATTTTGCAGATTTTGAGAACGCCCGGGGGTGACGTGTTCAGGAACGTAACAATCGTCTGCGCCCCGGTATTAACCATCACGGTAGCCGTACCCGCAGCCAGATTGCTACTGACCAGCAAACCAGCGGTCGGCAAGGTGGTCACCGACGTTAGCGCGGTATTGAGCGGCAGGGTTTCCGTAATCTGTATCTGACCGGCGGTCACCACCTGTGCCGCACTGCAATTACCGCTTGGCGCGGGACCGGCCTGAACGGTGACCGGGGTTCCACCAACAACAGTGAAGGTGAAGGGCGTTAATGCGACGACGCCGGCACCGGCGACTTTGCAAATCTGAAGATAGCCCGTTAATGGAGGGGGAATCGTCGCGTTCAGGAACGTAACGATGGTCGTCTCCCCGGCATTGACCGTCACGCTAGCCGTGCCCGCGCCCAGATTGCTGTTGACCAGCAAACCAGCCGGGAAGGTGGTGACCGCCGTCAGCGCGTAACCGTTTAGCGTTTCCGAAATCAGCAGCGCCGGATTGGCCTGCACCACCAGTGCCGCACTGCAAGTACCGCCTGGAGCGGCACCGGCCGGAACGTTGACCAGAGTTCCAGCAGCGTTGAAGGAGAAGGAGGTTGTTCCTGGGGTGATGCCACTACCGGCGACTTTGCAAATCGTAAGCAAGCCTGTGGTTGGGGGAGGGGGAACCGTGTTTACGAAAGTGGCGATGGTCTGGCCCCCGGGATCGACCTCCACGGTAGCCGTGCCCGCGGCCAGATTGCTGCTGATCAGCAACCCGGGGGTCGGCAGAGTGCTCACTGCCCCCAAGGTGGTATTCACTGGTATGGTTTCGGTAATGATCGACGGGTGGGCTGGCACCAGCAGCGCTACGCTGCAATTCCCCCCCGGCGCAGGTTCGGCCTGAACGCTGATCAGCGTGGGCGGGCTTCCAGCAATGCTGAATCCAAAGAACGTTCCCACCAAGGAGCTGCTCCCAGCCACTTTGCAAACCTTCAGCGTGCCCATGCAGGNNCCGGTCACGCTTGCGCCGGTTGTCAGCGTAATGCTGGTCTCCGCGAATATGCTTCCTAAAAGCTGTGTGCCCGTACCAAGAGTCGCGGAACTGCCAACCTGGAAAAACACGTTGCAGGGTGTACTGCCATGGATGACCATGGACGAATTGACGGCCGTAGTTAAGGTACTGCCTATCTGGAAGACGAAGATACCATTGGGATTTCCTGTAGAGTCGAGAGTGAGTGTTCCCGTCAACTGTGCCGACGAACTAAAACAATAGACGCCGGGCCCCAACGTCATTCCACCCAGATCCTGACCACTCAAGTTGTAGGCGCCGCCGGGGCACGCTTCGCCCACTAGATAATTGTAGGCCGTGAGGGCATCCTCTTGAGCCGTATACGCTGGCCCATCGGCAACGTGTGTCGTTCCGATCACGCTGCCCGGAGGAAAGCCGGTGATGGAAGTGCCCGGGTAAATGCCCAGATTTCCGGTGACGATGCTCCCACCCGTATTGGTCACCGCCGAGGCGCCCAGGACCGCAAAATTCTGCGCGGTACCCAGCGGTGGCGCGGTTACTTGTGCCAATGCGGTCTGCAACGAGCCGGTTGAAAGAAGCAGGACGGCAGCAAACAAACAAGAGAAGAGACGCTTTCTAGAATCCATTTTGGGTGGTCTCCTTTAGACTCACGCATTGGGACAGAGACATTGAGGCCCGGCGGGCGATACCTAAACTGCGGCATACGTCCGCGAACTGGTTTTGAACCCGCGAGCAAAGCATTTTCGGGAGTGTTCTGAGCATTCGAAAGGCCGATCGGCTAATCGTCGGAAAATCAGCGGCTTGGCGGGAATGCCGCAGGACAACGGACACTGTGAAGATGACGCCGGTGGTGGTTGTCAGATGGCCGCTTCCCGGCACAGACCATCGGGGGCAATGTGGAACTCGAACCGGTTTCGAACGAAATCACTTTGAGTGGATCCTTTGCTGGACCCCGCTCCTGGCTACAGGAATCAGGTGAATGCCGGGCGCGAAGAGCCGGCCCAAACTGTTCCTCCGCGGAACTGCGGCGAGCGGCGGCCCACGCATTCCGGGTGGGATGCCGCAAGGCAGATCTTGCACTTTCGTGCACAAGACGTGCACTTGAGTACGGGCCGCGAGATCATGCGGCATCCCGGACTTCGACGGTCATCTGTTTGCCGAGTGCCGCGAGTGCCGCTTGAATCTTTTCTGCCTTGGTAGCATGTTCGGGATCGAGCATGCGGCGCACTACCTTTTCATGAACACCCAGCCTGCGCCCCAACTCCAAATTACTAACGCCCTGATCGCGCATGGCCAGATACAGGGCCAATTTCGGCGCGAGCCAAAGGGGCACGGGAACAAGACGCTGGCCCCGCTTGGGAGCCGAAGCCGAGGGGATGTCTTCATGACGGGACAAGCGAATCGATAGGTCGGAGCCGAGCGCGTCCATGGCCTCTTCCATGGCTTCGCGTTCGTCCTTACCGTCGGTCGCGACTCGCGCGAGGTCCGTGAATTCTACCAGGACGCGGCCATCGCTACCGGTGGTGAACTTGGCTGGATATACAAATGCAGACATAAATGCACCTCTCACAAATCGTGGGGATCGATCTTCAGGTCGCGGCACATCTTGGTCAGCAAACCGTGCCCGACCTCTTTCTTTCGATCCTTCAGGGTGGTGAATTCCTCGCCCACGTACAATCGGCCGTGGCTTCCTTTGCCCTTATCCGCGACGAATGCGCAGGTGACCTTCATCCTTCGCGCCAGCCTCCGCACCCGCCGCTCGAATTCCTCACCCTTCACTTCTGTGATTGTCGGACACTTGTGTCCGAGTGTCAAGGCTCAAATTGGGGGCGCGACGATGCGTGCTGGAACCGGATCCTGGTGCAGTCGCCGCGTAGCGCGGGCGACGGCGGCATCGAAGAGCCGGCATGGAACTGCTGCTCGCGCACCCGCGCGAGGCACGCTGAGCGAGCCGGCGCGGGTGCGCTTTACCGGCATGCTGCTGGACCCTGGGGCGCGGCTCGATGTTCGCGACGATCTGCCGCGGTCGACGCCGCTGGGGGGGCATGCCGCTGGGGGC
>PLRZ01000108.1:24420-30630 GCA_003164075.1 Bryobacterales bacterium | reverse complement strand
CTGGTCCCGACAGCGGGATTCTGGAGATTATCGGACGCTAGCCCTGATCGCTTCGCGGCTGCGGCCTCATTCGCACAAAGGACCACTATACAATACTTTTTGCAAATGAGAGCCTGCGAGGGACGGAGGGGTGCTTAAACGGTTTCGGGAGGNNACTTACAAACATTGAGACGCCATTCTGAGCCGCGCGCGCCAGCAAGCGGTTCTTAACCAAAATCCCGAAACTGTTTAAGCACCCGGGACGGAGAATCCATTCGAAACTCACCATCTCGGGGAATCAAATTGTTTCCCTCCGAACGCCAACGCCCCGTTGGTTGACGCCATCGTTCATCCTCCGCCCCGCGAGATATCCTCAATTCCTGTTCTCCCTTTCCGGTCGCGGAGAGTCGTGGGGAAAGCTTCGGTGAGTCCTCGGCGGCGCCCGATCGCCTGAATTCTTACGTGCAGTTACCGAGCCGCGCGCGCGAGCAAGCGGATTCTTCCGATTCTGTTTGGCTCGCCCAGCTCAATTCTTCCCGGGGCCCGCCAGCACCTTGTCGATAGTCACGCTCACCTTGCCGTCCTCCGTAACCGTGACAGCCTGACCGTAAGATTCAAACTGGCGCATATACTCGGCGTTGTTGTATTCGATCTGCGCGTCCTGCGGCCAGGCATACAACACATAGTCTCCCGGCGCGACGCCCTGTATCGAGAAGTGTGGCGCAGTGTCGGCGCTTCTTCCGCCTATGTATGCCTGCTTCTCCAGTACGAACTCATCCCCGGCCTTGCGCAGCAGAAACGCCGACAAGTTCGGCGGCAACGGGGAGTCGGAGGGCGTGACCGTGGCATTGATGCTGCCGCAGTGGCTGGTGACTACGATTTCGAGCGGCTCCGGCGCAACCCCGGCCGTAATCGTCAACCCGTCGCGCACGTCGCGCCCCCCTTGGAGGATCGAGCGGATGCACCACTGCGGATTAGTGACTTGCGAAGTTATCCTGTAAGTGTCCGCCGACACGCTCGCGATGTGGAACTTACCGTCCGCGTCGATCGCCGCGCCATTGCCGGAGCGCGGCGACTGAATGGTCAGGTACGACAGCACTCTCTGCTGCCCCGCATTCCCCTCCATCCGCACCGTACCGTCAAGCCCGGTTTCCACTGGCTCCAGCCGGATTCCCGTGATGTCCGCATTCCCCACCGTAACCGTCGTGTTGGCCTGAGGCCAGCTCTTGCCGTCTTGCACATTGGCCGTCAGAACGTATATTCCGGGTGTTACATGCGAGATCCGAAAGGTCCTGGTCTTGGCGTCCCAATTAGTCTCGGTGTTCGACGGCATCGGTGGTTGGTTGCCCGATTGGCGGACTAACTGCAAACCCACGTTGGTACCGGCTGTAGCCACCACGCCGCGGATTTCCCACGCGGGCACGGGTTCCGGCAGCCGTATCTTGATTTGCCGCTCGTCGCCGGCCTTCAAATCCACCGGTTGCGCCGCCGCGATCTCCGTAGCATTGGGATAGAACAGCGGAGGGTAGGCCATCGATTTTGCCCGCGGTCCGCTCAGCCGCGCCGCAATCGAGATGTAGTAGCGCCCCGCGGGAAGTCCAAACAGGCGGAAATAGCCGGTTTCATCCGTGCCGCCTCCGTTGTTTACCTGGAACTGCCGCCGCCCATTCACCACTTCCTGGCGCACGAGCTGAATGAAAGTGTTCTCCACGGGTGTGTCCCGGTCGTCCACCACGGTACCTTCGATAGCGGCTTGCGCGGTCATCCTGATCGTCACGGCCAACGCGGAATTGACCGGCGGCATCCCTTGGTTCGCGGGCAGATACCCGGCCTTCTCGCACGACACCTGGAATCCGCCTTGGGGCAGGTTGGTGATCCGGAACGAGCCATCCATATCGCTCAAAAGGGTCACTTCCGGGGCCTCCGGTCCGCCTTGGAAAAAGCGCACCGTCAACCGCGCGCGGGCAACCGGCTCCCCGGTATTCGCGTCCACCACCCGGCCCGTAAGTTCGCGGCCGGCCGCGGCGGCCAGCAAGCCGCTTAAAATAGCCAGGAGCAGAAATCTTCTAACCGTCATTGGCCTTTTGCCTCATTCCGGAGCACCGGCACATCCGCGTGTACCGCATCGCCGGCCTTCACTTCTATCACGGTCGCCTGTTGCTCCGCCGCAGCCAGGCTCGCAGGGCCCGTCATGGCGTCTTTTCCCTCCACCGGCCAAGCCCACAGAAGGTATCGTCCGGGACTCAGCCCGGCGAATGAAAACGCACCCTCATCGTTGGCGAAATCCTCTATCGTCTGGCCCGGATCCTTCGCCGTGCCGCTGACTAGCAGCACCACCTTGGCGCCCGGAACCGCCTCGCCATCGCGGACCGCTCGCATCTCGATCGACCCACAATTCTTTGACACCATGACATCGAGGTGCAAAGCCGCGCCCGCGGCTACATCGAACGTCGCGCCGCGCACCTCGCGGTCGCCCAGTTTGACCGATTCCACGCAGCTTCCGGCCTCGGTCGACGTGTTCAGCCGGTAGCTTCGAGGTGGAACTCCCTCGAAGTGGGCTTCGCCATTTTCGTGTTTTATCGCTCCGAAAGAAATGGCGCTGGCATCGGTGCTCCGCAAACTCGCGCTCACGCTCGTGGGATCGATGCGATTCTCCGCTAATCCATGGAACACCACATCCACCACGCCTCCCGAATCGACCACCACATCGAGGCCGTCCACATCCGAGCCGCCCACGTCCACCGGGAGTTCCGCGCTCAACTGTTTCGCCGGCCCGTCCGCGGACGGCCCATACATGTGAACCTGCGCGTGCAGCCGGTAGTGTCCCGGCGGAACCCGGCGGATCGCGAAGGTTCCCTGCGCCAGGTCCACAGAGCCGCCAAAATTCTGGTTCAGGCCAGGGTCGTCGGATACCAGAAAGACCGACAATCCCGTCTGCGGGGTCGCGTTTCGCACACGCCCTCGCACCGTCGCACTGGCCGCGGCCAGCGGGCTGAGGTCCACCTGCGCGTGCTGGCCGGGGGCAAGTTGAAACTGGCGATTGCAGGTGCGCGAGTAGATGCGATTGTCCACGCGCGCCGTAAAGTCCACCGGCCCCGGGATGGGCGCAATGGTGTTCTGGTTGCCGGACGCGCAGACGACATAAGTTCCGGGAGCCAGGTTGCCAAACCGGTAGCGGCCCCGGTCGTCGGTGGATTTCTGCCCCACATTGCGCATGTCCGTCCGGCCCTCGCGCCACAGCGGCCGGAGGATCGAGACGTTTGCTCCCATCATCGGGTCGCCGAATTCGTCGCGGACCACGCCTTCAATGCCGCCCCGCGGCACGATGCGGAACACGAGTGACTTATCCGCGGCCACCCGTACGGCGCCGACCCATCCCGGGTCGGGTGCTTCGCCATAGCGCACCGTTCCGAAGCCGCTGACCTCGGCTGAGAGGATATACTCGCCGGCAGGCAGGCCGGTGAAAGCGAACCGTCCCTGTGCATCGGAGACCGCCGAGTCGCTGACGGCTTTCCACTTTTCGGTTTGCAGGCTCACTTCCACGCCGGGCATCGGCTGGCTGCCGACGCCATCCACCACCGTCCCGCTCAGAGTGAATCGCCGTCCCTGGGCCGCCAGTGGCCCGCGCCCCAGCGACGCCAATATTCCGATGACCGCAAGAGCCTGTTCGATATTCACAACACTTCCAATTTACCTCTTGGGGGGGCTCGTCGCAGTTCTCCGCCCTCGGGCGGGGTGCTCAAGCGCCTTCGGGAAGCACGTCTCTGAACGACCGCTCCCTCGCGGGATGCCCTCTGGGACGGGCTCGGTAAACACTTTCAGACACTGAAACGCCTTTCCGAGCCGCGCGCGCCAGTAAGCTCACGACATCAATCCACATGGAGCGTACCGTGTTCCCGAGTCGACCTATCGCCGCAGTGTACTTCCTGATCCGGAACGGCGATTTCGCTTGTCGCCCTGGCCTGCTTCTGCATAATAGCGACCGGTCAAACTCCGTCCCATATCCAAGTAGAGGCGCACGTGCAATCTGCGAAACTGAGATCCAAGGCCAGAACTCCTGATGTCGCCCTGCAATTTCTGCCTGGCGGGGAAAATGGGTTGAGCCATTCTTTTCGATGGCGAGAGCTTGGCAGGTGGGGCAGGCGGTGCCGCCTGCCCGCCCGCGCTGAATTTGGGCCCGCTGCTCGAATAGGATCGAGCGAAGGCGAGCACCGCCTGCCCCACCTGCGGGCTCACTGCAAATTCCACGACATCAGGAGTTCTGAAGGTCGAGCGCGGCGTCGGCGAGCAACGGGCGGCTGTAGAACTCGGCTATCATTCAGCAGCCGGAGTTGGTGATTGCCTTAAGACAACCGCGGCGACCGATCACTCGAACAACTCAGCGTGGCTCCCGGTGCGCACCAGGATCAACTCGGCCGCCGTCACTCTGTAGAGCAGGAGCCAGTCGGGCTTGATGTGGCAGTCCCAATGCCCCGCCCAGATTCCGCGCAACGTATGCGGCCGGCAGCGGGACGGCAAAGGTTGCTGTGTCTGAAGGAGATTCACGACCTCCTCCAGCTTATCCAGGTCTTTGCCCTGCTTCTCAACCCGCCGTAGGTCCTTCTCAAACGCGGTCGTCGTGAGAAGGATGCGTGCCATTAGAGCTTTTCGCGCAACTCACGGAAAGAACGATACCGTTTCAAAGCCGCAGGATCGTTGGCCTCCATCATCGCGGCGACCGTTTGCGCGTTGGGAATCGTAATGGGGAAAGGCAGTCCCTTATGCAGTTCGACTTGTTTCAAGAAGAGCCGGATTGCTTCCGTTGTCGAGATGCCGATCCTGGAAAAGACGCGCGCCGCAGACTCCTGCAACTTGGGTTCGATGCGGGCGTGAATCATCCGGGTTTTTACAGCTTGCTTTCGCATACCAGGCTCCTCGTTTAGTGTATCTCAAATGAGACCCACGTAGAGACAACGGGTTCTCGTGACCCGGTCGATCGCCATGACCTGCGAAAGCCACCGCTTATTGAAGTCCGCCCCACCAGTTACCCGCGCCCGTGCCCCAGCACCGTCTCCATCGCCTCCACCACGTCCCGCACACGATAATCCGGAGCGCAGTCCTGCTCCGCGCCGTAACCCGTCAGCACCAGAATCGTCCTCGCGCCCGCGCGCCGTCCGCACTCCACGTCGGCGGCCTTATCGCCAATCATGTAGGACGCCGCAAGGTCCACACCATGCTCCGCCGCGGCCTCCAGCAGCATCCCCGGTTCCGGTTTGCGCCGCGTGGACGCCGTCCCGGGCGCGTCCGGACAGAAATACGATCCGTCGATCAAGCCTTCCCCAAGCTGCGAAATCAGCTCCGCTTGCACAGCGCGATATTGCGCCTCGCCGATCAGCCCGCGCCCGATGCCGCTCTGATTGCTGACAATGAAAATTCGGAAACCGGCATCCTTCAACTTCCGAAGCCCTTCCGAAACACCCGCATAAACCCGAACTTTGCCGGCATCGCCGCAGTAGTGGACTTCTTCCATCAGCGTGCCATCGCGATCGAAAAACACCGCCCGGGCGCTCATCGTCACCGGAAACTCGCCTGCAATTCATCGAACGTCACCGTGGCCGTCCCCAGCTTGCCCACGGCAATCCCGCTGGCTCGATTGGCCAACTCGGCAGCCTCGGCGGGAGTGGCGCCCGCCGCCAGTCCCAACGTCAGAACGGCGATGGCCGTATCGCCGGCGCCCGAGACATCGAAAACGTCCTTCGCCCGCGTGGGAGTGTGGCTGGCCGGCGCGTCCCCCGCGAACAGCAGCATCCCGTGCTCGCCCAGCGTGATCAGGAGATTTTGCGCCTGCCAGCGCTGGCGCAGCCGCCGGCCCACCTCGAGCAGCGCCTCATCGGCGAGCACCGGCGTCACCGGCTCGGAAGGAGGCAGCCCCGCGGCGATGAACGCCTCCAACCGATTGGGCTTGACCGCCGTCACCCCGGCCCATGCCAGCGAGGTGTGCGGGTGGGGATCTACCGTCAGGATCTTGCCCTGCTCCCGCGCACATCGGCAAAGATGGTCGGCCAATGGCTGGGTCACGAAGCCCTTCCCGTAGTCCGCCACCACGATGGCGTCCACTCCCGCCACCATGCCGTCCAGTTGTTCGATGGCGCGCGCGGTCTGCGGACCCGTCATCGCCGGCTTCCGCTCGCGGTCCACGCGCACCACCTGCTGATTGCGCGCGATCACCCGCGTCTTGGTAGTGGTGTACAA
>PLRZ01000108.1:17185-24307 GCA_003164075.1 Bryobacterales bacterium | reverse complement strand
CGCCGCCAGATTGTCAGACTGCATGAGAAGACGAGGCCTGCGCCGAAACCTCGCTCCGGACCGGCATAGCGCCGCCCCCGCTCTTGCGCCCCACCGCGATCAGAGAAAGTCCCGGCCAGGGCAGCAGCCAATCCATCCGGCGCCAGAGCCACACCGTCTTGTCGAAAATCTTCAGCACCGGTTTGTTGATGTTGCGCGCGCCGAACAGCTTGCCGTAGGCCCACCACGGCGGCCCGCCGGCCCGGTTGAAATCGTAAACCTGCTCCACCGCGAAGCCCTGCGATTCCAGAAGGCGCCGCATGTCCGCCGGGCTGTAACGGCGCTTGTGGCCCAGGCTGCGGTCGAGGCTTCCAAACAGAGCCGGACCGCGCGGCACCAGTACAATCAGGTTGCCGCCGGCTTTCAGAGTGCCGCGCAGGGAGTTCACCACGCGCTCCGGGTCGTCCAGATACTCCAGCACGTTGAGACAGAGCACCGTGTCGAAACAGGCCTCCAGGCCCGCCAGGTCCTCGGGCACATCGGGATCGATGCGCTGCACCGTCACGTTGGGGGTCCGCAGGAAGCGGTTGTTCAGGGCGTGCAGGTGCAGGGCGTCCTTCTCGGCCGCCACGTAGAGAACCCGCCGCGCCATCAGGCGGCCGGCGATATTGCCGATTCCCGCGCCCACTTCCAGCACCGAATCGCCCACGTGGGGCCGCAATTTGCGCGCCAGCCAGCTCAGGTATTGCGGCGTGCCGGTGAGGTTGTTGAGAACCCCGCGGCCGTAGGGCGCCGCATAGAGGTCGTCAATCACCCAAAACTTCAGAATCACGCCCAGCGCCTTCAGGCCGTCCTTCCATCCGATCTTCTTGCCCTCTTCATAGGTGCGGCCGTGATAGCTGATGGGCACTTCGTAGATGCGGAATTTCCGCTTGGCGCTCTTCATCACGATTTCGGGCTCGAATCCGAAACGGTCGGAGCGCACCGGGATGCTCTTCAGCAGGTCCGTGCGGAAAACTTTGTAGCACGTCTCCATGTCCGTGAGATTCAAATTGCAGAACATATTGGAGACCAGCGTCAGTCCCTTGTTGATCATGGAGTGCCAGAACGGCAGGATTCGCGTCTGCTCGCCGGCCATGTACCGCGACCCGAAGACCGCGTCGGCATGCCCGTCCAGCAGGGGGCGCAGCAGGCGCGAATACTCGCACGGGTCGTACTCCAGATCGGCATCCTGAATCAGCGAGAAATCCCCGGTGGCCTTCTCGATAGCGGTCCTTACGGCCGCGCCTTTACCGGCGTTGCGCTCGTGCTTGTACAGGCGGATTTGCGGAAAACCGGCGGCCAGGCGCTGCAGAATGGCGAAGGTGCCGTCGGTGGAGCAATCGTCCACAATCACCAGCTCGCGATCCATGCTCTCGGGCAAACGGGCCGTCAGCACCAGCGAAATACACCGCTCCACCACGGTGCGTTCGTTGTAAACCGGCATCAGGATCGACAGCTTCATGAATCTAAACAGTTTAGCAGACCCCGCCAGAAAAAGCCCGGCGCCCGATGGTATCTAGGGTGCCCATCCGATCTGGGGAGAATCCGTTACCGGCTAACGGTCCCTTACGGTCGCTGCTCGGAAACGGTCGCATTGATTTCGCAGGCGTTACGGAGCCGCGCGCGTCAGCACGCGGGGGCAATGGGGGAGTGACTGCCCTGGCCGCCCCACGAGCCTATCTCACGCCACTTCCCCCCATCGGGTTACCCGATGGGGTGAGGGTGTGCGGCACGAAGGGGGCGACGCGACAAATCTCCAACAAAAACGCCAAGGTCTGAGTGTACTGCTATTTCAGACTTGGGGGCCATCGCCCCGGCGCGCGCCCCGGCGACAACCCTAGCACCCCGCGATCGGCCTTCGGGCTCAGCGCTCCGAGCGCGCACGGGCGATGCGCGGCCCAAGTCTCGGTACGGGCCGCTTGCTGTAGCAGCAGGCCTACCTGCCCTTTCCATGTCGCGCACCCGATGGTAAATGGCTTCGTTTGGTAATTCGCCGGCGGATTGTTCCGAGGCTCGCTAATTCCTCGACGGTGTGCCGGCGTGGCCCGGCGAAGCACAGGTCTAAGCGCGTTTTCAGAAGAACGACATGAGAGTCAGGCGTCCTTCCGCTTCCGGCATGAACACGGGGCCACGAGGGATCCAAGGGGGTGGCGGGATGCGGCGCTGGGAGAAAAGGAAATATTGGCCGGAAATCGCAGTCAACGCGATCCGAGTGGCGGCAGGATCGGTGACGAGAGGCGGTGGACCGGTTCTTTGGAAATCGCTGCGTTGGTCTTGCCGAGCTAGTCGGCCCTCTTCAGGTTCTGCCGTCTGGCGACCGGCTAGACCATGGCCCAAGGGCAAAACTGCCGTCTGCACAAACCTCTTGACCATGCCCGCCTGCGGCGGGAAGTTCGTAAAATTCTGCCTTGATCTCCGATATCTTCAGGACTGTGATATCCTCAGGCCCATGCTTATGAAGTCCCGGTTGTCAAGCAGGTTCGCCGACCGATGCAGCCGGCCGATTAGACTCCCCCTCGGAATCCCGGCCCTCCCTCTCTTGTGCTACGCCCTCGCAGCTCCTTCAATTGCGTCTGCACAGGGGCCCATAACGCCACCACCGCCGCCGGTACTCCTTCCCGTTTTCGAGTGCATTGAAGCGGCTCAGAATCTTGGCGGTACACCCTTGGCGACTCTGGCCCAACCGGCTCCTTGGGGTATTTTCTCTTATTACAGCAGCTACCCGTCCGCACTCACCATTCCCCGAAGCCCTCCCATGAACTACTTCACTCCCGGCCCGATAATATATTCGGGGCAACCCACCATCTTCTTTCCCGGCTACCACAAGGACGCCGTTTCCGTCCAACTTGGCAACAGCGACGACCTGGGCGGAAGTTCCGGCATTACCAGCTACTTCACCAGCCAAAGCCTCTCTTGGGTTCTGAGCGCGGGTGAAGCGACGACGTGGGACACAGCCTCATTGCCACCCGGCCCTCCTACCGGAGTACCCACGCCATCGGCATTATTCTGCCCCGCGACGATGGTTCCGGCCATCCCGATACTTTCTTTCGGCGGCACCTACCCGCACCAGCTTTTAGCTACCCTGCTGAACCCGCCTCCGGCTCAACTTCCAGTTACCCTTGCCTCTCGTTATAGCCTTACTTGCCCTGCCACGGACTGTGCGCCTACTGACAATAACGGTGTAGGCTTAACGAACCTGCAATACCAAAATGGAAACATCTACGCCGACGTGAGGCTACCCGTAGGCTCCGGCACGTTCGTGGATTGGCCGGAGCTGATCGCGTCGGTAAACGGCACGGTGGTGGCTTTCGGCCACATGCCCATCCTCGAGGCCATGCAATGTTCGGCGTCCCTGCAACCGCCCAGCCTGTCCGGCGCCCTGCTCGGTTCGTCCTACACCCAAAGCTTTACCGCGACACAAGCAGGCGAGACATTTACCTATTCCACGACCGGCGCGCTTCCTCCCGGCCTGGCCTTTGCGAGCGGCACTCTGTCGGGAACTCCCACCGCTGGGGGCACCTATCCGTTCACGGTAATCGCGACCCCCTCCGACTCCAGTTGTGCGGCCACGGCAAATTACAGTCTCACCGTCGCGGGACCCACCTGTGCCAATGACGTCACCTCACAGGTTGCCGTGACCCTGAGCGGCCTCAAGAGGAATCTCGCCACCGGCCAGTGGACCGAAACGGTCACGCTCTACAACCCCGGCTTGGCCACCATCAGCGGGCCCATCAACCTGGTCATCGAGAGTCTTAGCTCCAACGCCGCACTCGTGAACTCGCAAGGCGCTACTAACTGTTTCGCTCCTGCCGGTTCGCCGTATGTATCGGCCGGCAGCAGCATAGGCGCCGGCCAAACCGCCAGCGTAACGCTTACGTTCACCAATTCTCAACCCGTGCAGTCCATCACCTTCACCCCACGGGTTGCGGCAGGGGGAAACCAGATATGATCCGGCTCGCGCTTCTCCTCGCAGGGGCGATGTCGCTCGCCCATGCCGCGACGACGCTCACGATCATTGTGAACAACGGGACCACGTTCTTGGATGGAAGTAGCCTGAATGGTGGCACGACGTACTATGCCGCGTTTGAACTCACCGGCGGAGACGCCAGCAACAGCACGGCCCTCGTTACCGGCATCGATCTCGGCGGCGGCAGTGCCGTGGCTCTGAACCTGTCGGATACGTTCGGGAGCTTCACGGTCGGGCCGAACGGTTCCGACCCGGCCGGCGCCTTCCAGAACGCCGGCACGCTGCAACTGGCCGTCACACCCGGAAACAGCTACAGTCAATACGCGCAGCAGTTCGTGGCCGGGACGCAGTTTTCCTTCACAGTTGCGCTGGACGGCGTTTACGCAGGCGGGATTCCGGACGAATTCTCGTTTCAGATGTATGACAGCACGTTGAGCACGGAACTCTACGAGCAGGATCTGGATATCCTGAGCACTTCCACCATCCCTGAACCGGGCACCGTGGTCCTGTGTTTACTCGGCTTCCCGATCCTCATAGCAAGGGCTGTGTGGGTCCGTCGATCGCGTCAATATCCAAACTTGACCTGACGATCTATCGAACCTTCCCGCAAACGAGGCTTCCTGAAACGCCCGGATCGTGTCACTTTTGTTAAAATCCGGCTCACATCGAACGGCTGGAGTGTTCGATCCTAAAAGCGGCAGTTAGGCCGTACCGCCTGTACTTCCACGTCCATCGCCATTCGACCGGATGCGCTATCCGGAATTTCGCGCAAAGGGGTCATCGCCCTGCGTTGCACCCGAATCGACGGGGAGGTTCGAGCACTTACTGGGAGGAGGATCGGATCGCCTGATCAATCCCCTCTTCTCACTTTTGCGCCGCGCACCCGATGGTAAACTGGAGCTTGCGCCTAGCCTTACTGCAGATCAACCCCACCGCAGGGGATCTCGACGGCAACGCCGACCTGATCCTGCACGCCGCCCGCGACGCCCAGGCGCAGGGCCCCGATCTCATCGTGACCTCCGAACTGGCGCTGATGGGCTACCTCCCGCGCGACCTGCTGATGAGCGAGGGCTTCGTGCGGCGCGCCGGCGAGAAACTGGCCTCGATGGCGGCGGAACTGCGCGGCGGATCGCCCCTGCTGGTGGGCGTGGCCACCATCAATCCCGCTCCCATGGGCCGCCCGCTGTTCAATAGCGCCGTGCTCCTGCGCGATGGCGCGGTGGGTCCGGCGTTCCACAAAATGCTCCTGCCCACCTACGACGTGTTCGACGAGGACCGCTACTTCGAACCGGCCGCGCAGCCGCAGATTCTGGACCTGGGAGGCTGGCGTCTGGGCATCAGCATTTGCGAGGACGTCTGGAACGATCGCGATTTCTGGGAACGCCAGCGCTATCATCAGGACCCCATCGAGGTGCTGGCGCAAGCCGGCGCGCAAGCCATCGTCAACCTCTCGGCATCGCCCTTTACCGTGGGCAAGCAACTTCTGCGCGAGAAGATGCTCAGCCACATGGCGCGCAAATACGGTCTGCCGGTGGTGATTGTGGGTCAGGCAGGCGGCAATGACGACCTCATTTTCGACGGCCACAGCGCCGCGTTCGACGCCGAGGGCCGCATGTTCGCGCGCGCCCGCGGCTTCACCAGCGACGTGACCGTGGTGGACATCGCCCATAGCACCGGAACCATCGCCGCGGAAGATTTCGAGCCGGAAGCCGAGGTCTGGTCGGCGCTGGTGCTGGGGGTGCGCGATTACGCCCGCAAGACGCGCTTCCGCCAAGCGCTGCTGGGCCTGTCCGGAGGCATCGATTCGGCCCTCACGGCGGCCATCGCGGTGGACGCTTTGGGTCCCGAAAATGTGCTGGGCGTGCTGATGCCGTCGACATACTCCAGCGCCGGCAGCGTGGACGATTCGCTGGAACTGGCGCGCAACCTGGGCATCCGCACCGTCACCCTGCCGATCGCGGGCATCATGGGGACTTACGAAACCGTATTGGCCGACGCCTTTCGCGGCCGCGAGCCCGACGTGACCGAAGAGAACATCCAGTCGCGCATTCGCGGCAGCCTGCTGATGGCCCTGTCCAATAAGTTCGGCCCGTTGCTGCTGACTACCGGTAATAAGTCGGAGTTGGCGGTAGGTTACTGCACTCTATACGGCGATATGAACGGCGGGCTGGCAGTAATCGCGGATCTGCCGAAGATGATGGTCTACCGCGTCTCCCGCTGGCGCAATCGGCGGAGAGAAGATATTCCGGAAGCGATTCTGACTAAGGCGCCTTCGGCCGAATTGCGGCCCGGTCAGACCGACCAGGACAGCCTGCCACCCTACGACTTGCTGGACCAGATTCTGGAACTGCATGTGGAGCACTCCAAATCTGCCGAGGAGATTATCGCGCGGGGATTCGACGATGCCACGGTTCGCCGCGTGGTCAAACTGGTGCGCAATGCCGAATTCAAGCGCAAGCAGGCCGCCCCGGTATTGAAAGTGACGTCGCGAGCCTTCGGTACCGGCTGGCGCATGCCCATCGCCCGCGGAGGGTAGAAATCTCAACGTATCTTGTTGAATCTGAAGGTCTGGGACGTAGTGCAGACACTCCTGTCTGCGGGGTGCCCTCTGGGCCGGAGACTCATCTCGGCGCTCCGGGACGCCTACTGCCGCTTTCGAAGAGCGTCGAGATGAGTCTCCGCACTCCTGAGGTCACCGGCATTCTGGAACTGCCGAGGAATCAGACTGAGCCCGCCCGTGCTTCCATTATGCTCATACCATTACTTGACCAAACTGCAAGCGATACACTACATGTGGGGATCACATTGACAATAGCATAGCCTAACTTGACGCAAACGTCAAGGTGGGCTAGATTGTTATATATGGCTTGAAGGTAAATATGGCAACGATCCCACCATTCGATCCGGATGGCCTTCTTCCGCCGGGCGACTACGAGGTGTCGCTCGATGAGCTCAGGCAGTCCATTCTGGTACGGGGTCCGGCCGATCCGAAGGATCATCCATCCTGGGACGGGCCATGGCGAGAACGGCTGGTAAAAAATCTGGAGGTTCTCACGCACCAGCTCTGGCAGGTAGGTATCCGCGAAGTCTTCGCCGACGGTTCGTTTGCAGAGGATAAGGACCACCCCAACGAC
>PLRZ01000108.1:8918-17043 GCA_003164075.1 Bryobacterales bacterium | reverse complement strand
CGAGACTGAATATCAAGCGGCATCAGCTCGTGTCGCCGACGAGCGGAACCGACTCACCGACCATCGCGCGCGGCTGAAGGAAGCCGGCCTCAGTGATGAGGAAATCAAGCGCGTGATCGATCCGATGGAGTCATTTCACCTTCAACTGAAAGAAGAAGTGGAAAGCTATGAGCGTTTGAAGCGCGGTGAATTCGAGGAGTTGGAAAATCTTCGCGGGTTTGGGCACCTGCTGATTTCCCTGCGTATCGCGCAGGGAATGTCCCAGCGCGAATTAGCAAAGCGGCTCAACGTGCACGAGTCCCAGGTTTCCCGTGACGAGAGAAACGAGTATTTTGGCATCACGCTCGAACGCGCCGTTAAGATCCTCGATGCGCTCAATGTGCGGCTACATACCAAGGTCGAGATTGAACCGCCGCGAGAGATGGCATTTGCCTAAGCCTGACCAACACCTAAGACCCGATCTCACGTTTGTGGCCGGGATCGCCGTCGAGCGCTGCGATCCCATCCCCATAACCTGCAACTGCGGGAGCGTGATTACGATTATGCCTCCGCTACAGGAGGAGCTAGTGGTCTGCCCCGGCTGTGAATTGCGGATCAAGCTGCTGGTTTTGACGGGTGATCCCGGATATGTAATTGGGCGTGCCCCGAACGGCGAGCCAATGCTAATCCCGGTTCAAGGCAGCTCGAAAGCTAAGCTGGAACTCTCTGCCGAAGAGCGGGAACGCCTATTGGCGGAAACCAGGAAACACTGGGACGATAACAATCGCTGAGCCGAATGAGTGACAAGCCAATACTTATTGTCTCATCTGCGTTCATCGGCGGCTGGCCCTAACTAGTTTCTGTCGCGAAACTCAAGAAACCGCTCCCTGGCGGTCGCGGCTCGGTAACGAAGCGATGATTCCACGGGATTTGTTACTGAGCCGTGACCGCCAAGGAGCGGTCTTGCCGTTACGAGTCGGAGTTTCGCGACAGAAACTAACTAAGTTCTACTCCACCCGATAATTCGGCGCTTCCTTGGTAATAATCACGTCGTGCACGTGACTCTCGCGCAATCCCGCGGGCGAGATCCGCAGGAAACGGGCATTCTGTTGTAAGTCATGGATGGTCCGCGCGCCGCAGTATCCCATGCCCGACCTCAGCCCGCCTACCAGTTGATAAACCAGATCGGACAGCGGCCCCTTGGCGGCCACGCGCCCTTCAATCCCCTCGGGCACCATCTTGGCGTTGGGATCCTGCGCGTAACGGTCGGAACTGGACGTGCCTTGCGCTCCCATCGAGCCCATGCCGCGATACGTCTTGAACGTGCGCCCCTGGTAGAGGATGGTCTCGCCCGGACTCTCATCCGTGCCCGCCAGCAGACTTCCGATCATCACCGCGTCCGCGCCCGCCGCGATCGCCTTGGTGATATCGCCGGAGAACTTGATGCCGCCATCGGCGATCAGCGGCACACCGCCTTCGCGGCAGGCGCGCGCGCATTCCGAAATCGCCGTGATCTGCGGAACGCCGGCGCCGGAAACCACCCGCGTGGTGCAAATCGAACCGGGGCCGATGCCCACTTTGACGCCATCCACGCCGAGCGAAATCAGCTCCTTGGCGCCTTCGTACGTGGCCACGTTGCCGGTGATCAACTGCACGTCCGGCAGCTTGCTCTTGATGGCCTTGACGGCCGCCAGAACGCGGCTGCTGTGGCCGTGCGCCGTATCGATGGCGATGACGTCCACTTTGCGCGCCACCAGTTCCGCGGCCCGCTCCATGAAGTCCCCGGTAGCGCCCACGGCCGCGCCCACCCGCAGCCGCCCCTGGCTGTCCTTGGCCGAATTGGGATACTTCAGTTTCTTCTGGATGTCTTTGACGGTGATCAGACCTTTGAGGATGAACTGATCGTCCACCACCAGCAGTTTCTCCACGCGGTGCTTGTGCAGAATGGCTTCCGCCTGCTCCAGCGTGGTGCCCACCGCCACGGTGACCAGGTTCTCCTTGGTCATCACTTCGGAAATAGGCGCGTCGAAACGATTTTCGAAGCGCAAATCGCGGTTGGTGAGAATGCCCACCAGCTTGCCGTCCTTGGTAACCGGAACGCCCGAGATGCGATAGCGCGCCATCAGCGCCTGCGCCGCGGAGATGGGCAGATCCGGAGCGATGGTGATGGGGTCCACAATCATGCCGCTCTCACTGCGCTTCACGCGGTCCACTTCTTCCGCCTGCCGCGCGATGGACATATTGCGGTGGACAATTCCGATGCCGCCCTGTTGCGCCAACGCGATGGCCAGGTGCGATTCCGTCACGGTATCCATGGCGGCCGAGACGATGGGCACATTCAGTGCAATGTCGCGCGTGAGACGGGCGCGGGTGTCGGCTTCAGATGGCAACACATCGCTGAAGGCCGGCTCGAGCAAAACATCGTCGAAAGTGAGGCCTTCGGAGAGATCGTCTTGGATCATATGGAATTTTATCATGATAGCGTAGAGTGGGCATGCGGACGCGATCGGCCATACGAAACGCGGCTGAATATGGCGCGGCAGTGGTGGCGCTGAAGACGCTCGAGTGGGCGCCCACGGCGCTGGCGTACGGCATCGCGCGGATCTACGCGCGGCTGCTCGATGGGGCGCTGCCGCGGCTCCGCCAAGTGGCCTGCCGCAATCTCTCGTTAGCGCTGCCGGAGTTGGGCGCGGCGCGGCATCGGGAAATTGTCGACGGAGTGTTCCGCTCGATTGCGCGCGTGCTGGTGGCATTCGCGAAATTCCCTGCGATCCGCCGCCAGAACGTTACAGGATGGATCCGCTGCGAGGGGTTGGAATACGTGGAGCAGGCCTTGCAGCAGGGCCGCGGAGTACTGTTCGCTACCGCACATTTGGGCAACTGGGAGCTGAGCGCCTACGCCTATGCGCTGCTGGCGGCGCCCATGCAGGTTGTGGTACGGCCACTCGATAATCCGCCGATCGACGCACTGGTGGAGCGGCGGCGAGCTCTTTCCGGCAATCGCACGATCGGCAAGCGGGAGTACGCCCGCGCGATTCTGAAAGCGCTGGCGGCGAACCAGGCCGTGGGCATTCTGGTGGATCAGAATTCCGCCGCCGACGCCGGTGCATTTGTCGATTTCTTCGGAGTGAAAGCTTGCGCCGGAGTAGGATTCGCCAAGCTGGCCGCGCGTAGCGGAGCCGCCGTGATTCCCGGATTCGCCGTGTGGGAGGAGTCCGAAAAGCGTTACGTATTACGCTTCCGTCCGCCGGTCCCGATGACCGGCGACCCGGCGCGCGATACGCAGGCGGTACAAAGCGAGTTAGAGCAGGCGATTCGCGAGCACCCCGAGCAGTGGTTATGGATCCATCGCCGGTGGAAGACGCGTCCCGAGGGCGAAGCGGAGATTTACTGAGGGTGGGGCCTCAGAACGCGGGACGGGCTATCCGGCCTGGCCATCCAGCGCGCGGTCCTCTTGTGTGGCAGTCAGACCGCTCCGGACTAGTTTCGCTGACTTGGACTGCAAGATAGTCGAAACGCGTACTGCGCATTGTTCTAGGTTCAGCCGGATATCGCATTCCCAAATTCTGAGAACCGTGTAGCCGGACTTCCTCAGATGAGCCGACACGCGCCGATCCCGCGCCTTGTTTCTGCCGATCTTCGGCTGCCAATACGTTACGTTGGATTTTGGCATATGCCCGCATTTGGGACAACAGTGCCAAAAGCAGCCATCGACAAAGACCGCCAACCTCTCTACAGGGAAGAAGAAGTCGGGGACGCCAAGGATGTCGCGTGCATGTGTTTCCCATCCTCGGATTCCACGCCTCACAAGCATGGCGCGAAGGCGCCACTCGGTTGACCGGTTGCCACGAGACCGAATGGCCTGCATGTTCTTTCTCCTGGCTGGATCCGTCGTGGTCGGGCCAAGCACCATGGGCAGTAGTTTACAATAGCGGCAGGCCATATGCCTATCGCAACACAACTCGTGCAGGTTCAGAAGCTCCTGTTCGACCCTCAAAACCCCCGGCTACCCGGCGATTTCGCAGGTGACCAACAGCAGATTTTCCGCTTTCTTGTTGAGGAGATCGGCATTGAGGACCTCCTCAACTCAATGGCGTCTTCCGGAGCAATCGAGGGCGACCCGATGATTGCTCGCCCGGCGGAACGACCGGGCGATTTCTACGTGATCGAGGGAAACCGCCGGCTTGCTGCTTTGAAGTTGCTCAATGGCATTCGGATTAGCGACGGTGGCCCGGAGCCGGCGCTGCCGCCAATGAATACAGACGTCGCCGATTCCTTGAAGGCAGTCAATATCCAGACCGGCTGGGAGGCGGACAAGCTCGAGGCATACCTGGGATACAAGCATGTCACGGCAACCCGTGAGTGGCCCCCGGAAGCAAAGGCCCGGTTCGTACTCGAACGCTGTGGAAACGATTTTTCGTCCGAAAAACTAGGCAAGTTTGCAAAGCGGCTCGGCACGAACCTGCCGACTTTGCGTCGGTGGCTGGTCGCATATCTGACCCTCCAACAGGCTGAACGGCAAGCCGGTTTTAGCCCACAAGAAGCTCCCTCAAAGCGGTACTTCGGTACATTCTATACGCTCCTCGGCAGTCAAGAAGTTCAGCGTTTCTTGGATTTGAAGGCGGACCCGCTGACTGAAAACCCGGTGCCCCAAGACCGCATGGGCCAGCTCCGTGAATTCGTTGCCTGGACAATCGGGACCAAAAGACTGCCGCCTCTGGTCAACAGCCGCGCCCAGCAAAAGCTTGACGCCGTCTTATCCAGTCCCGGGGCACTCCAGTATTTTCGTGCGAAAAAGAACATTGATGGCGCGCTTCTGTACACGGAAGCTAGCTCTGGGGAAATTGCAGAGAAACTGCTCACTGCTGCGTACACGATCGAAGAGTGCCTGCCGAAAGTCAATGATGTCAAGGACGATCCAAAAGTCATATCAGCCATAACCAATCTTGACCGCGCATTTGACAAACTCAAGCTGAACACCACCGATCAACCGCTTAGGACACGACAACAAGGATGAAAAGCATTACCGATATCGCCGACGTAGTCGAGTTGAAGACCTGGGCAAAGGGGGGATCGATAACAATAAGTGCTTTGAAGGAGGAGCTTGAGGCGGCGCTCAGCGAAGAGGACGGGTTGCGGGCTGAAGCGATTGCGCAGAATGTCATGGACGAATTTCAAGATCGGCGGATTCTCCTTGCAGACGCTTACCCGTTTTCGTGTGACGGCTACAAGCTCCAAGTGGCTCATGCCGAACCGGCCCGAACGACTTATTTGTTTTGCCTTGCGTTGAGTCAGATGCCCGCCGCCGACATCGAGAACCATCAGCGTTCCGTCCAGTTCGAGACTATTGTTATGGGTGCGGCCAAACGGTTTTTCGGTGGCTCTGCCCTGCGCATCGGCGCACCATGGCACTCAGAGGAGACCCCGGATTACGGGGCACTCCTTGATAAGGTAATTGAACTCATTCCGAACCTCGGAGTGAAACTGAGAGTGGCAGCGCCTGGCGGGGGCGATGCGGGCTGGGACGTATTGATTGTGAAGAGCTTTCGAGATGACCTGTATCCTCGCCTGATTGCTCTTGGCAATTGCGCGACCGGAAAGTACGACTGGAAGCGGAAGGGCATGGAAGTGCAGCCGGGTCTGTTTTGGAGTTACTTCAATCATGACCACCGCAGCGTGTTTCTGACCTTTTTCGCGGTGCCATTCGCTATGGATGAGGACGCTCGACTACGGAAGCTTTCTGCCAGCAACCTGACGCTCGACCGCTTCCGTATTTGCGAGTACGCGCCGACCGCCACGGAGGAGGTAGCCCAGTGGCTTCAGGCCAAGCGTGACACGGCGCTCGCCGTTGCACTTGTCTAGACCATATCCCAAAGCCCACTTAATCCGCGCAGGACAGCGGAAAAGAGCGGTGGCGGGACCGCATTGCCAACCATCTGAAAGGTGTCACGAATACGTGTCGCCGGCCATTCGAAATTTGACGGAAAACCCTGCAGAGCCGCACACTCCTTGTAAGACAGCCTTCGCGCCGGCCCATCATGGATAAACTCCCATTTGTCGGTGTGGATTCGCCTAAGCGGCGGGCTCATGGGGTGCAGCGGCACGTGACGCCAATGACCGACGATGCAGGGGCTGGGCTCGTCCCACTCATACCGCCGCCGCCGAGAAAGATAGTACCAGTGAAACGGTTCTTCATTGAATTCTCCCGTCGGCCATTCCGGCATGTCCCGCAATAAGTCGCGTTGCGTTAGATATGGATTTGCGAGATTTGGGCCGTGTGTAGGCGGTGGGAATTCGTATAAGAAATCGATATCGGATCGGATGCCAACCAAAAAGATGCGCCGACGATTCTGGGCGACGCCGTAGTTCTTTGCGTTCAGCACGGTTGGCTTGACTCGGTAACCCGCGAGTCGAAAGCGACGAAGTTGGTTGTTCAGGAGGTCTAGATTATCCCCGTACGTCATACCATTGACATTCTCCACAACAAAAGCCAGTGGTCCGATCATCCGCAAGACCCGGTCGAATTCCCGATACAGAAAGTTGATAGAAGCGCCCCAATCCCGCTTCCCTCCCTGGGTATAGCCCTGACAGGGATAACAGCCCACCAACAGCTCGGCCTCTGGAAAGCTGTGAAAATCAGAGATATCGCCGCATTCGATACTGGGGTCTTTCAAGTTGGCTCGGTAAACTTCGCATGCCGCTTCCCACGTGTCGTTAGCCCAAAGAATCTCGTATCCCTCTTCTTGCAGGGCAAGATCAGATCCGCCGCATCCGCTGAATAGGGATACTGCTTGTACCTTACGGGTTATCATTGCTTGAGCGGTTGATTGTACCACTTCGACTCAAGCTCTTGCAAAGATGGGGCTTGCACGTTTGCACTGGTATCGCCATGCCCTACCGTGAGCCAAGGTTGAAATCGGACTCCCCCTGAATGTTTGCCAGACGGCCCATAGAATGGAGAACGTCCCGTCTACTGTGTCGGGCATGCGAATGGAAACAGCCCGAATCGCTATGCACGCCGTCACAGTAGTTTCCTGCATCGGCTACTGGGAAAGCGAAGACCAATGCCCCGATGATGCGAGGCCCCAGTCGGAAAACTCAAATCATCTGCCGTACCACTTTGCAATACCCGCAATGTGAGAACCGCAGGCCAGTAAACTACTGCAAGCGATTCAAAGGATTGGTCGGTGCGAGTGTATCCGAACCGCGACCCTTCTAGCAGGGGTCCCAACCTGTCGAGAGCCGCGCCGGGCTACCAGCGGTGGGTTTCAGCCAAGATTGCCCGCCCCACGTTTGCAACACAGAAGTATTATTTCCCGGGCCGAAGTTCCAGCCTGTTCCTGGCACGCACGTTCTTGAATTGCATAGGATAGCTTCGGCCGTTGTAATAGTCGTCCCACTCGTCTTTATAGTGTCCCGAGAACGGCTGGCCGGATTGTCCGATCAGGACGTTCAGCTCAGAGCGATCCCAATCGCCCAGGTCCGCGTTCATGCGCATCGACGGCCCTAAGAGACGCGTCGTCTGCTTGATTGTAGTGGAGGATCCGCTCATGGGCACCGGACCGATTTCGAAAATGTCGAGGAACTTGCCGATCGCCGGAATCCGCTCCATCGCCGCGTGCAACACCGGGTGATCGATTTCGACCCGCAGGTACGCCCCGTACTTCCATCGAATGGCGTTGGGGCCCTGAATCCGCTTGGCTTCATCCACCGCGTCCACCAGCGCGCGCAGCAGCGTGGCGTCGTAGTCGCGGAACCAACCGCCGGGACGCTCCCGCAAAAGCTTCCGGATCGCCGCCGGTCCCATGGCGTACTCGTAAAGCTGCCCTTTGCCCGGCGAAGCGCTCTCGGCCACGGAAGTGCGCACATGCTGGTAGAGCAGCGAGATGAGAAACGGCGCCGCCTGATCCTTATCCATGCGGCCGTCCCAGGCGCGCAACAGCGCCACCGACGGATCGAGGGCCGGATTCCTGGACCCGCGCCGGTCGTAAGCCGCCACCACCTGCGCCGCCAGAAACTTGTCGAACGCGCAGAAAATGTCCGTCTGCACCGCCAGCATGTCCTGCGCGCGCCACCCGGTGCGCGCCGAAAGCAGGTTGCGGATTTCGATCGCACGATCCGGCGGCGCGAAGTTTCCGTTCACCGG
>PLRZ01000108.1:7719-8894 GCA_003164075.1 Bryobacterales bacterium | reverse complement strand
TGGGTAATTTGCCGGCGGCGTGATAGCCAATGTTGCCGTCCACATCGGCGTATACGAAATTCGATCCGGGGCCGGTCCACCGCATGAGGGCGGCGGTGAACTGCTGCCAGTTCTGGGCGCGGTCGATATCGAGCGCGGGGTACTGCAGGAAGCCCGGCTCGGCGGCGGTCCACCGCAGGCTGATCCGTTCCGTGCCATCGGCAATCAGAATGGGGCCGTGACGGGTGACCCAAACGGTGGTCTCCACGGGGCGCTGGCCTTTCACGGAAATGAGTTCATGCTCCTGGCGTGCCTGTTCCAACTGGCCGTGGAAGAGGTACCGTCCGGCATCGTCCAGCTTCTCCAGGTAGAGATCCTGCACGTCGAACCCCAGGTTGGTGATGCCCCACGCGATGCGCTGGTTGTGGCCCACCACCACACCGGGCACACCGGGAAGGCTGACGCCCGAAACGTCCAGGCCGGGGGCGTCGAGGTGAGTCATGTACCACACGCCGGGCAGGGAGTATTCCAGGTGCATATCGTTCGACAGGATGGGCTTGCCCGAAGCGGTACGGCTGCCCGCGATGGCCCAGCCATTGGACCCCGGCAGGGGTTCGTCTCCGGAGCGCGACGCAAACAGGAAATTAACTTTCGCCGCGTCGCCATCCGCCAGCATACTGCGTTTGATCAAATCGTTCTTCCACGTATTGGTGAGGCTGCGGTACATATTGAGGCAGACCAGCAGGCAGTCGACCGCGCTCCACGGTCTGGGCTGGTAGCCGAGCAGGGTGAACTCTACCGGCGGATTGTTCAGATGAGTGGCGATGAACTGGTTGACCCCGAGCGCGTATGCGGCGAAGGCCGCGCGATCCTCCGGGGCCAGCCTGGTATAGCCTTCTTCGGCGATCCGGCGCAGGCGCAACTGGCGGGATTCGCGATCGAGATCGAGCGCGCGCGGCCCGATGATTTCCGCCAGGTTGCCTCCGGCGAGGCGCCGCGAGCTGTCCATCTGCCACAACCGGTCCTGCGCGGTGACGTACCCTTGGGCGATGAACGCGTCTTCCTGGCTGGATGCCTTGATGTGCGGCACGCCGAGTGTATCGAACGATACAGTGGCCGGCGCGCTGACCGGAGCCGCGACGCTGCCGGAGCGCTGCGGCAAGGGGCGCCAGACATACCAGTAGAGTCCCGCGAGC
>PLRZ01000108.1:0-7667 GCA_003164075.1 Bryobacterales bacterium | reverse complement strand
ATGACGCTTAAGTTGGGTTTTGGTTATCCGGTTCCGCTAAAATAATCGTCGGCCGTGAGCTACTCCCCTTTTCAGATACTTTTAGTCATTCTGCTCATCGCGGTGAATGGTTTCTTCGCGGGGGCGGAGGTGTCGCTGCTCTCGGTGCGTCCCTCCCGATTGCGCCAGATGGCTGCGGAAGGGCAGGCCGGAGCGCAAGCGGCGCTCAACCTGCTGGCCCATCCCGGACGCTTGTTATCTTTGACACAAGTGGGAGTTACCCTGGCCAGCCTCGGCTTAGGCTGGGCCGGTGAAGACACGCTATATCGTATCCTGGTGTCGGCGATCCCTCCTGTAACCACCCCCCTCAGCGCGAAATTCCTGCACGCCGCCTGCCTGGCGGTTTCCTTTTTGGCGATCAGCTATTTCCACGTGGTGCTGGGCGAGGTGGTGCCCAAGAACGTGGCGATTGCCAAAGCGGACCGTCTGGCGGCCCTGGTGGCGCCGCCCCTGGCGCTCTTCCTGCGGATTTCCACCCCGTTCGTGGTCACCATCGAACGTTCCGCCTCCGCCATCACGCGGGCCCTGCACCTGCGGACCGCGGCCCACGGCGGCGGCCATTCGGCGGAAGAATTGAAACTGATCGTAAGTTCCAGCCGCGGCCTCGGGTATCTGCCGGAAACGCAGGAAGACATGATCCATCGGGTGCTCGACCTCGGCGAAGTGGCGGTGCGCGAGGTTATGGTGGCGCGCAACGATATCGTTTCCGTCTCTTCCGAAGCCGGCCTGGACGAGGTGCTGCACACCATGATCCGGGAGCAGCATTCGCGCCTCCCGGTATATGAGGGCGTGCCTGAAAAAATCGTCGGCATTCTGCACTACAAAGACCTGCTGCCGGTTTGGGAGGAGCGCCGCCAGTCCATTCGCACCGGGCGTCCCAGCCGCGCGTTTCGGGTAAGCAGGCTCCTGCGCCGCCACCTGGTGGTGCCGGAGACCAAGCCGCTGTCGCAAATGCTCGAGGAATTCCGCAAGGGCAGTTCGCACATGGCCATGGTGGTGGATGAGTTTGGAACCATTGTGGGCATGCTGACGGTGGAGGATGTGCTGGAACAGATTGTGGGCCGCATTGAAGACGAGCACGATGAAAAGGTNNACGGAGGGCGAGTTCGAAACGCTGGCCGGTTTCCTGCTGTTCCGCCGCGGGGAGATTCCCAAGGCTGGCGAATGGGTGGAATACGAGGGCCGCCGTTACACCGTGCTGGAGATGGAACGGAACCGGATTGCCCGCGTGCGCGTGGAGAAAATCCCAGTCGCCGGCAAGGCTTCGGAGTAGAATGTACTCGGCTCGACATTATGCTGGGAATTGATTCTAGATCGGCGCGTGGCACCTGGACGGCAGCGCTCGTACTGCTGGGGTTGTGGCTGGTGTATCTGGTCCGGTCCACGCTCTTCATTTTTATGTTGGCGGTGCTGTTCGCTTACCTGCTGGCCCCGCTGGTGAACCTGTTGGACCGGCTTCTGCCCAGCAGCCGGACGCGTATTCCGGCCTTGGCATTAGCCTACGTGATTCTGGTGGGTCTGGCAGTTGTGGCGGGAATTCTGATTGGGACTCGGGTAGTGTCGCAGGCCACGGATCTGGCGCAGAAATTCCCCGCCACGCTGAAGGGTTGGGAGGCATCTTTCCAGAGCAAGGTTCCCGACTCGCTCAAGTCTGAACTGATCACCCGGTCCAACGAATTCATCTCGACGCTTCCCTCTCTAGGCCTCAAATTTCTGGCGCTGATGGGCAACCTGATCTACGTGGTGATCGTCCCGGTTCTGGCATTCCTCTGCCTGAAGGATGGACCCGTGGTGCGGAAGCACCTCCTGGGCATGCTGACGCCCGGGCCGCCGCGCAAACTGTTGGACGACGTCCTGGCCGATATGGACCTGGTGCTGGCCCACTACATGCGGGCGCTGGTGCTGCTGGGGGGGNNTCGGGCCGTTGGCCGCGGGGGTCATTGTCCTGGTGATTGCCGGCGCGGCAAGCGGCCACGTGGTCGCCATCGTGATTTTCATCGTAGCTTTCCGGATGTTCCAGGACTACGTGGTCTCTCCGCACCTGATGGGGCACGGCGTGGAATTGCATCCGCTGATGGTGCTTTTCGGTGTGTTCGCCGGTGCGGAACTGGCGGGAATCGCGGGGACTTTTCTGTCGGTGCCGGTATTGGCGCTGGCGCGGGTCTTGTACCTGCGAATCTATGAGGCGCGCCAGCAGGCGAACGCGGCGAAGTTGGAGGTGTAAGGGAGAATTTCGGGGACAGGCTACATAACCTCGAAACTCGGCCGGTGTATTTCGAGGTTATGTAGCCTGTCCCCGAAATAGCCGTGGTGAACTAACGTTCCTGTGCCGCGATCGCCTGGAGCAGCCGCTGCGCCTTCTCGTATTGCGGATCGCCGCTGGGGATCGCTTCCAGGACCTTCCTCGCGGCGCTCAGATTGCCCTGTTCCGCGTACGCGCCGCCCAACAGGTACTGCACGGGGACCTGCGGATCCAGTTTCAAACCGGTCTGAAATGCCGCGACGGCACTGGCCGGGTCGGCGGTCAGCATGTAGAACCGCCCGGCCGCCACATCCTGGTCCGCATCGTCGGCGTTGAGCGCGGCCCGCGCACGGAACAACTGCTTGGCGCGCTCCAGCGGCTCGACATATTCACCGGGAAGCTGGCGCATGCCCATGCCGATCAGCCCCACGGCAGCGTTGATACGCACCGTCGCCACCGGGTCGTTGAGCAGCGCCGCCAGCGCCGGCGCCGCTTCCGAACGGTTCGCCGGACCGGGGTTCAACGTGCGTGCCGCGATGGCGCGCACCAACGGTTCGGCGTCGGCCAGCGCCTGCAACATCGCGCGCCAGACCGCCGGATCGCTGGCAAACCCGCCCAGGTGTCCCACGGCGTTGGCCCGCACCATGGCGCCCTCCGCCGGTTCGCTGAGGATGGCGAGCAGCAGCGGAACGGCGTCCGCATCTCCTTTCCGCGCCCCGGCGAATGCATCGGCGCGGCGGATCAGCTTCTGACGGGATTGCGAACCGTACCATGCGTTCATCCGCTCCACCGCCCAATTCGCGTCGCGATCTTTGTGGCACACGTTGCACGCGTTGGGAATGGCGTGGCGCAGCGTGTTCTCCGGCACGGGAATGGTCATGGCGTGGTCGCGAATTTGGGCCTTGATGCTGAACACCGTGCGGGGCATGTGGCATTCCACGCACGAACTGCCGGCGCTCTTCTCCGCATGGTGGGTATGGCTGGTCAGCGCGGAACCCACCGCCTGGTGGCAGCGCGTACACAAAGTGTTCACATCGGGCCGGAGCTGCGGGTTCTTGTCGACATCGGTGTTGTGCGGCACCACGTGACAATCCAGGCAGGTGGCCCCGCCTTTCAGAAAGCACTCGCTCTGCCACAAGCCGTACGCGTCGGTCGAAAAGCGGCGCGGGCGGCCGTCGGTCCAGTACGGCGGATCCGCGCCCTGGGGTTGGGCGAACTCCAGAATGGGCAGGAAATGATCGTAATAATTGTCGCCTGCCGTGAAGCCGTCCACAAGGATATCGCGGAAGGAATGGCACTGGGCGCACACCGCGCTATTGCGGGCGGCGTCCAGGCGCGTCTGCACCACCACGTCGTGCGCCGGCTTGCCCTGGTGGTTGGGATTGGCATAAAACGCGGCGTGCTCCGCGCCTGCCCCGTGGCACCGTTCGCAGTTGATGCCGAAATCGAGCCAGGTAGTCTGGTAGGCGTTCTTCTCCGCGCTGAAATTTTTCTGTTCCTGGCTGACGTGGCACGAATAGCAGTTCTTATTCCAGATTTGCACCTGCACGCCGGGAGCCTCTTCGGGATCGTCGATGTCCAGGTTGTGGAACCAGCTCTTCCGCACCGCGTCCCAGGTGGGTGGGAGCACGATGACACGGCCATCGGCCAAGGTAGTGAGGTAATGCTGGATGCGGCGGTTTCCCAGGGTGTATTGGACGCGATGCTCTTGCGGCTTGCCGGTAAGGTACGACTCGGTGATGTAGTAGGCGCCGGCCTGTACGCGGAAGCGGTACACGCCGCCCCGCAAGGTTACCGGACCGCGGGCAAAATCTCCCACCACGCCTGCCACCGTGGCCGGCTGCACCATTTTGCTGTGCCGTGACGCCGTCCAGGTGTGGCTGACATTGGCATGGCATTTACCGCAGGCGGCCGCGCCGGCGTAGGACGGCAAACCGGCCGCGCTCGCCAATGCGCCCGCCCACAAACAGATCAGCAGTCCCCCAAGCCGAAGCATCTTTTCTCCCGGTAGCGATTATTTTACAACGGCGGGGGGGAAAGCTGTTGGCTTTTGGCCGGCGAGCGCCGTTCTCTGTAAAACGTCGCAGGCATGGTGCTCTCCGGAAACTGCTCGCAGGTTCTTGATTCTTGGTCTGACCTCGGATGACTCCCGGGGTGGGGCAGGCGGTGCTCGCCTGCCCGCTATTCTGTTTGGGCAGCCGGCCTGGTTCAGCGCGGACCGACCGGCAGGCGAGCACCGCCTGCCCCACCCCGCCTCTCTCGGCCCGATCCCGCAGTTTCAGACTCCCACGAACCGCGCCTCGACGCAGACACCCGTGCTGAAAGCCAAGAGCCAAAAGCTAACAGCTTCTTTAGATTTGGTGGCGGCGGGGAGACTTGAACTCCCGACCTACGGATTATGAGACCGTCGCTCTAGCCAGCTGAGCTACACCGCCGTCGAAGTCCAGTGTAGCAGACAAGTCCGGGCCTCCAAAACCACAGGATATCCCCTATTGAATATGTGGAAAACGCAGCAGTGCGACGAATTTTGCCGCAATATTCCGGGCAGCCATTAATGCCGCTTGTGTCTCGTCTCTAATTGCTTTACTTACAAGCAATTAAGGTACAATGCTGCCGGCTGGTTCAATTTGTCGTAAGTGCCTTTTTTGCGGCACTTTAATACCCCGTTACGGCCATTTTCCAACAGAGTTTTCCACAGCATCGTGGATTCCTAATTCAATCTTTTTCCGCCAGGCGGCGTGCCAAAGACTCTGGAATTTCCGCCTCGATTTCGCACTCTTCCCCGCTGTAATTCGTGGACAGCACTCTGCCGAATTCATGCAGCATCGCCACGGTTGCGCCGTCGCCTGCCGGCAGGTGGAAGGTGGCGCGCACAATGGGATCGAGCGGCAACACTTCGTCGATGGTCTGGAGCAACCGGTCCATGCCTTCGCCGGTGAGGGCGGAAATGGCCACGGCGCGCGCATCTCCGTGTCCCGAAGATCCGCTCAGCAGCCGGCGCTTGATCGCCTCGGTATCCGCCGCCGCGCCGTCCAGCGCCCGGTCCACTTTGTTCATTACCAGGATCTGCGGAATTTGCGCGGCGTCGATTTCCGCCAGCACCTGCAGCACGTGGGCCGTGTTTTCGGAGGCGTTCGGCGCGGAAAGATCCACCACGTGCAGCACCAGCGCGGCCTCTTTCACCTCTTCCAGGGTGGCGCGAAAGGCCTCGACCAGAGTGGTGGGCAGGCTGCGGATGAAACCCACGGTGTCGCTCAGCAGCACCCGGCGGCGCGACGGCAGGGCTAACGGTCTTACGGTGGGGTCGAGGGTGGCGAACATGCGCGCGTCGGTCAGCACGCTGGCGCGCGTGAGGCGATTGAAGAGCGTCGATTTGCCGGCGTTGGTGTATCCCGCCAGCGCCAGCGTGGCCAGCGGGACGGCGCTGCGCCGCTGCCTGTGCAGCGCCCTTCCGGCACGCACGCTTTCCAGATCGTCCTTGATCTTCTTGATGCGGTGGGCAATCCGCCGGCGGTCGGTTTCCAGCTTGGTTTCACCGGGGCCGCGGGTGCCAATTCCGCCGCCCAGCCGCGACATCTCGACGCCGTGGCCCGAAAGCCGCGGCAGCAGGTAGCTGAGCTGCGCCAGCTCCACTTGCATGCGGCCCTCGCGGGTGCGCGCGCGGGAAGCGAAGATGTCCAGGATGAGCTGCGTGCGGTCGATCACCTTGCAGTCCACCGCTTTTTCGAGGTTGCGTTGCTGGGTCGGGGTCAGGTCGTGATCGAAGATCAGCACATCGGCGGAGAGGAATTTCACTGTGCCGCGCAGTTCCTCCACCTTGCCCTGGCCGATGAGGGTGGCCGCTTCCGGGCCCGGCCGCGCCTGCACCACACGGTTGACAATCTGCGCGCCGGCGCTTGCGGCGAGTTCGGCCAACTCCTCCAGCGACTCATCCACACGAATGGCGTTGGAACGCTGGGCGGCGCTGCGGGTCTTCCATTCGACGCCGACCAAAATCGCCCGTTCACGAGCCGGAATGTTCTGGGACGTGGTCTAGGCCTCCGCGGAATCCGCGTGAACCGGCGTTCCCGGCGTGGATCCGCCGGACACGCCCGGCGCCACCGGCGACGAGCTGGCTCCGTACGAATGGGAAGATTTCTGGGTGACCACCGTGGAAACGGCGTGTTTGAAGATCAACTGCTCCTGATTGTTGGTCTCCAGCACCAGCGAGTATTTGTCGAAACTCTTGATTCGCCCCGNNGCGCGTTGTTTAAGAAACTGTCTTGGATATTCTGAGCCGGCTTATCCATGGCGTCCCCCCAAACCCTTTCGGGAAGTAAAACAGGTGTTGCGAACGGCCCTTGTATTGTAACCCGATTCGGCTACCGGTGGCTGGCCGGGGCGGGTTGCCGCTCTCCCGCGGGCAGGCAGCACTCACCGGCCCTTCCAGGCCGTCTCGCCGGTGCTGGCGGGGCACGCCTGGCTATTCCTCTTCGTGCTCGTGGGCTTCAGCCGTGGGCGACCCGTCCGCCAGGGCGGCCAGCTCCTCGCGGCGCATGGTGCGGGAATGTACCGGCGCCTTCGGATCGGTGGTCAGGGTGTCGCACTGGAACTCCTGGACCGCGGCCAGCTCCCGCTCCAGGTTGAAATCCGGGATGCCGTGGAGCGTCGGCACACGCGCCACTCCGTGCTCGTTGAGGACACACTCCATCCCGTTGGCCAGGGGGAAACGAATTCGGATTTGACGGCGGATCGCCAACTTGCGCAAATCCGCCAGTTTCATCGGTCGGCTTCCTGATACTCCACCAGCTCGCCGTCGGCGATGCGGTTGGCAATCAGTTCCTGACACGTCACGCAATAGCGGGCCCACGGAACGGCATCCAGGCGCTTGCCGGAGATCGGCTCGTCGCACTCCATGCAGANNCTTCGTGATGCTGCTGGCTGAGGTCGCCTTCGTCCGAGGGCACATCCAGCCGGGCGACCACCTGGGCCGCCTTTTGGGCGGACATGCTTTGACGGACTTCCTCCGCTTTGCTTTCCAGCATTTTACGGTAGGTAGCGGGTTTCGGTTTCGGTCCGTTCTTCATAATAGTATTCGTTTCTCTTAAGATTGCCGATCACAACGGATCAGATGGATATGACGCAGGCGCGGCACCAAAAGTTGCAGGTTCTGAAAAGGGATTTGAAGCGGCGCGGTCAAAAAAGTATAGCTGGATGCGCTCCGCAAAGTCAAATGCGGGGTCTCTTTACAGAACTTTACGGAACGGCGCAGCGCGGCCGGTCTGCTAACTTCGGTGGATACCGGGCCGCGCCACTCGGCACACCTCGCCGCGACGGAGCCGTTCGCGGGCCCGGGAAGCGGTTCGAGTCGATGCCCGCCCCACCGACGCTCACACCTCGCCGCGAC
>PLRZ01000477.1:8533-14027 GCA_003164075.1 Bryobacterales bacterium | reverse complement strand
CACGCCGCTTCAACTCCAGCGCAATTGCAATCAAGGGATTGATATCCCCAAAGGTCCCGATGTTCGATAGAACAATACGCAAGATTCAGGCTCCCTGATGCGTGAATGATTCGCAACTTCGAGAGTAAAGCATTGGAGCCATCTGCCGCGCCGCTGGTCTCTTGGGTCTCAAGCTCGCACCACAAGATGCACGATCGCGGCGAGCCGGGGTAGAGTGGCTGCGCTGGTAAGCAGACGGCTTTGTGAAGGAACGCTACTGTAAAGTCGCGTCACCATGAATCCGGGAACGGCTGTAAACAGCAGTGGATCGCTGCATGTCGAAGCGAAACCCCAGGGGCCGGAAGAACTGGGAGCGGCAACCCGCCGCCTCAGACACGACTCCCTGCGCGGCCCGCGGCCACCCAGCCAAAACCCGCTCTAATCGCCGTCTACTTGGGCGGCGGTGGCGGCGCGAAGATTTCGCGCTTGCGCGCGGGTTCCGGTTTCGGTTTCGGCTTGGNNGCGTCCAAGCATGACACAGAAGCCCCCGCCTGAAAAGCCCTTTTGCGGTGCGCTTCCGTCGTGTGTTCCCTTAGCCGCACATCAGGCCGGGTTGATCTCGAAATCGACCGGAACAGGCGCGCCCGCAAGGGTGACGAACCGCTCGCGTTGGCAGCAAGCCATGTCGAGCTGCTCCAAATCGGCCTGCATCTCCCGGTCTGAGCCCAGCGAATCGAGAGCTGCATCCAGAATTGCCGCAGCTCCGCCATCCGCCGGCCGCTCAATCCTGTAGTGCATCCATTTTCCTTCGCGCCGCGCCCTCACAATTCCCGCCCGGCGCAGGTAGGCCAGGTGCCGCGACACCTTGGGCTGGCTCTGCTTCAGGATCTCAACGAAATAGCACACGCACACCTCGCGCCCATTCATCAGGTTCAGCAGGCGCAACCGTGTGCGATCTGCCAGGGCGGCAAACAGGCGAGGCAGGTCAAAGGCTTTCGCTGCGCGTCCCATCACTTTAAATATACGCCTTGACAGATACGTTGAGGGTATAATATATTTGCTTAAGCATATACAAGGAGAGCCCCTATGGACACCCCAACCGGCGTGAAAGAGCAAGTGAAGCAAAAATATGGCAGCGCGGCCCGCGCCGTGGCAGAGTCAGGCAGCCTCAAAGCCTGTTGCGATCCCGGCCTTCGTTGCTGCGATCCCATCACCACCAATCTCTACAGCGCGAGCGAGCAAGGCCTCATCCCGGAGAAGGCCGTGCTGGCCTCGCTCGGCTGCGGCAATCCTACCGCCCTTGCTCAACTGAAACCTGGCGAAATTGTCCTCGATCTCGGGTCGGGCGGCGGCCTCGACGTACTGCTATCCGCCAAGCGCGTGGGGCCGGCCGGCAAGGCGTATGGCCTGGATATGACCGATGAAATGCTCGCCCTGGCGCGCGAGAATCAACGCAAAGCCGGAGTCGAAAACGTGGAGTTTTTGAAGGGCGAAATCGAAAGCATCCCTTTGCCCGATAACAGCGTGGACGTCATCATCTCCAATTGCGTGATCAATCTCTCGGCCGATAAGGACCGCGTGCTCGGTGAAGCGTTCCGCGTGCTGAAGCCCGGCGGACGCTTCGCCGTGTCCGACGTGGTGGTGCGAGGCGAGGTTCCCGCGGAGGTAAGGCGCAACATGGAGCTATGGGTCGGCTGCATCGCGGGGGCGCTGCGCGATTACGACTATGTCGCCAAACTGGCCAGGGCCGGTTTCGACGGGATCGACATTGAGCCGACCCGTATTTACACCATCGACGATGCGCGGCAGTTTCTCACCGGTGAGGGTCTCGATGCCGACGCGATCGCGCCGCTGGTAGAGGGGAAATTCATGAGCGCGTTCGTCCGGGCAGTGAAGCCTCCCGCAAAGGAGTGCTGAGGCGCTCGGCACGGCTCTCCCGTTGGCCAATGCCCCGCACTCTCATAGTTCGCAGGCCGCCCGATAAGAGTCACCAGTGCCGCCCATGCAGCCACACTTCAAAACCGTCGCCGCCACTGCGGGGGTCACGGCTCACTGCCGGCGCACAGGAAGCTGGCTGGTCGCAGCATAGCCGGCACTTAGGGGCCGCGAAGAAATAAGCCGACCAAATCTCTCGAACGTGCGCAATCGCTCCCTAANNCGCGCGGGAGCAAGCGGTTGGGTCTGAGTGCAAAGGATATTTCTTCGCGGCTGCTTAGGTGTCGGTGGCGCCCGACTGCAACGGGCGACGCACGTTCTTCTTTAGCTCCAACGAGTCTTGTCCCGTTGTACTCCTGCTGTTACTTTTGTAGCGTAGGAAACATGCATGCCCCGCCGAATTGCGGTCACGGTCCTGGCATTGCTGCTGGGAGCCGCCGTACCCGCCAGTGCGCAAGACTGGCGTGCCGGCACCGACTCGCGTGTCGAACTTATGAGCATCCTGTTCCGCCTCGCCGGAAACCAGGAATACCGCCAATGCCGCGTCGCGGCATACGATCGGGCAATTGAAAGTTACTTCGCCCCCTACCGCGATCACGACGCGGTGCAATGGGCGCACTCCCTGGGTATCGCCTTCGCCGCCCCGATGAACCTGGCGGTCCACGTACGGGACGTCGATACCCTTGACGAACTGGTCCCTTTCGACCGGCCGGGGCTGCATCTGTACGAAGGTTGGAATCCCGCCAAAGCTCGCGACTTCCTGAGCGCCGTACGGCGATTCGCCGCCGACACCAACTTCCAGGCTTTTCTGACATCGCAGCAGCCGTTGTTTTCCGCCACGGACGCCCGCCTGCAAGCGTTCATCCGGGATAAGGCGGATCTCGACTGGTTCGCACGCTTTTTCGGCCCTTCCTTGCCGGCTCGCTTGAACATCGTTCCCGGAATGGCCAACGGCGCTCCCAGCTACGCGGCGCGTTTCATAGACGCGTCCGGCGCGCAGCAGATCTACGCCATCCCCGGCGTTTCCAAGGTAGACTTCGCGGGGCTTCCGGTGTTCGACTCCGATTGGCGCGCCGTCCTGGTGCACCAACTGGCGGATGTCTACGTGAGCCCGGCCGCCGGCGAATTCGGCCGCAAATGGAGAAGCCCGCCAGCCAGATCTACACCCACGTCTCCGCCGCCATGCAGCGCCAGTCTTACGGGAACTGGCGGCTCATGCTGAATGCCTCGCTGGAGCGCGCCGCCGCCATTGAATATGTGAGCGAACATGACGGGCGGGACGCGGCGCGCGCGGCGATCCGGCAGGAAAATGCGCGATCGTTCGTGTGGATGGGCGGTCTTGTTGACCTCCTCGAAACCTACCGGAACGACCGCCGGCAGTACCCCACGTTCCAGTCGTTCATGCCGCGCGTGGTCGAATTCTTCGCCGCTGTCGCGCCCACCACGACGGATTTGCTGGATCGTTTTCAGCCGAAAGTGCTCTCCACCAGCATTCCGGATGGCGCGCGCGATGTCGACCCCGGCACCACGGCGATCATCGTCCGGTTCAGCATGCCCATGAGCCGCGTCGGCCCGGCCAAGAGCGCCAAGCTCAGCGGAGGGCGCTTCGATGCCGGCGGTACGGCGATTACCATTCCCCTCGCTTTGGAACCGGACCGCGACTATACGATTCCGTTGCGCTGGTCGGGAGGGCAAGCTTTTGTCAGTGCGGACGGTGTTCCGCTGCCGGCTACGTTGCTGCGGTTCCGCACGGCCGCCGCATCCTCGCCGCGGAAACAATGACTCCCGAACTGTACGTTTTGCCCCTCGGGGATGCCGGGTATCTGGTGTACGCCCCGTTACGCCGCGCGGCGCTGATTGCGGACGCCGCGATGGTGCGCCTGCTGCGCGAAGGGCCGGCCGCCATCGATGACGGGAAAACGCCCGGTGCCTCGCCCACGGGGCCTCCGCGGCCTACTTCCGCCACCCTGCTTCTCACCAATGCCTGCAATCTGCGCTGCCGTTATTGCTACGCGGCAGCCGGCGAAGCTCCCCCAAAATTCATGCAGCCCCAGACGGCGCGGCGCGCCATCGACTTCGTGGCCGCCAACGCCGTAGCTGCCGGAGCGGCATCCTTTGAAGTCAACTATCACGGAGCCGGAGAGCCGACGGCGCATTGGAAACTGCTCGCGGAATCGCATCTCTACGCCCGTGGGGTCGCCCGATCGTGCGGTTTGCGCCTGCGCGCCTCACTCACCACCAATGGAGTACTCACGCCCGCTAAACGGGCATGGATCGTCTCCCACCTGGATAGCGCCACCGTCTCGTTTGACGGCTTGCCGGAAGTTCAGGATGCCAACCGGCCCTTTCCGTCCGGCCGCGGTTCGAGCGACATCGTCCTCGCCACTTTGCGGGCATTCGACCGCGCCGGCTTTCGCTATTCCATCCGCATGACGGTCACCGCCGAGGGAGCGCCCCGCCTGGCGCACTCCATCGCGTATATTTGCCGCCGCTTCCGGCCGCGGGCCATTCAGGTGGAACCCTTGTACCGCATGGGACGAGGCCGCGATGCGGCCGACGCGGAAACCGCCGTTTTCATCGAGTCGTACCGCGCTGCGCAGCGCACATCCGCCAAGGCCGCGAGACTCCTCCGCTTCTCCGGCGCTCGGCTGGGAAGCCTGACGAATCGCTTCTGCGGGGTGGCCAACGACAATTTTTGTGTGTCCCCGGCGGGAAATATCAGTGCTTGCCACGAAGTCGCCGACGAGCATCAGCCATGGGCCGAGCGGTTCTTCTACGGGCGCCCCTCCGACGGCCCGTCCGGCTTCGATTTCGACGAGCGGGTGTACAGCGCCCTTCGCGCCCATACCGTCGACCGCCTGGAGTATTGCGCCGGATGCTTCGCCAAATGGAACTGCGCGGGCGATTGTTATCACAAGTCCCTGCATTGGAATCCCGAGGACTTCGCCGGCGCCGGCCGCTGCGACATCATTCGCGCCCTGACCAAGGACCAGATCCTGGCAAAAATCACCGGCTCCACCCGTGGGTTCCGGCAGGGCTAGCGAGGCTAGCGCGTTGCTGGCCTACTGGCGATGAGAGTCCTCTGAACTCCTGATGTCATGGAATGAGAGTGATCTCTTCGAGTCCGGGCAAAGACATTNNTCTGTGTTCATCCGTGGCTAAATTTGTTCTGCGAAGTGGTGGCTCAGTCTGATTCCTCGGCGGCTCCAGAATGCCGGGCGATATCAGGAGTCCAGAGTCTTCGGTGGGGCCGGCGGTGCTCGCCTGCCCGCCGGTCCTCGCTGAACCAAGCCCGCTGCCTAAGAAGCCGCGAAAAAATATCCTGTGCACTCACGCGCGCGGCTCGGCATGCGCATTTGACAGAGCCGGGCCCAGAGGGCACCCCGTTAGGGTGCGATTGCGCACGTTCGAGACATTTGGTCAGCTTATTGTTTCGCGGCCCCTAAGCAGGATAGAGGGCAGGCGAGCACCGCCTGCCCCACCCTTTGAAGCCTTCCGTCCTTGCAAGGAAGGCTCAACCCAGTTTCCCTGGTAGCCCGAAATTCAGAACTCCTGTTGTCGTGGAATTTGCAGTGAGCCC
>PLRZ01000477.1:0-8500 GCA_003164075.1 Bryobacterales bacterium | reverse complement strand
GCTCAGCCCATTTTCCCCGCCAGGCTGCCGGGAAAGATCAGGAGGTCTGAGTCTCGACCCCATGCAGGAGTGCCTGCGCCACAAAAACGGGCTTTCCGGTGCGGCGGCAGGACTAATCCACGGTAGCTCCAAAAGCCTACTATTAGAACAACAGAGATTCAGGTATTCTAATCCTGGATAACAAAGCGGGGCGGTCATGAAAACCAGATTTGACGACCGGATTTCGAATTTCCCTCTGCCTCCAAACGCGACCAGCGCTCCCCCCTGCGCCTCTCTGACTCGTCGAAACCTGATGGGCCTGCTCACCGCGGGGGCCTTCGCCGGCTTTCCCCGCAACGCCCGGGCAGCGGTCTGCCCGGCCGGCGCCTTCGCTCATGCGATCTCCCTCACCAGCCTGAGCTATTTCCCCGACGGGAACACTCTGATCAGCGCGGGGCGGGACAGTTTCGTAAAGTTCTGGACCATTCCTAATGGCGCCCTGTTTCGTTCGATCCCTACCGACGCCGTTCCCCTCCAAGTGGCCGTGAGCCCCGACGGAAGCCGCATCGCCGTAGCCATGCAGAGCGGCCATCTGGAACTCTGGTCGGCCGATGGTGCGGCGCGGCTCGCTCTGGTGGGACACACGGATACCGTCAACCGAGTCGCCTTCACGGCGGACAGCGCCCAACTGGTCTCCGTCAGCCAGGATCGAACTACCAGGATCTGGTCCGTGGCAGAGGCGAAGCTGCTGCGCAGTTTTTCCGACACGGACGCCATGGCCCAGGTGGCCGTTCCACCGCCCGCTCTTATCCCGGCAGCCAGGGGCCGCGCACCGCAACGGCGTTTGCTGGTGACCTCGGGCACTCAGGTATATCTGCGATCGCTCACCACCGGAGCGGTCCTGCAAACCGCCGCCGGCAAAGCTCTCGCCCTGAGCCCCAACGGCCGGCACCTTGCCGCTCACGACGGACAGCGCCTCTACATGTACGCTTTTCCAAGCCTGGTTCCCATCGTTTCGCTGCTCGGCCAGGCGACTGCGACATCCCTCTCGTTTAGCGCCGATGGAAAGCTGCTGGCCATCGCCTACGCGTCCGCGCCGGCGCAACTCTACTCCGCGCCCGATCTGACCTTGATCGCCCAACTGCCAGGGAACGGAGGGCCGTCTCTGTCGACGGCCATGGACCCGCGGAATCGCTATGTCGCCGTGGCCTCCGCCAGGAACATTTATCTTTATGAGTTGCCGTCCGGCGCCACCGTATCGGTCTGCTTCATGGACATAGCCGCATCCTCCCCGGCGTGCGGCGGGTTGCAGTACATCGCCGGCGGCACGGTCTACACCCTCGGTTGTGGAGAGTCGCTTCCGGCCGGTTTCGGGTGCTCCTGCAACTGCGTGCCGGGAGACTGCCCCTGCGTGTACGATACCGGCTGCTCCTGCGATTCGGATACCGGATGCAGTTGCGTTTCCGACACCGGATGCAGTTGCAATTCCGACACCGGCTGCTCCTGCGTCGGCGATATCGGATGCTCCTGCGATTCCGATTACGGATGCGGTTGTGTCGACGATTCCGGTTGCGGTTGTGTCGACGATTTCGGTTGTGGATGCGACGGCGATGCCGGCTGCGGATGCGATGGCGACGCCGGCTGTGGGTGCGATGGCGACCTGGGGTTTCGATAAGCGGATCAACCCAGGCAGTACAACTGCCGACATGTCGTGGAATTTGCAGTGAGCCCGCAGGTGGGGCAGGCGGTGCTCGCCTGCCCTCAATCCTATTCGAACAGCGGACCTAATTCAGTGCGGGCGGGCAGGCGGTCTGAGATTTGTCGCTTCGCGCCTCTCACAACGTTCTCAGACTCGCTGAAACTAGAAGTTCAGGCGCATCACGAATTCCAGGCTGCGTGCGCCCGGATCGTTGGTGTTATTGAGGTCCCGGAAGGCCGAGGTGGTCTGTCCGAAGGAGGAATTGACGGTGGCGTTGATGTTGCCGCCGGTAGCCGCGCCGCCCGGGACCAGAATGTTGGGATGATTGAAGACGTTCAGCGCCTCGGCGCGGAACTCCAGGTTCAATCGTTCCTTGATCTGCGTGCGCTTCACCAGGCTGGCATCCCATTTGGAGAACCACGGGCCCCAGAGAAATACCTGATCGCAAATCTGGCCCGCGGTGTTGCACGGCCCAATATAAGGCGCGGTGGGGACGAACGTCCCGCTGATGTTGAAGGCCGCAAGAGTATTCTGTAACAGGGCCTGCGGCAGGTAATAGGCCGTGCCGGTAGTTACTCCGCTGGCACTAACCTGGCTCGTAAAGTTGAGCCCCACGTCGTTCTGCAACTGCTTGGCAGTCATGTTGTGCAGCACCACGCCGCCGTCGTTCTGGTTAAACGTGTCGCGGCCGCTGACTATGTTGATCGGGGTGCCGCTTTGCACCCGTCCGACGCCGGCGATCTCCCAACCACTTACAACTTTGCCCAGCACGCCGTGCGCCCCGGAAAGAAGCGAGCGGCCCTGGCCGAACGGCAACTGGTAGATCCAGGTCATCTTGAAACCGTTGCGGATGTCGAAAGTGGTGGGACCTTTATTCCCGCCCCAATCGCGCAGGGTGGGCGTGTTCGAATCGGTCAGCGATTTGGAGAACGCATAGCTTGCCTGCATTTGGAGACCGGCGGCGAGGCGCCGGCGCACTTCCACCTGGCCGGAATTGTAGGTGCTCGAATTGCGGTTGGTCATCTCCGTGGAGTTGCCCCCGTTGTTGGGGTTCACCTGGAAGATGTTGATGGGATATCCCGCTTTGGTTAAATTGGCCATGCGCGTGGCGTTAGTGGCAATCGCATTGGCGGTTGCGCCGGCCTGGCCTTGCTGGAGCTGGGTGATGGTAGTCTGATCGACATTACTGCCAATACCGACAGTGATCAGAGGCACGGGATTCTGTCCGGGTAAGCCCGTGTCGCTATAGTTATTGACGGTCAGCTTAGTGGTGGGAAGAAGAAGCTGTGCCACCGAGATACCGTTGGCGATCGCCAGATTATTCTGGGCCGCCTGAAACTGCTGCGCGAAATTGTTTTCAACGGTATTCACTTCGTTCAGATTCACGGCCGACCAGAGGTCCACTCCGTGGTTCGCCACGTAGCGAAACTCCACCGACGTATTTCTGCCCAACGGCCGCTGGAACCCGAGGGTCCAGCTTTCCACATACTCCGGCTTGATGCTCGGATTGTAGTCCTCGACGCTCTGGCCGCTCTGCACGGCCAGCGGGAAACTGGGATTGGGGAATTGGGCGTCGATCGTGCTGGGCACCAACGAAGGGTAGGAGGCATCGCTGAATAGCACGCTACCCGCGGGGAAAATGCTGGGAGTGGTCCCAGGGCTCGAGCTGGTGCTCAGGCTGCGGCCCTGGTTTCCGTTCCAGACACCGTCCAGAAAGCCCATGCCCTGGCGCAGCGTGGAGAGATTGAAGCCGCCACGCAGGACCGCTTCGTCGCCAGTCAGCCAGTGCAAAACACCTTTGGGAATGACGTAGGCGATTCCAAAGGAAGGGTTGAAGTGGCCCACGCCCGGGTCAAAGCCTCCGACTCCGGGCGGTACGAGCGAAAATACGGGAGCCGAGCCGGCCAGTACGCCCGGTTGGAAGAGATTGCCCACGCCGGAGACTCCAAACAGGCCGGCATAGCCCGGCCGCGTGTACAGGTTGTCCAGATTTCGAATGGCGCCCTGCCGGTCCCAACGAACCCCCAGCACGATCGTGAGGTGTGAGGTGGCGCGCCAGGTATCCTGCACGTAGGAAGCGAATTCGCGCAGGCGGTCGCGATCGACGGCGAAGTTTGCGCCGTACGTCTTGCTCTGCTCTCCGAGCACGGCGGAACTGGTGATCGCCGAAATCCGGCCCGCGACCACCGCGTACAGATTGGCGGCATCGCTCAGTTGGGTGGAACTCGCTCCGGGAAGGGTATTGGTGGTAAAGAGCGAAGTGGCGCCGGTATTATCCGGATCGCCGGTTGCCTGTCCCAGAGTGACGGTATTGAGCAGCGACGAATTTGCCGCCGCCTGCCAGGCATTCACCTGCGTGAAGTTGCCGCCGAAATTGAGCAGGTGCTTTCCCTTGAGATAGCTTACGTTGTCGTTGATCTGGTACACCGGCGTGCTGCGAGGGGCGTAGTTGGTGTAGTTGCCGTTGTAGGGGTTGCTCATGTACGGGGTGGTGGAACCCGCCGCGGCCGCGCCAAACGACACCAGCTTTCCGTTCCAGATGGAATAGTCGTTCGGGGAAAGGCCGTCGCCCAGAGCATTGGCGCCACCCTGGATGCCCGCCGTCAGCTCGTTGACGATATTCGTCGTGACGACTGAGCGCAATCCGATGCTTCCCGTCCAGTTGATGCCATACTGGCCCTCCAGATCGGGAGAACCCAACTGGGTTCCCGTGCCCGGCAGGATGGCGTACTCGAGGTTCAGGCCATCGGGAGTGCGGTCGTTGGTCTGATAATTCCAAACGAAGTTGAGGTGGTGCTTTTCGGTAATGTTGTAGTCGATGCGCGAGGTCTGAAACTTGCGGTTGTTCACGGCCTTGGTGTTGGACGAGTAGTTATTGCGGTTGTAGTCGTTATTGTTTGCGACGCGGCTGGCGAGCGTGCCTGCGGCATTGGTGAGCTGATTGATCAGCGCATAGGTCTTCGCCATGGTCGGATCGGCAACGGTTGGAAACGGACGGGTACCGGCCGGCAGGGAAGGATTCTCGGCCGCCGCGAGCGTGAGTAAGTTGACGCTTTTCGTCACCCCGCCCACGTTGTACTGGAAAACGCCGGTGGCGGCGGTGGGCGTGAGCCACATCTGGCTTTCCGAAAATGTCTGCGGCAGGTCGAAAAACTCGAACGATTCGAAGAAGAAGAGCTTGTTTTTCACTACCGGTCCGCCGATGGTGAATCCGTATTCGTTGAGATTGATCTGGTCTTTTGCAATGTGCTGGAGACAGTTGAAAAAGTAGCAGGCTTCGAAGTAGGAGTTGCGGTTGGTCTCATAGAGGCCGCCGTGAAACTGGTTCGATCCGCCCTTGGTGACAAACTTGATCTGCACCGCGCCTTCGCCGGAGCTGTCGGCGTTGGCCGCGGCCGTGCTCATGGTCATTTCCTCAATGGCCTGGGTCCGGGCCTGAACGGCGCTGAAGATCGCGTCCGGATTGCTCTTGGTCGCATTATCCTGGACATTGATCCCGTCGATGGTGATGTTGATGGTGGTCTGCGGCAGGCCGTTAATGGTGGCGTAGCGGACTCCATCGGCGCTCTGAGTGCCGGGCTGGCTGGCGATCAGTTCGGTGACATTGTGGCTGGTGAACGGAAGATCGTTGATCTGCCCGCCTTGCAGCGTGGAACTGACCGTCGCCGAAGTGCTCTGGACGATTTCGGCGCCGGCGGTAACTTCCACCGTTTCCGTAGCCGCGCCCACTTCCAGAGTCACCTTGACGGTGGCGGGAACACCCGCGTCGAGAGTTACGTTTCCGTTAGTAGCGGACCGGAAGCCGGTATGAGTAACGGTTACCTTGTACCCGCCGGTCTGCAGCGACGGTAGAGCCCAATAGCCCTTATCATCGGTTACCGCGTGGAAATTCTGGCCGGTAGCGGTTTGCACCACCTCCACCTGCGCTCCGGGCACCGATGCCCCCTGCGGGTCGGTGACCGTTCCATCCAAGCGGGCTGTAGTGGTAACTTGCGAAAAGGCGGCACCTGCCGCGATAGAGAACAGCAAGAACGTCTTCAGTAGGCGCACAAGACTCCTGACCCAAATCGAGATTCACCGATGATAATCTATTCCCTCCGTTTACACTCATAAATAAAATTTATGGTGTCAACAAAAAACTCGGACGTTCATCCCCGGCACGCGATCAGAGATTTCGTGATCCCCAGAAATCGCTCGCGAATGATGCGCGCGCCAGGAAACAGTTCCTGCACCTGGCGGAAGCTCAGCAGACGGATATCGCGCAGGAAATGGTCGATATAGAAATCGCGGCGGTCGGGAGTGGGACGCGTCAACGCGCTCCACACCGTGCCGCGGCGCACGATGGCGCGCTGCCAACGCTTCGGCAGCCAGTGCACCAGCGGCGTGAGCAGGTGCTGCTCCACGGGAAACCAGCGATTGGGCGTCTGCACCCAGAAGGCGCGGCCCACGCGAGCCACCTCACGCGCGAAACGCTCCTGGCTGGCGGCGTCGCCCACGTGCTCGATCACGGAGTTGCTGAAGACTACGTCGAAGGCGCCATCGCGGAAGGGAAGGAAGCGGCCGTCGCCGGCCACCCAGACCGCGGCGTCGGCCAGATCGGCGCGGGCGCGCGGCATATTCAACAGCACAACTCGCGGCGCCACGGAAACCAGTTGCCAATTGTCCGGTGTGCCGCCGATGTCGAGGACGCGCGTGTCCGCCGTGATGTGGCACTCACAGACGAAGCGTTGCATGCGCCGGCGGCGGAAGCGCCGGGAGAGTGAAGCGATCAACCTTACATCTTACCTTTTACGGCGTTATCGAACGAAATATGGTTCTGGTCGAGAATCGTGCCAGTGGCGCGCTCCAGCGCGGCNNAGGCTCTGATACTGAATCACGAAAAACGACGTGGAGGTGCCGATCTCGAACTTGGACTGCTCGGCCTCCAGCGACTCCTGCTGCAAACGCCGCGCTTCCACCGCCGCCTGGTAGGAGGCCCGTGCGCGGCGCATGGCGATGAGTGCGTCTTCCACTTCCAGGCGGGCCTGATTCTGCAACTGCGCCAGCCGCACCTGCTGCTGCTTCACCTGTACTTCGTCGCGCGCCAGGTCGGCTTCAGCCACGCGATTATGGATGGGTAGCGTGACCTGCACGCCGACCCCATAAGTGGGATAATTGCGCGCCAGGATCTGTTCCAGCGCGCTGCCATACCCCCCGTTGAACCCGGGATAGGGGTTGGGAAGTCCCGTACCGGTAGTGCCGGCGAGGCCGTTGTTCTGCATCGTGCCCACCAGGTCCACTTCGGGCAGAGTGGCGCTGCGCGAGCCCTCCAGGCCGATCTGCGAGTTGTCGATTTGCAACTGCGCCTGCGCCAGGTCCGGCCGATCGCGCAACGCGCCGGTCACCAGATCCTGGATCGGGCGAACGTCTTCCTGGTCGGGAATGGTGAGCGTATCGGTGGGGATGATGCGTGCGTCGCGCACTTCGGCATCGTCGTTGCGCCGGGTGAGCACGTTCTTGACGATGGCCTCTTCCTCTTCGCGCAGACCGCGGGCGTTGATCAGGTCGAGCCGCGCGGCGGCAACTTGCGCATTGGCGCGGGTCAATTCCACTACCGCCAGCGTTCCGATTTCCACCTGCGCCTGGGTGTCGGCCAGCAGCTTTTGAGCTAGCGTGAGCGTCTCCTGTTTGACCTTCTCATCTTCGTAGAGCGCTACAAAATCGGTATACAGGCGGACCACTCCGTAGATGGTGTTGATGAGTTGCTGCCGAAACAGCAGGCTGGTGATGCGGCGCTCATTGCCGGCGATGCGGATGAAACGACGGTTGAGGGTGTTGCCGAAACCGCGCAGCAGCGGCTGCGTGACCGTCACTCCCAAGGTAGAGCCGTTGTACGGGTTGAATCCGGAGGTCAGGGAATTCCAGTTGGTGTGGTTGTTGTTGAAGTTGAGGGAAGCCACCGCGCCCGTGGAGAAGGCCGTGGAAATGCCAGCGTTGGCGGTGGTGGTATTGGTCACCAGTGCATTGGTATCGTAGGACTGAAAGGCGGTCTGGGGGGTAGTCTGGTGAGTAAAGTTCAGCAGCCCGGTCACCGCCGGATCGAAAGAAGGAACGGCCGTTCCGTTCGATTGGGCGATGGCGCCCTGCACCGAGAGATTGTCCTGCGGCGCGCCCAGAACGCCCAGTTCGGTGGCGCTGGTAGCTACCGAGGATCCGGTACTGGCGCGCCCCGCCACCGCCGCGCCGGTCTCCACCGGACTCAGCGGCCCGCCGACCCCGGTGGGGACCTCCGCCAGTGTAAAGTTCAGCCCCCGCAGCGTGCCGCCACCCTGCGAGCGCAGCAATTCGGCATCGGCCTGCGGCAACAGGTAGCGCTCCAGTTCGATGTCCAGGTTATTCTCGATAGCCAGGGCCAGGGCATCCTGCAGCGATAGATAAAGATTGCCGGCGCGCATTAATTCGTGGACCCGTGCGGAGTTCTGCAGATTCACCGGAGGGCCTGTGCGGGGAAGTTCGGTCCGATCCTGACCGAAAAGCGGAGTGAGACCGAGAGAGACGGACAGGAGAGCGGCGAAGGCCCGCCGGGCATCCCCGCGTGCGAAAATCAGGTTGTTCATGGGCTGACTACCGTTTGGGCGCGGCCTTTTCCGCGGCCGCCAGGGGCTTGATTTTGACGCCTTCGCGCACGGTGTCGCCCGGGTTGACGGCCAACATCTGTCCTTCCTCCAACCCGTCCAACACCTCGATGCGATCGCCGAAATCACGGCCCAGATGAATCAGCTTGAAGTGCACCACACCGTCGGAGCCCACTACGGCTACTTGCGGTCCATTACTGCGTACCAC